>DOTV01000195.1:0-3595 GCA_003520925.1 Bacteroidales bacterium | reverse complement strand
GGTCATGTAATCTATGGGCTCTTCCTTGCCAGAACCCGATGCGCACCGGTGATAAATAAATTCCTCCCCGATTATAAGGTCGTGGAATGGGCTGTCCATTAAACCTTTGATCTATTTCGCTTACTTTCTTTTCCAAACCGACACTGCTCTCCGGAATTTTGCTTTGTTCCGAAGCCACCGCGCTTATCTGACTTTCACGCGGACGACTCTGGAAATATTTATCTGATTCCCTGTCCGGAACCCTGTGGACGTCGCCTTCAATCCTTCCCTGACGGAATAATTCGCTCCAGAAAAAAGTTATTAATTGACGTACGGATTTCACCATATAATAATTTAAGAATTGTATGACAACCGCCTGACCCGTTTAGCTGGTAAAGAAATAACAACGGCTGCTTAATTATGTTTAGTTAATACAGGAGTCATGCCTGCAAAAAGATCCGTAAAGAATAGATGAGTTTCCGGTGGAGTGGCATATCACCCGATGGCCGGCTAAATACAACCAGTAATTACTGAATGCCTTCCGGAATACCTGTTCCTTTTTCAGGATGATCTGCCAGTTCAGTCCCGCATGGTTTATCTCAAGCACCAGTCTCCCGAACAGCTCATTATCGTCATGAGGTGGAAAACCATAGTGATTGTCGTGGTAATTCTTGTGCAGATCCCGTTTTTCACCGGGAGGAAGTGTTTCAAAGTATTGGCAGCAGGTCATATATTAAAAGTCTTGCAGTCTTGCAGTCTTGCGGTCCTGCAGTCTTTCGGTCCTGCGGTATTTTCGTTTACTTTTTAAAGTTAACGATCTCATTAAAAGGCTTTCTGGGAGTGGCTGCAGAGACTGCAACAACAGGTTTCGCGGCATTCCCGGCAACAGCATTACTGATGATCTTTAACCGGCTGGTTTGTATAATTTCTCCGAATATGCTGAAAGGAGAAGGTCGGTAACAGGATTGCCGGTTGACTGGCCCCTTAGCAGCTGGACTGCAAGAAGTACCACAATTATTGTCAGAATCGATTTGATTTTCAAATCAGTGTCATTTATTTGTTATTCAATTAAAGAAAATAATAATGCAGGTCTTTTATTCAGATATAAACCCTCTGTCCTTCAGCCATGCAACAAAGCTGTCTCTCCACGAAGCGACGCCGTTACCTCTTTCGATACCTGAGTCGAAGCCATGCCCACCTTTAGAGTAGATGTGCATCTCCACGTTGATTTTTTTTGAGGCGAGGATATTATAAAGTTCAATGCAATTGGCTGCAGGAGTTGTAGTATCCTCGCCGCCATTCATAATAAAAACCGGTGGAAATGTTCCGGTCTTCTTTGCCATATCCATGTATCCCGGATTCAATCCCGGATAAAAGAGACCGACAAAATCAGGTGCTGTATTTATCTGGCCGTAGCTTGCATATCCGGGAAGCTCTTTTTCATACATATTCAGAGCAACCATCATGGATAGTGAACCTCCTGCGGAAAATCCACCGATGCCTGTCTTATTTACATCAATGCCAAGTTCCTTTGCCCTGCTCCTCATAATGTATATCGCCTGTCTCGCATCAGCATATACATGAGGAGCATAATCTTTCCATTCAAGCTTAAATCTTTCTTCACCAGTATTGAATGTTCTGTACTTAAGCACAAGGCAGGTCACTCCACGTTGTGCAAGAAATATAGCAAGATCATTCCCCTCCCTGTCGAACCAGACATCACGGAATCCGCCACCAGGACAAATGACCATCGCAGCACCATTAGCCTTGCCCTTTTCGGGTTTGTGAATTATATAGCCGGGTTCCGATACGCAGCTGAAGACCCTGTTGCTGAGGGAAAGAGAACTCTGGCGGAAAGTGTTGGAAGTGAGCTTTTCAGCCTTGTATTTAACGGGATTACCTGGTATTCCGTTTGGCCATAAAGGTTGAATATCTGACAACTGGGCATGGCATTCATTGTTCCACACTAACACTACTGCTGCAAGTATCAGGGAATAAAATTTCATCTTGAAAAAGTATTGGTATATGACAAATTTAATAAAATGACGGAAATAGTATATAAAAGCCGATAGCTTTCAGGCTGTCGGTGACTGGCGATTTCAAGGGGTAACGGCGCAACGGCGTTAAGGCATGATCACATGATCCCGCTGTTGCGGGACTTCGTCTCTGCCAGCTGGCGGAGCCTCAGCTTGCCTGACTGCAGGACTGCACGACCGCAAGACAATGTATTAAAGGCAACGGGCATCAGGCGACCAGCCTTCTGGTTCCGAATGCAGTTGGCCCTTACTTCTTGCTATTCATATCCCACAATACATTCACAATCATCCATTTCCCACCGGCTTTCGACAAGTGGATGTAGTCAAAAAAGCCATATTTGGCATTCCATGTTTTTGCGCTGGCGTTTATTCCGTCGATATCCAGGATTTTTATCTCCGGAACAAGCTCTTTGCCCGGTGTCAGATCCTGCATACGCACTCCCTTTGCATTTGCAAGAGCTGATGCACAAAGAAGCGAACGGCTCATATCCTGGGCAAATACCAATTCTCCTGAAGCGGCGACTCTCCGTTTTGACAGTTCAGGTGAAACAGCATTCTGGATACGTTCAACATTTCCTGTTGCCCATCCTTCAATATAATCGGTAATGGCTTTTTTTATGCCCAGGGAATCTTCTTTTGTCTGTCCCAATGCCGGAAGAGCAAGTACAACGGCAAGCATTAAAATTATCTTTTTCATTTTGATCCGGTTAAATGATTATTAATTCAGCATGAGGTATAAGATCTGATATAAAGATAAATAATGAAATCATAAGTTACAGTGTCAGGTGTAAAGCCGTGAGCAACAAATGTAAAACGAAAAGGAAGGGTTGGGGTATGCGGCGTGCGGTTTGCGGCCTGACTTAAATGAATAATAACGATAAACAGGTCAGGCCTCCGTCCATCTTTCTGAATTCCGACATGTTCAGCTCAATAATATTATACCCGAGTTCAATGATCTTCTTTTTTGATTCAGGAAATCCTTTGGGGATCAGCAGGAAATCATTTACCCGAAGGCAATTGGCGGAATAGCTCTCCCGGATGTCTGAAATGATGATCCCCCGGGAGCCGCTTATTCTTGAAAATCCTTCAATGGAAATGAAATTGCCTTCCCCGAGGTATGCAATCCCCGATTTAAGGTGGAGGCCCTCACCCACTTCAGTTACTGACGCAGTATACCCATATTTTGTCAGTATTTCCGAAAGCTGCCTGGCACCATCCATGTTTGTTCTCCCGGAGATCCCGATGAAAAAATGATTCTCCACCCTCAGAACATCTCCACCATCCAGAGTGCCGGGAAGCTTAACAGCCTCAATCTTCCTGAACTCCGACAGGATCCCGGAGATTTCAGCTTCCTCACCCATCCTGGATTCGGCTCCTGGTTTTGTAATTACTGCTGCTTCACTGGTGATAATTGCAGTATCTTCAACAAAACAACCATCAGGATATCTTTCATCAGCATCCAGGACTATAAGCTCCAGGCCGCACCCTTTCAGTGCATCACAATATGCTGAATGCTGTTCAAGGGCCTTTTCAAAACCGGGTTTGCCCAGGTTCGATGTCGTGATTCCTTCAGCGAAATT
>DOTV01000176.1:47367-48494 GCA_003520925.1 Bacteroidales bacterium | reverse complement strand
ACAGAACGCCAAGAACAACAACTACCACTGTGGCGATACGTCCAACACGTACAAGCTCTCTTTCAGGTGCCTGAGGTCTGTATTTCTGGTAAAAATCCACAGTAAAAAGTGTTGCAGAAGAATTGAAGAGAGAAGCTAGCGAGCTCATGAGAGCCGCAAGAATGCCTCCCACAACAAGTCCCTTGAATCCGATCGGAAGAAGTTCCTTAACCAGAACTGAAAAAGCAGCATCAGAATTTGGCAGTGATATAATTCCTTTTGTTTTTAGGGCAAAAGCTATCATCCCCGGGATAAGGAAAATAAAAACAGGCAGAAGTTTAAATGATGCCCCGAGAATTGCGCCTCTTCTCGATTCGGTCTGATTCCTTCCTGAGAGAACCCTTTGAACAATGAACTGGTCGGTGCACCAGTACCAGAAGCCAATGATGGCGGAACCCAGTATCACTCCTGTCCAGGGGAAATCAGCATCTTTAGCTGACCTCATAAGGTGAGTCATCGTATCTCCCTCGGCATTAACAGGGACGGCACGGCATATTTCCATCATTTCATTCCAGCCTCCCAGTTTCTGGAGACCGAGAATCAGGATCACAATGGAGCCCAGAAGCAATATGGGAGTCTGCAGAACTGATGTCGCGAGTACTGCCCGCATGCCTCCCAGGGTTGTGTATATGCCCGTCAGTACTACCAATCCGACAGCACTTATCCAGAAGAAATCAATACCTAATACTGATTCGATACCAAACACCTGCTTGAATACTATCCCTCCCGCGTAAACTGTAACAGCAACTTTTGTAAATACGTAGCTTACAAGCGAGATTACTGAAAGCACGCTTCTTGACTCTTTGTTATATCTTTTCTCTAAGAATTCGGGCATTGTAAATACTCCGCTGCGTGCATAAAAGGGAACAAAGAACCATCCCAGAATAAGTATGATCCACCCATGCATTTCCCAGTGTGCCATTGCCATACCGCTTGAAGCCCCTGCACCTGCAAGTCCAACCAGGTGTTCCGATCCGATATTCGAGGCAAAAATAGAAGACCCTATAGCCAGCCATGTTGCATCACGCCCGGCAAGAAAATAGTCAGCGGAGGTTTCAGTTTTTTTCTTTGTGACCCAGATGATTATT
>DOTV01000176.1:40385-46988 GCA_003520925.1 Bacteroidales bacterium | reverse complement strand
GGTTAGGTAAAGAGAATAGATTTGGTTCCTTCTTCCAAATGTAAAAAATAATTTTTAAATGTACCATATACACTTAAAAATTATTTCCACTCTTTAAGTGCTTCCTGAATAAATTCTATGATCCTTTGATTTTCAGCTTTGCCCGTACTGGTTACAGGGAAAGGTTCGCCGAATTTAAAATATATTATTTTTTTGCTGTCGAGGGGTCCAAGCTCCTTAATAATCTTGCCCTGTCCCCAAAAATCGGTTTTAAGAGCAAAAGGTACTACATTAACCCCGGCCTTTCTGGCGAGTTTTGCACCGAGAGAGTTGAATTCTTCGGGTCTGAACGCGACACTTCGTGTGCTCTGGGGGAAAATAATAATCGATGTTCCTTTTGACAGGAGTTCCATGCCTTTTGTCATAACTACCTCAAAGTCCTTTCTGGCGTCGGTCCTCCCTACTACGATCGGATCTCTCGATCGCATAACATGCCCGAATAGAGGATGCCGGACCAGACTCTCCTTTACAACAAAGGTACATTCACAATGAGGGGCAATTATTCCGGGCAGAACCATTGTCTCAAGAGTACTCATATGATTGCCAATAAAAACAACCGGTCCCCGGTCCTTCGAAATATTTTCCATCCCGGAAATTCTGAACACTCCGCCGGCTTTTTCAATAAACCTGAAAATATATATTGATGAATCAGCCCATGCCTTTGTATCATATTTACCCTCTATGGCCTCTCTTCTGGTTCTGAGAACAACTTTTGCATATTTAAGCGTAAAATATATCCTGTTACAATGAATCATTTTATCCCAGAGACTTTTCTTGCCGCCTTCGGGAGTATTATAATTGTATGAATCAAAATATCCGTAACTCATAACGGGAATCATATCAGTTTTTGCTTGTTTTCACTGTACAGTTTTAATCCGTCATTAATTATATCATAAGCCTTTTCCCTATTTATAAACTCCTCAACAGAAACATCTTTATGCTCAAGTTTCTTATAATCCTCAAAGAATTTCTTTAGCTCAACAAGGGTATGAGGCGGCAATTCTGAAAGCTGATTGATATAGTTAACCGACATATCATTCCTGGCAACGGAAATGATCTTGACATCCCTCTCATCCTGATCTATCATCTCCATAGCTCCTATCACCTTTGCTTCAATTATGCACGACGGGAATACATCAATAGAACAGATCACAAGTATGTCGAGCGGATCATGATCATCGCAGTAAGTCTGAGGTATAAATCCGTAATTGGCAGGGTAATGAACAGAAGAGAAGAGGACCCTGTCGAGCCGTAAAATGCCCGACTCCTTATCGAGTTCATATTTCCCCTTTGATCCTTTGGGTATTTCAATGAAACACCTGACACAGGCCGGCACCTCTTTCCCCGGATCGATGCCATGCCACGGATTGACCGTTGAAATATTGTTCTTCATAAGCCAGGGTATTAATTTTAAACTACACTGCAAACCAGGTAATACAAATCTAATATTAAAATTGTAAATTTATCGGGTCATCAAATCGTTAAAATGTTCCCGGTTCTGATTTTATGAAGCTTTCTTTAGTTGATGCGATAGTATTTTTTGTTCTTGTCGTCGGAAATGTCGTCTTTGGTGCTTCCTTTTTCTTCCGTAATAAAACATCGGATCAGTTTACCACAGGTGGTGGAAAGATCCCGTCCTGGGCCGTCGGCATGTCGATCTTTGCAACATTTGTGAGCAGCATAAGTTTTCTGGCTCTTCCCGGAAAAGCAATTGCTTCAAACTGGAATGCTTTTGTATTCAGCCTTTCAATACCATTTGCCTCTTTCGCTGCTGTAAAATTCTTTGTCCCACTTTACAGAAGCGTCGGGAATGTTTCAGCATATTATTACCTTGAGCTTCGTTTCGGAGCCTGGGCCAGGCTGTATGCCTCTGCATGCTATATCCTTACACAACTTATGCGCACTGGAGCTATTCTCCTGCTTCTTGCCCTTCCGGTAAACGCTCTGTTCGGATGGAATGTGAAAACGGTAATAATAATTACAGGGCTTGCAGTTATTTTGTATTCAATGCTGGGCGGTATAAGGGCTGTGATCTGGACCGATACAATCCAGGGGATCATATTGATAGCAGGGGCGGTGATTTGTGCTGTTTTCCTGACACTTTCAATGCCAGGAGGAGCGAAACAGCTTTTTGAAATAGCTTCTGAAAACAATAAATTCAGCCTCGGAAGTTTCGGACCGGGCCTGAGGGAGTCAACTTTCTGGGTGGTACTTATTTATGGACTATTTATAAACCTTCAGAACTACGGAATAGATCAGAACTATATTCAAAGATATATGACAACAGGTTCAGAAAAGGAAGCCAAATCATCTGCACTTTTCGGCTCATTGCTGTATATTCCGGTTTCACTGATATTCTTTTATATAGGAACCGCCCTGTTTTCATACTATACGGCACAGCCTGGCCTGCTGCCGGAGAACCTAAAGTTAGCGGGAGCAGGAGATAAAGTCTTTCCCTATTTCATTGCTACCGGACTTCCTGCAGGATTGACCGGCCTTCTGATTGCGGCGATATTTTCAGCAGGTATGAGCACAATCTCAACAAGCCTGAACAGCAGTGCAACAATCGTACTTTCTGATTATTATAAAAGATATTTTAATAAAGAGGCTAATGAAAAATCCTCGATGAGGGTCCTTCACATCTCATCTCTTATAACCGGAATGCTTGGGATCGGAATTGCACTGCTGCTTGTTGGCGTTGAAAGTGTTCTTGATGCCTGGTGGGCACTGGCTTCAATCTTCAGCGGCGGGATGCTTGGTCTCTTCCTTCTGGGATATATTTCGAAAACAGCCGGAAAAGCTGATGCTGTGACAGGCGTAATAATCGGCTTTCTGATTATTGTGTGGATGGCGCTCTCACCTGTCTTTTTAACAGAAGGCAGAATGCTGGCATTCCGAAGCCCTTTTCACAGCAATCTTACAATAGTATTCGGAACAATCGCTATATTTCTTATAGGTTTTTTGGTAAGCAAATTGTTTCACAAGGTTCCACCCCCCACCCCCTAAAGGGGGCTTGTTGATCTTATGGATTTCACCCCCCCTTCAGGGGGGCAGAGGGGCGAAACAAAGGAAGATGAAAAAAGAAATGATATACAATATTAAAATGAAAAAAATAATAACATTTGTTGTATTACTCCTGATTAGCAACTACTTAATCGCTCAGAATCTGTTTAAAGGAGATAAATGCATAATTAAGACGGAATTTATCTATCAGCCGGATGATGTTAAGTTTCCAAGCTGTCATGCCTCAACGATTGCAGAAACCGATAAGGGACTGATTGCTGCCTGGTTCGGGGGTACAGCCGAGAGAAATCCGGATGTAGGTATCTGGATTAGCAGATTCACCGAAGGGAAATGGTCAAAACCTGAAGAGGCGGCTAACGGAATTAGAGAAAATAATAAACGTTACCCTTGCTGGAATCCCGTCCTATATTATGCCCCTGATGAGTTGCTTCTTTTTTATAAGGTCGGACCAAGCCCTTCCGAATGGTGGGGAGAATTTATTGTCTCAGATGATAATGGCATTTCCTGGTCTGCCTCACATAAACTTCCGGACGGGATAGCCGGGCCCGTTAAGAACAAACCTGTTCTTCTCAGGAACGGAGTGCTGCTCTGTCCTTCAAGTTCAGAAAATGACGGATGGCGGGTCCATATGGAAATGACTCCCGACAATGGAATAACCTGGACCAGAACAAGTGATTTAAACGATAAGAATATTGCAGCTATTCAACCCTCGGTATTGCTTTATCCCTCGGGCAAACTGCAGATTTTATGCCGCAGCAAACAATCAAAAATACTTGCATTATGGTCGGACGATAACGGAGTCAGCTGGACTAAACCTGAGCCATCCTCTCTCCCGAATCCAAACTCGGGGATAGATGCTGTCTCTATGAAAAACGGAAAGCACCTCCTTGTTTACAATCACCTGGCCGCGGGGCGTAACATGCTGAATGTATCAATATCGGATGATGGTGTAACCTGGAAAGCTGCTGTCCTTCTTGAAAATGATGCTAAAGATACAGAGTACTCCTACCCTGCGGTGATTCAATCAAAAGACAACATGATTCATATTACATATACCTGGAACCGGAAGCTCATAAAACATGTTGTTATTGATCCTGCACTCATCGAAGCCAAATCATTTACCGGCGGAGCCTGGCCTTCTGAGTAGCCTGTTAATCAGCTATTTCCCAAAGAGAGGCAATAAAAGCAATGCTGCCGACAAAGCAATAAGAATACCCACAGCACCCCATCCGATTATGTTCTGAACCGGTTTGTTAATATAATTTCCCATTATTTTTTTATTGTTGATAAGAAGGATCATGCTTATGAGTACTACCGGTAAAAGGATCCCGTTAAGAACCTGCGACCAGATCGAAATATCAATAAGAGGGGCATTTGGTATCAGTATAATTATCGCTGAAATTATCAGGATTCCGGTATACAGAATATAAAATTCCTTTGCCTCATTCCAGCTCTTGTCAATTCCTGCTTCAAAACCAAATGCCTCACAGACATAGAAAGCTGTTGCAAGCGGCAGGATTGTAGCTGAAAAGACAGAAGCGACAAAGAGGCCGAAAGAAAAAACATGAGAAGCCAGCTTTCCAGCCAGGGGCTCGAGGGAAAGAGCAGCATCTTTTGCTTCAGATATTACTATACCATTGGGATATAATGTGGAACCGCATGCCACCATTATGAAAAATGCTACAATAACCGTCACCAGGCACCCCACTACGATATCAATTACAGTAAACTTGTAATTCTTCATCTTAAGCCCCTTTTCGATAACCGACGATTGCATGTAAAACTGCATCCATGGTGCGATAGTTGTCCCTACAAGAGCAATAACAACGGTGAGGCTTTGTGTATTTAACTCAATATCAGGATGTATGATTGCAGCCCCGATCTCACTCCACTGAGGTTTTGCCATCAGTGCAGAGACTACGTAGGTAAGGAGTGAAGCACTGAAAATCAGAAATATGCGCTCAGCTATCTGGTAAGTTCCCTTGACAACAAGAACCCAGACAAGCACTGCCACAACCGGAACTGATATATACTTACTTATCCCGAATATTTCCATGCTTCCGGCAACCCCGGCAAATTCGGTTGTCGTGTTCCCTATATTTGACAGAAGCAATCCTATGAAAATGAAAAAGGTGATCTTGACGCCGGCATTTTCCCTGATAAGATCTGACAGCCCCTTGCCGGTTACAATTCCCATCCTTGCATTCATTTCCTGGATTACAAGAAGTACGATAAGTGAAGGAATAAGTGTCCAGATCATCCCATATCCGTACATAGCACCGGCAACGGAATATGTCGTTATTCCACCTGCGTCATTATCAACACTGCCTGTAATAATTCCCGGCCCCAGCAAGGCAAAAAATATAACAAGGTTTTTATAGAAGCTGGTCCTGCTGAATTTTGTCCTGAACATCTTGTCTCCGGTTATCGCTTGTTAGTTCTTCTCTTATTGATGAGATCTTCAATCACATCATCCACCACAACCATTCCCTGAAGCAGATTTTCATTGTCGACTACGGGTACAGCAAGCAGATTGTATTTCGATATCGTTTCAGCAATGTCGTCGATTTTCTGATTGTCATAAAGGAAGACGGGTTCGGATTTCATTATTTCGCTGACAGTAGTTTCGGGCTGCGCAATTATAAGGTCGCGGAGATTAAAAGTGCCAACCAGTTCATCATTTTTCTCAGTTACGAAAAGTGTATAAAGCTCCGATGGTTCAGGTTTTTTCAACCGTAGCTCCTTTATGATCTCATCTACAGTAAGTTCAGATCTGAATGATAAGACATCCGTTGTCATCAGGCCTCCTGCCGAGTTTTCAGGATATTCAAGCAGTTCCCTGACCTCCTGGGATGATTCACTGTCCATCTCCTTCAGAAGCATTTCAGCCTTATCGTCTTCCATTTCATCAAGTATGTCGGCAACCTCGTCGGCAGGCATTTTTTCAAGAACGTCCGCGGCCTTGTTTACAGGCAGACTTTCGATGATATGAATCTGGGTCTGAGGTTCCATCTCTTCAAGAACATCAGCTGCCTTTTCCTCATCGAGAGCAGAAAAAACCGAGGTGCTTGACTTTTTACCAAGATCCTCAAGGATATCCGCAATGTCCGACGGGTGAAGTGTGTGAAGCTTTGCATAGCTTTTGGAAAGTTTGATGTTCAGGTTTGAAAAGTCAATTGCCTGTACATCATCCCAGAGAATATATTTTGAAGGGATATTTATCCTGAAAAGGGAGAGGATTCTTTTTATCGGGATAGAAATCCCTATCCTTCTCAGCAGCCCTTCTATTCCGATATCGACAGCAACTGCAAAGGTTCCCGCAGGAAGCGTTGCTAGCCTGACATCATTTACACGCACAAGTTTACGTCCGTTAAGATCAACTATTTGCTTATCGAGAATGTTTTCCACAAGCAGAAGGCCATTAACAACTTCATCATTGGCAAGTTCTGTAAGACCGGAACAGGTAACGCTTATCATTTCACGGGCTTTGACAACGCGAAATCCATTAAATGAATAATACTTTGTCTCCTTTCCTATTCT
>DOTV01000176.1:34091-40024 GCA_003520925.1 Bacteroidales bacterium | reverse complement strand
ATAGCATCACCATCAGCTCCGAATACTTCTTTACCGATTATTCCGCTTAAAAAAAATGTTGTGAGTGAAGTCATAGTCACCTCCTTACTGTTTCTGACAAACGAGGAAGCGACCGGATGAATAGTCTGGCTCCCCTATATCAGAAGATTAATACTTAAACTCGCAGGGCCGTCGTCCATTTGACAATTAAAATTGATTTCGCGGCATAAAAATATATTTCACGGGAAGAAATTCCAAATAAAAAATAAAGAAAGTGACTAAAGTGTCCCGATTGCCTTTTTTTTGTTTGACCTAACCATTTGTTTTTCTGAGGAGGAGACAGATCTTAAGTGCTTCATCAGCATGGCGCTGAACATCTGTCTGGGAATCGAAAATATAGATTACTTTCCCCGTTTTATCAGCAACGTAGGTCACCCTTCCCGGGATCAGCCTGAACATCCTGGCCGGGACGCCAAAAAGTTTTCTGACCTCATTATTACTATCACTTAACAAGGTATATGTTAATTTGTTTTTTGAGGCAAATTCCATATGGCTCTCAACAGACTGGCTGCTGATTCCGATTACAGATGCATCATTTTCAATAAAAACTTCGTTCAGATCGCGGAAATAGCATGCTTCCCGGGTACAGTTAAGACTTCCGTCCCTGGGGTAGAAAAAAATAACAAGATTCATTCTTCCCCGGACACTTTTAATATCAAATTGCTCTCCGTTCTGATCCTTAAGTGAGAAATCAGGTATCATATCTCCAATACTGATCGGTTTCATATGTCTGAATCAAAAATAATGATGTTAATCCTTTGATATTTCTCTTATCATTCCATTGAAAATAAACCCGTGAAGAGGGAGTACGGCATACCAGTATAATCTTCCCCAGAGTCCTAACGGTCTGAAAGTTGCTGTCTGATATAATACGTTATCCTTATCTATCCTGAATTCCAGCCAGGCCTCGCCGGGAAGCTTCATTTCCGCGTACAGGAGCAATCTCTTTTCTCTCCTGTCAGCTATAAGAACACGCCAGAAATCAAGCGCCTCACCAGGAGATATTTCATTCTGGTTCTTTCTGCCCCTTCTGAGCCCGACTCCCCCGAAAAGTTTGTCAATAAATCCCCGCGATCTCCAGAGCCAGTCACCATAATACCAGCCAGTTGATCCTCCGATAGCCCAGATCCTGTCAAGTACCTTTTCGTTGTTGTTGATATTTCTTTTCCGGTGATCAAAATAACATCCATGAACAGGAACTTCTGCATATCTGGAGATTCCGTCATTGAGTATGTCAGAAGTCAGTGCATCTTTCCAGCTCGAGGGAACCTGATTCAGTTCTATCCTTTCGAATGCCTCCCTGATGGCCTCTTCGTAATTAATACTAGTTATTCCCAGAAGTTCATTCAGGTTGTTTTCCCTGCAGATAACTTCAATTTTCATGCTGTCGACAAGGTTCTGCGCGAGGGCATAAGATGTCGAAGTTATAAAGTAGAGCCAGTAAGATGATAATTTAGGTGTCATTACAGGAACAATACCAATTGTTCTTTTGAGTCCCCTTACTTTTGCAAATCGAAGAAGCATCTCCTTATAATTCAGGATATCAGGTCCGCCGATATCATAACTGCTATTATAGGTCTCTTCCTTAAGCAGTACACCTGTCAGATAATCTATTACATTACGGATAGCTACAGGCTGCGATTTGGTATTGAGCCATCGAGGTGCAACCATTACAGGCAGTTTTTCAACCAGGTCGCGGATTATTTCAAAAGAAGCACTTCCTGAACCAATTATAATTCCTGCCCTCAGTGTTGTTAAAGCATATGATCCGGAAGCCAGTATTTCTTCAACATTCTTGCGGCTTGAAAGATGTTTCGATAGTTTTGCTTCATTTACAATTCCGCTAAGATAAATTACCTGTCTCGCATTAGTTTTCTGAACAGCATCCCTGAAATTTTTTGCTGATGATTCCTCCAGTTTGCCAAAATCGCCTGATGATGATGACATTGAATGAATAAGATAATATGCGGCATCAAGATCATGTGGAATGTTAAGGAGGGTTTCAGGTTTAAGAAAGTCAACTTCAGCAACCGATAAATTTCCGGCAGGGTACTTCAGTGAATTGAATCTGTTTTTATCGCGCACACAGCATATCACTTCATGTCCTTCATGCAGCAATACCGGCAATAATCTCTGGGCAATATATCCTGTGGCTCCCGTAAGAAGAATTCTCATGGTTTTAAAATATATAAGGTATTATTGCTTTTCTGGTTGGGGGATAATCGGTGAAATGATTTTTGTACCAGCGATGAGAAGAAACCGCACGGGGGAAAAGGTTCGCGAAAGTGAACACTGAAAATGCCAGACCAGGCAAGGACCATGTCAGAAGTGCCCATCCTGCCCATTCAATAATCTCTCCGAAATAATGCGGCGAGGAAATATAATTAAAAAGCCAGCCCCGCGGAATGACATATTCCTGAGGATTATCTTTTCTGAGACAACGGAGTTTCCGATCGGCAGTTTTGTTTATGATAAACCCTGTCAGAAATATTAATATACCTGATATAAACTGCCAGGTTGTAATCCACGAAGAGTTATAGCTGTACACATGAAAGATGCCAAAGCCATTTGAAAAGCCATTGAGACAGTTGAAGATGATTGCCATCAAAGCAACTATCAGGGGGTAGGGCTTATCTTTTCCTGACTGACTGAAAGGATATACAAAAGTACGGTGAACATAATGAGCCAGCCATAAAACAAGAAAAATGATATCAGGTAATGTTTTAGAGTCAGAAGTGATAAAGAAAAGTGCCATAAGAAATGGTGACGGGAACTCCATGATCATCCAGGCCATCTTCGACTTAATTGAAGGGCCCCAGCCTTTTCTTGAAAATTTACCGTAGGGAGCAGAAATAAAAAAGAGCAGTAAGAAAACCAGCACGGCAAAGCTGAAAATGAGGACTATTGAGTATTTGTAAAATATATCCATCAGATGTTTCTTTAATAACTGTTAATTGTTGCGGGTTGCGGGTTCAAAAGATCCTGTCGCCTGACGCCCGATGCCTGACGCCCTTAATATGTCCTGTATTCTGCTTTCATAACATTAAGTGTCTGCGGTATCCATATCCTGTACCTTGAATCCTCTCCCCATGTGTTACCTGCCGATGCAAAATCACAGAATCCTATCTGTTTTGGTGTCCGGAATTCACCCTCAAGATCGGTACCGAGGAGAAGCGGAGCAGTAAATGCCATCCAGGTATTCTGAGGTTTATCAGATAAAGGAACCAGATCAACTTCTCCGTTTTTTTCATTAATAACAGCCGATTCATAAATAAAGCCATCCTGAAACCTTGCATCGCGGGCAAGGACGACCGGTCCCCTTAAAATTGCCTGGTACCCGTTTTGCCTTATGAGCTTTGCAGAAAGATCCAGTTTCAATATTATCTTATCATTTTTGTTCCATATCCTTGTGATTTTCTTATATGAGCCAGGTAAGGCCTCAGTTATTTTTGTCCCGTTCACTTCAATTGAATTGTTTTCGCTCCATGAAGGGATTCGCAATCCGATCGTAAAACTCTCAGGTTTTTCAGGATCGATAAGGATTTCAATTTTATCTGAAACCGGGTAATCGGTAACCTGCTCCAGCGAGACTTTGTTTTTTGAATTTAAGGGAATCAGGGCTTCTCCCCTACCATAAAGATTAATATATATTTCACCAGGAGCCCCTGTGACCGCGAATCCGGGGAGCATCATAAACGCTCTGGGACCGTTTGCATTGCAGCAGTTGATGTGCATTCCGCATTGTTCTTCCCCCGCGTGTCTTATTCCTCCAAGCGGACTGTATTTGGCGATCTGCGATCCGTCATATTTCAGTGAAGCCATAAGTGCATTATATGTCGACTTCTCGATCTGATCAGCATATAAAGGATTGCCGGTAGCTCTTAGCAGGCTGAAGCACAATTTCATCCAGGTCATTGTTACACATGTCTCCATGGTATGGTAGGTTGGTTCGGTCTGGTAAAGAATCCCCTTATACCAGCATTCAAAAGCACTCCCCGACCCTGCAATGTTTATTTCATTGTCAATTATATTACTTACTGCTGCCTGAACCGCTTTCAGGTAATTGACTTCACCGGTAACACGGTACATCTCGAGCAGACCTTCATAACATGACATCATTTCATATGCTTTCTGTCCGTTCTCATACGACCACCAGGTTGCAGGATGAGGGAACCTCTCTGAAACCGGAGTTCCGGACAAAGCTGAAGATATTAGTTTCGGACCGTCTGGTGTTTCCCATTGTCCAACTATGTACTTTGAAAAACCAAGATACCTTTGATCACCAGTTCTCCGGTACAGGTAAACCATTGGCTCAAGAATAGAACTGCTGGGCATTCCTCTGTAATTGCCTGTTTTGACAATATTTACCTTCCCCGGACCAACCTGTGTAAGCAAATGGTCAGCCAGTCTGCATGAAGCGTTAAGTGCGTCTTTATCTCCGGTAAGATCATAGTAAGCCAGAAGCCCCAGAAGGGTATACTTTCTTCCCCAAATATCCCAGTGTTGTAATGTTGCTTTATCGCTGTAGTTACCGATATAACCGTTTGGCATCTGGGTTGCCAGTAATCCTTTAACGGCTTTGTTTATAATCTCTATCAATTCAGGATCGTGGCTATAATTATACGCGGCGATTGCCGACTGGATCCATTTCCCCCAGAACTCGCTCTGCCAGAGACTGGTCTCATCTTTATGCCGGAAAGGTTCTATCAGATGATCTACATCCTGTGCCTTTATCCTTTCTTCCATAACCAGGTCTATTTTATCTCCCAGGTAACCTCTTATTTTTATTGAGGAAGGAGGAAAAGAGAACATTTTGTCGGTTATCGTCTGAATGGAATTCTGTTTCTTCTCCTGAGCCTTACAATTATATAACAGAAGGAAGAGAAGAGATACAGAGATTACAAAAATTTTAAATAATTGCTTCATGATCAGATATATATTTCGCGATCAGCGTTATTCTGCAATTTATAAACAAATAATTGATAATTTTGATTTTCCGCAAAGAGACAATAATTATATTTTAGTATGCAGGTTCATGAAAAATACTTTGATCAGTTTCGTAAGGATATTATCGGGTTAGAAAAATATATCGAGACCCCTTTTGGTGAGAAGAAGCTGATCTATGCCGACTGGATCGCAAGCGGAAGGTTATACAGGCCGATTGAGAGAAGGGTCACAGAGGAAATTGGACCTCTGGTAGGGAATACACATTCTGAGTCATCGGCTACGGGGAAAGCTATGACCGATGCATATCATCTGGCACAGAAAATTGTAAAGCGACATGTAAATGCCGATGAAAATGATGTTTTGATTTTTACAGGAACCGGTATGACTTCAGCTCTGGCCAAACTGCAGAGGATTCTGGGGTTAAAAGTCCCGGAGCAGGCAATTAATTTTTGTGTTTTTGCACATGGAGATTACAGCGCCTGCAGAGAGATACCAAATGAAAAACGTCCTGTAGTGTTTTTAACACATTCCGAGCATCACTCTAATCATACCTCCTGGTTTGAAACGCTTGCTGAAGTTGTTGTACTGGATCCGGATCCGGAATTAAAGGTTGATCCGGGGATATTAAGGGAGAAAATTGTTAAGTACAGGGACCGTCCTTTGCTTATAGGATCGTTTACTGCCTGCTCAAATGTTACCGGCTATGAGCCGCCCTATCATGAGCTTGCAAGAATAATGCACGAAAATAACGGGTATTGTTTTATCGATTTTGCTGCTTCGGCGCCATATACTGACATAAATATGCATCCAAACGACAAAATGGAGCAGCTCGATGCGATATTTTTCTCTCCTCACAAGTTTCTTGGGGGCCCGGGAAGTGCAGGCGTCCTGATTTTTAATAAACAACTCTACAAGAATGAAACTCCCGATACTCCCGGTGGCGGAAC
>DOTV01000176.1:33085-33805 GCA_003520925.1 Bacteroidales bacterium | reverse complement strand
GAAGACGGAGGAACACCTGGGTTTCTGCAGGGAATAAAAGCTGCTCTGGCGATTACTCTAAAGGAAAAAATGACTACTCAGAAAATCCATGAACGGGAAAAGTATCTGACTGAGTATGCTTTCAGGGAACTCAAAAAAATTAATGGATTACATATTCTGGCAGAAAATATAACCGACCGGCTTGGGGTATTTTCATTTTATCTTGATAACATTCATCATAACCTTGCCACCAAACTACTTAACGACAGGTTTGGTATTCAGGTAAGGGGAGGTTGTTCATGTGCAGGGACTTACGGGCATTTTCTGCTGAATGTCGACTTCAGGCTATCAAAAGAGATCACCGACAGGATTGAAGCCGGTGATCTGTCGATGAAACCCGGCTGGGTAAGATTATCGCTTCATCCAACAATGACCGATGATGAGCTTTCGTTCATCACCGGCGCCATAGCTCAGGTTGCGGAAAATGCCGGAGAATGGGGCAAAGAGTACTATTATAACCAGCATACTAATGAGTTTCATCACTACCGGTATGCTGAAAAGGAACTTCCGGTCACTCTCAAATGGTTTGAACTTGATTGATCTTCAGGGATAAAGGTATAATCCATACTAATTGGAAGGAATTCTTTAAATTTTATTTTTATTTAAGTCAGCAATAGTTACTTTTGCGGTCAGAAAAAAATCGGCCCGTAGCTCAGCTGGTAGAGCAGCTGACTCTTAATC
>DOTV01000176.1:32678-32840 GCA_003520925.1 Bacteroidales bacterium | reverse complement strand
AGCTGACTCTTAATCAGCGGGTCGAGGGTTCGAGTCCCTCCGGGCCGACGATAGATCAAATCAGAGATTGGATGGAGATTATTTCCGTTCAATCTTTTTTTTTCAGATCAGATATTTCAGGATTTTCCTTAGGATCTTTGGTTACAGGCTTGACGATTCGGG
>DOTV01000176.1:17795-32387 GCA_003520925.1 Bacteroidales bacterium | reverse complement strand
TTCGTTTTTAAAAGTGACTATTTATTGAGAGTGAAATCTTTTTAGTAATAAATTGCTTTTAAGAATGATTTGTTTTTAATAGTGATTTGTTTATAAGAATAACGGCAAGTCAATAAAATTGGCAGGTATTGCTGAGCGGTCGAAGGTTGTGGCTGCATTTCTTTTTTTGTGGGGTAGATACCCCGAACCTGACAGTTAAGGGCGATGCATGGTGCTCGTTATATTTGTTCCGTTGGGAACTTTGTCGCGTATTACGTTCAATACCGTACAAGTGTATATTAATCTTTCCTGGATGCAGGTTTTGATGATTTCATATACAGTAACTGTCAATCAATTGCTGTTCAACACCTGAATCCTTTGCTTTATTAGCAACACGTTTCAGTAAAGGGAAGATCAGGGTAAAAAATCCAGGTAAGTTCATATCAGACATACAAGAAATAATTGCTATATGCTGAAGCCTTTTGGGAATGCCCTTTTTATTTACCAGTCCATCTTCTGCCAATCCATACAAAATTCGCAAAGAATTTTCAAAGCCTTCATGACCGGGTTTAAGTACTACCTTAAATTTAATCTCTTTTTCATTGGGGTTAAAAAAATGATGAAGGTTTTTTGGTTCAACCGTATATGTTTCACCCGGCTTCAAAAATTTCTTCTTACTTCTTGCCAATCCTAATCCTAATTCACCATCAATTGCAGTGAATGTTTCAGAATAACTCAAATGATAGTGCAACGGATTCTTACCCCCTGGCATCAGTGTCAATTCCGCTTCAGTATATTTTCCATTTGTTTCTATGGAAGTTTTAGTGAATGTTACAGTATCCCTGAATATCGGATTAACAATTACTCTTTTCATATGTGTTGTTTTTAACTCGTTGAATGGTAACTGAATATGACATTATAAAAGATATAATTAGATAACAAATAATGAATTAAAATGTTTGCTCTTTTCTTGAATACTTCTTTAATCAAAGAACATTGATAAAGTTAAAAATCACTTTGTAACTTACATTTATTGAAATTATCAAGTTCCTGCATTTGGTGACACCTTATGGCCTGGTGGTTGAGGGAGTTAGCGTTATCTGACGCCTACCTGCAGGTAAGCAGGGTACAAGTTTGATCGGAGAATAGGGTTTGTCACCAGTTATAAAGCTTGTGGTGTGCACTTGCCCAGTGTCGCCTACAAGCTGATCGGAGCCAGAAAACTTTCAAACTAATCTTGAATTTAACGGGGAGCAGGTAAGCGTTTCCGGGTGTAAAAACCATTGCCAAACCGATTCGTGTGAAGCAGCTAAAGAAGAATTGCGACAAACAACTTACCCATATTGTACGTGTAAAAGTATCGTTTTTTTGAGTAGGGTAAGAATTATTTCTGTTAAATAAATGTATTATTCGAACTCACCAATTGGATCGGTTTTTATCACCCAATAACCCCAATCCTTTTCTGGTGGATAATAAATCCAACTTTTTTTACCGGTTATTAAAAATCCAAAATCCTTGGTTTGTTGTAAATCATATCCACACCACCAATAATCCATATCATCACCATAGCTATAGAGTTTTTCCCAATCGAAGGCCCCATCTGACTTAAGTTTTAATAACAGACAAGCAGCTTTATACAAACCTGTATAATTTTTGTTTATTTCACCTGTGATAGCGTAACCACCGTCTATTGTCTGGCAAATTGCATAAGGTTTTGCGCTATAAGCATCCATTTCGTAAAACTGATCCCAAATTATATTCCCATCATTATCAATTTTTATTACACGTGGCCAGTGTACATCAGTAGATGAAATAGCATCCGAAAGAATCAATAATCCATTGTCTGTTGTTTTTATGATTTGCTTTGGCATATTATAATAATGCGGCGTGAGTATTTTGTTCCAGATCAATTGCCCTTCCATGTCCACTTTAATAATATACACATGCATATTTGTGGTATAGGTTGAGCATAATAAAATAAAATTACCATCAGATGACCTTTCTATACCATTACCATAAGATCCATAGAATCCGGAGGATCCTTCAGGTTTATCATAGTACCTGATCCATTGAAATTTACCGTCAGTATTTAATTTGGTCAAGCTCACAAGCGTAGTGTAGGAGGAGTTTAATCCTGTGCCTACTACCAGATACCCATTGTCATTGGTCTCAATGATAGAAGTAAACTCCGTATCATTATCCTCATAATTTACCACATAGTCCCATATTTTGTCCCCGTCACTGGATATCTTAAGTACATACCTAAAGCCGACAATTATAAATGCATTATCACTTGTTTTTTTTATTTGGAGGTTATCCCGATGAGCAAAGGGAAAGGTTCTTCTCCAGATTTCGTTTCCGAGAGAATCAATGCTTACAAGAGCGAGATCCCAGTTGAGGTCAAAACCGGAAATGATATATCCTTTTAGACCGTTTTCTACGATTGATCTGCCAGTAGTGAAATTATCAAGGAAACCGTAAACCTTGCTAAATCTTGTATAGTATTTCCCGGTAATAAAGTCAAATGACACCTTTGTGGAATTGAGTTTAGAATCCGATGCCTGAACATATCCTGTATAATGCTTTTCAGGTTTCAAATTATCAATTTTACAAGTAAACACATTGGATATTGAGTCTTTAACTATTGAATCATTTATACAGATTGAATAGATGATTGCATCATTTTCCGGATCCGTAGCAGCCGTCCATTCAATTGAAACATAATTTGATGAGGTTTTCAGAACCGTTACAGAAAATGCGCTGGGAGGTTTATTATCTTCAATAGGTGGTTCAGGTGGATTAGGAGATTCAGGTGGATTAGGTTTTTTGCAGCAAAAAAATAAAAACAGCAATAAATAAAAACTTCCGAATTTAGTTTTCCAAGTCATTTCTGGAGTATTTCAATTACGTTTTAAAAAATGTAATTATTATTCTGATGATCACATAGGTAAACGATAAGCTCGACTTTTTAATATCAACTATTAGTAAAATTCTGTGAAAGCATTTTTACAAACTTGTTTTTAATAGTAGATTGCTTTTTAAGAATGACTTGTTCTTAAATATAATTTGTATTTAAAAATGAATTGTTTTAGAATTGGATGTTCTTAGCATTCAAATGTTTTTGTGATAATTTTTTAAAGTAATTTTGTATTATGAGTATTCTTTTTGTTTAATAATAATTAGTTTTTACAACTTATTATCATTTGCTAAAGATTATCATATAACTATCTTTGTTTAATACCGGACTTTACTGTTAAGGACTTGCGGCTTCAAATCATCGGTAACTACACCGACAAGCTAAAAGGTTAAAACTGATACATGAAATCTTAAAGAAATATTTTAAAACTGCCAATCATGGGACAAAAAGGAAGAGAAATAGTAAAAATGAATGTCGATGAACTTATCGGTATGCTGAACAAAGCACTATCGGATGAATGGCTTGCTTATTACCAGTACTGGATTGGGGCAAAAGTGGTAAAGGGACCGATGAAAGATGCTGTAATTGCGGAACTTACACTCCATGCAACCGAAGAGCTGAGCCATGCAGAACTAATCGCTACAAGAATAATTCAGCTCGGCGGAACTCCTGTACTTTCACCTGCAGAATGGCTGAAGATTTCCGGTTGTGGATATGATGCTCCTGCGGATCACTACGTTGAGGAGGTCCTGAATCAGAATATTAAAGGGGAACAATGTGCTATCCGGACGTATAATAACCTCCTGGATATAACAAGAGTCGCCGATCCTGTCTCATATAATATGATCCTTGCAATCCTATCCCAGGAAGTTGAACATGAGGAGGACCTCTCTGCCCTTAAAGAGGATCTTGAACTTATGCTGTTGAGAAGAAAATAAACAACAAATAATATAAAATACTTTAAAAATAAAGTACTAATAAGTTGCTGATATGATTGAAATTACTTTTGACGGAGGGAAAGTGGTGACAGCCCATTCCCATGGCCATATGATTAGAACAGATCAGCCATCCGATAACGGCGGGGGCGATACAGCCCCTGCTCCTTTCGAACTTTTCCTGGCTTCAATAGGTACCTGCGCAGGTATTTATGTAAAATCCTTCTGTGATAACCGGCAGATACCGGCAGAGAATATTAAACTAATTCAGACCACAGTATATAATAAGGAAACCGGATTACCGGTTTCGATAAAACTCGATATTAAGCTCCCTCCTGATTTCCCGGAAAAATACAAAGCTTCACTTTTGCACGTTGCAGGGTTATGCAAGGTGAAGAAGTCAATTGCAAATCCTCCTGAATTCGAAATTATTACTTCTTCCAAATAGGAGGATCTTTTAATTTTTAGTTCTGAGTGTAACTCTGTGATTCTCTGTGAAACTCTGTGAAAATTTTTAATATTTCACAGAGAGCCACAGAGAAGACTCAGAGATCCACAGAGATAAAAACAATTATTCCAGATACATATTTATCAACTGCTCAAGAAGCTCCTGCTTACCACTTCGTACTGCAGGCTCTCCTGCTTTTAATGCAATCTCCCTCAGGCTCTCAATTGTCATCTTTCCCTTTTCATAATCTTTGCCTGCACCTTTATCAAACGACTCATATCTTTTCTTCTTCAATTTCAGATAATCACTCTCCTTCAGTATCTTATCGGCTATTATAAGTGCCCTGGCAAAAGTATCCATCCCGCTCACATGAGCGATAAAGAGATCTTCAATGTCAGTTGAGTTCCTCCTTATATGTGCATCAAAATTAATCCCCCCTGTTTTAAATCCGCCTGCCTGCTGAATTACAAGCATAGCTTCGGTGATCTCATAAACATTAGTTGGAAATTCATCCGTATCCCATCCATTCTGATAATCCCCTTTATTGGCGTCGATACTGCCAAGCAACCCGGCGTCGGCAGCTACCTGGAGATCATGGGCAAACGTATGTCCGGCGAGTGTTGCGTGATTAACTTCAAGGTTCAGCTTGAAGTCCTTTTCAAGTCCGAACTTGTTCAGAAAACCTATAACTGTAGCCGCATCATAATCATACTGATGCTTTGATGGCTCCATTGGTTTTGGCTCAACAAGGAAAGTGCCTTTGAATCCTTTTTTCCTGCCATAGTCGCGTGCAAGAGTCAGCATCATACCCATATGTTCAAGCTCTCTCTTCATATCGGTATTGTGAAGGCTCATATAACCTTCGCGGCCTCCCCAGAAAACATAGTTTTCGCCTCCAAGCTCAAGCGTTGCCTCAATTGCATTTTTAAGCTGTACAGCAGCGTTGGTTAATACCCCAAAATCCGGATTGGTAGCTGCTCCATTCATGTACCTAGGATTTGAGAACAGATTTGCCGTGCCCCATAAAAGCTTCACGCCTGTCTGTTCCTGAAGTTTTTTCATAACAGGAACAAATTTCTCAAGACGTTTTTCAATATCAAACACTGATCCGTCACCTCCCACTACATCCACATCATGAAAACAGTAATAAGGAGCACCGATTTTGGTGATAAATTCAAAAGCAGAATCTAGCCTCTGTTTAATCTTATCATCTGACGGCAGATCCTTCCAGGGATATGCGTGAGTTGCATTGCCAAACTGGTCGGTGCCATCACCGCAGAATGAATGCCAGTATGCAATTGCATAACGTAGATGATCCTTCATCTTTTTGCCTGAAACTATCTGGTCCGGATTATACCATCTGAATGCGAGCGGATTTTTCGATTTTTTTCCTTCGTATTCAATTTTCCCGATGCCGGGATAATACTCTTTTTTGCCTTTGTAAATCATATTCCTGAAATTTAAATTATTGTTTTAAAAATCCATTGGTCGTAAATGTTGTAAAGTAAGCACAAAGTATATCAGGAAACCAATCTATATCAAACTGATCTAAGAAGATTCTTCCAGTTTAAATAAGCCTCCTCATAAGCAACTGATTTTGTTTTATCCGGCTCGGTTTTCCCTACTGCCAATAATCCCGGGAAAGCCTCTTTCGCTGATTTATAATAACCGCATCCTATACCTGCTCCCCTTGCTGCTCCGATTGATCCGTCAGTGTTATAAAGATGTATTTCCACTCCTGTAATACATGACAGGACTTCGCGGAAAACAGGACTCAGAAACATGTTTGCCCTGCCAGCCCTTATAAGTCCGGGATCAATCCCCGTCTCCTTCATAATGTCCAGCCCGTACCTGAAGGAAAAAGCAATTCCCTCCTGGGCTGCCCTGAAGAGATGTGAATTTGAATGCCTGTTAAAATTCAGCCCGCTGATCCTGCATCCCATATCTCTGTTCATAAGTATCCTTTCTGCACCATTTCCGAAAGGAAGGATTGAGAGACCATCTGAACCAGGAGCCGCTTGTGAGGCAATATCGTTCATATCATTATATGTCAGATCATTTCCGGTATTCCTTTTTAACCATGAGTTCAGAATACCCGTGCCGTTTATACAAAGCAAAACGCCCAATCGCTGATTCTCCGTAGAATGATTGACATGCAGGAATGTATTAACTCTTGACTGAGAGTCAAACTTTGTCTTATCGGTAACACCATAAATTACACCTGAAGTACCGGCTGTTGCAGCTACATCTCCCGGATTCAGGACATTGAGCGACAATGCATTGTTTGGCTGATCTCCTGCGCGGTATGCAACGGGAATTCCTACAGGAAGACCAAGATCTGAAGCAACCCTTTCCAATAATCTTCCCTGTACGGAGAATGACTCTTTAACATCCGGAATAATTTCATGACTGAAACCAAAGAAATCCATAATTTCACCAGAGAGGCCCCCTTTTTTGAAGTCCCAGAATATCCCTTCAGAGAGGCCGGTAAATGAAGTTGCTATATCTCCTGTAAACCGCATTGCAACATAATCCCCCGGTAACATTATTTTGTAGATCCGATTGTACAACTCCGGCTCATTCTCCTTCACCCAGGCCAGTTTTGAGGCTGTAAAATTGCCGGGAGAATTAAGAAGGCGGGAAAGACAGAATTCCTTCCCAAGGTTTTTTAATGCATTTTCTCCGTAACTGACTGCCCGGCTGTCGCACCAGATAATTGAAGGACGAATTACACCGAAATCTTTATCAACTGCAACGAGTCCGTGCATCTGGTATGAAATCCCTATTGCTCCTATGCTGCTCTTTTTTGCCCCGAGCTGGTTGTTACAGTCCAGAATTGCTGACCTGAGATTCGACCACCATTCTTCAGGTTCCTGTTCCGCCCAACCAGGTTTAAGGGCAATAATCCTCATTTCATCTTTGGGATAAAAGGATGAAGCCATACATTTTCCCGATTCTCCGTCAATTACTGACGCTTTGACTGAAGAGCTTCCCAAATCAATACCAAGCAGGAGCATAACTATTTGTTTTATCTGTAATATAATTCAATTTTTCCTTAGTGAGGATTGCCTTATTATCAATGAATGCTTCAGAACAATCGTACTATAGCTTATAGATTGTAAATTATTAATTTTTTCAATAAGAACAGTGGCCGCAATCTCACCAATCTCTCTTGCAGGATAATCCAATGTTGTAAGATTCGGATGGATGACCTGGCTGACAGGCTCATTATTGAATCCTACAACTGCGATATCATCTGGCACCCTGAATCCTGCTTCCTGAATCTCAAGAATTGCAGCGACAGCCGATGTATCATTTGCAGCAAAAACTCCGTCGGGCTGAAGATCCGTCTTAAAGACCTTTTTCATTATTTCTCTTCCTGATTGTCCTGTAAGGTCGCATATAAAAACAAGCTTCTGATTAAACTCTATTCCATTATCATGCAATGCCTGCTTATATCCCCTGAATCTTTCCGAATAAACATTCCTCAGTAGATTGCCACCGAGATGAATTATCTTTTTGCAGCCCTGTTGAATAAGATGTGTTGTCGCTTCATACCCTGCTTTGTAATTATCTATTACCACACTCATGCAACCCTTGCAATCGGCTACCCTGTCAAAAAACACGACAGGTATATCCTTATTAAAAAGTCTGTTGAAATGGTCAAGGTTCTTTGTATCGAAGGCAAGAGAGATCAGCATACCATCGACACGGCTGTCGAAAAGAGTGGAGACACATGATATTTCCTGTTTACCTGATTCCTGCGACTGACTGATTATCAATCCATAACCCAGCTTATTTGTGATCTTTTCAACTCCCGAAATTACTGTCGCCATGAAATAACTGTTTAGCTTGGGAACCACTACACCGATTGTCTCTGTGCGCCTCTTCCTGAGACTGCTTGCAAATTTGTTCTGCTGATACCCCATCGACTTTGCAGCTGCCCATATCTTTTTTTTGGTCTCCTTATGAATATGAGGATGGTCCTTTAGTCCTCTGCTTACTGTTGAAGGGGAGAGATTCAATGCTTTTGCTACATCGTAAATTGTGACATCCTTGGCGTTTTTCATCTTGCAGGATCTGAACAAACAAATTTAGCATAAAATGTATCAAAGTGAAAAATTTTCCAAATTAATCAGCAATCGATTGCATAAATTCGAAAACAAATTTGATTTTCAGAATTTGTTACTTAATTTTATAACTATTAAACAAAATATACTTGAAATAAGAAGGAGATTCTTCGCTTCAGTACGATCCGCTCAGAAAGACAGCTATAAGTAATATGATTTAACATGACTTTGAAAATAACCAACTTACGTAATGTTCTGATTGGAATTATTTTGTCGGCATTTATGTTTCAGAACCTGCTGAATGCTCAATCCACTTTCGGGACAGAACAATTCATTTCTACGGAAAGGAAAAGGGGAAGTTTTACAATATCTGCTGACGGATTTTCCGTACCACTTATCATAAGCTCAAAAGAGTGGCCTGGTGTATCAAGGGCATTTATGGCCCTCAGGAAAGACATTGAGAATGTGACCTTGTCATTGCCTGAGTTTTATACGGATAAGCTGCCGGCATCAAAGGAAATTATAATTGCAGGAACTATTGGCAAAAGTCCGTTGATTGATCAGCTCATAAAAAACAGGAAGATTGAGAAAAACAAGATTGAAGGTAAGTGGGAAACATTTATTATACAAGTTGTCAACAGGCCTTTCAAGGGGGTGAAAAAAGCACTGGTAATTGCCGGAAGTGATAAAAGAGGCACTATTTACGGGATATATGAAATATCCAGGCAGATTGGTGTATCTCCGTGGTATTGGTGGGCTGATGTACCTGTCGCTAAGGAAAAGAACCTGTTTGCAAAACCGTTTACTTATATTGAAGGTCCTCCCTCAGTTAAATACAGAGGTATATTTCTCAACGATGAAGCTCCAGATCTTACAAACTGGATAAGAGCAAAATATGGTTCTGTTCCCTTATCGGATGATCCTCCTATACCTCCGGGCGTTGCAAATTACGGACGTGAATTTTATACAAGACTATTCGAACTGTTGCTCAGGCTCAAAGCCAATTATCTCTGGCCGGCGATGTGGAACAATGCATTTAATGAAGATGACCCTGAAAACCCAAGGCTTGCTGATGAGTATGGTATCGTTATGGGCAACTCACACCAGGAGCCCATGCTGCGTGCTCAGAAAGAGTGGGACCGCCGCTACCAGAAAAAACTGGGCAGCTGGAATTATGCAAAAAACCCTGACGTGCTTGAATCTTTCTGGAGGGAAGGTTTAAGAAGGAACAACAGGTTCGAAAGCATAATAACAATTGGATTAAGGGGGGCAAATGATACACCAATGGCTCCGGGAGGACCCGAGGCTAATATGACCCTTCTCGAAAAGATCGTTAATGTTCAGCGTAGAATCATTGCCGAAGAGATTAATCCCGATGTAACAAAAGTACCTCAGCTTTGGTGCCTATACAAGGAGGTTCAGGAGTATTACAATGCCGGGATGAGGGTCCCTGATGATGTAACACTTTTATGGGCCGAAGACAACTGGGGCAACATACGACGCCTTCCCGGGGCGGATGAGAGAAAAAGAAGCGGAGGGGCAGGAATTTATTACCATTTCGATTATCATGGCGGACCAAGATCATACCAGTGGCTGAATACAAATCCGATCCCGAAAATATGGGACCAGATGTCGCTGGCGAAACAATATGGTGCCGACAGGATATGGATCGTAAATGTCGGCCATTTCAAGGGATATGAATTACCGATGGAGTATTTCCTCGATCTTGCCTGGAACACTGACCGTCTGACAAATGAAAACATCAGTGAATACACAAGGCATTGGGCCGCAAGGGAATTTGGTGAGGAATATTCCGCTGAGATTGCAAAGATCGTTTCGCATTATACCAGGTATAACGGACGCAGGAAACCTGAACTGCTAGCTCCTGACACCTACAGTCTTGTCAACTATAATGAAGCTGAAAAAATTGCCAATGACTTTACAAAGTTAGCCTTGGAAGCTGAAAATATATTTAACAAACTGTCTTCTGAAAGACGGGATGCCTTTTACCAGCTTGTGCTGTTCCCTGTAAAGGCCTGTGCCATTGTAAATGAATTATACCTGGCAGCCGGTAAAAATATCCTTTATGCACATCAGGGCCGTTCAAGCACCAATGATATGGCTGAACAGGTACATCATCTTTTTCAGGCTGATACAAGCCTGATGGGCTATTTCAACCGGGTATTTGCAAACGGCAAATGGAACCACTTCATGGATCAGTCACACCTTGGTTATACTGACTGGGCCGATCCGCCCTCAAACAGCCTCAGGGCTATAAAACTGAAAGAAATTATAGTAACGGCTGACGCTGAACCAGGTGTTTCGATTGAAGGTTCAGAAGCTGTCTGGCCAGGTGAAAATATTTCACCCCTTTTACCCGATTTTGATGTTTTCAATCGTCAAACCCACTATATAGATGTGTTCAACAAAGGTAAAGGAGATCTTGTCTATACGACAACTACGGATAAACCATGGATAACTGTGGACAGGATAAAAGGACCCTTTAACATGGACGATCGTCTTCTGGTTACTATTGACTGGCAAAACCTGCCACAGGGCCGGAATAAAGGAAACTTAACAATATCAGCAGCCGGAAGGGATGTCAGCATAGGAATTTCAGCTTTTAAACCTGATGAGATAACTGCTGAAAACCTGAAGGGATTTATTGAGGGAGAAGGAGTTGTTTCTGTTGAAGCAGAACACTTCACTAATAATATTCCGGCAGGCGATGCAAGCTGGATCAGAATAGAAGAATACGGACATACGCTATCAGCCATGAGAGCGTCGGCACCGCCTGATTTTCCAGCTGTAACTCCCGGAAATAATTCACCATGTCTTGAATACAGGATGTATCTTTTCAGCACAGGTAATGTTGATGTGAGGGCTGTATTTGCCCCGACACTGAATTTCATTCACGGGAGGGGACAAAAGTACGGTATTTCATTTGACGACCAGCTGCCTCAGACAGTTACCCTCGTTCCTGAGGACTATGATGCACGCAACGGAAATCAGGACTGGGAAAAAACTGTGAGGGACAACTCGATAGCAAGCCTCACAAAACACACACTCCTTTCTCCGGGTTATCATACTCTTAAGATATGGATGGTTGATCCCGGTCCGGTCATTCAGAAAATAATCGTAAATACCGGAGGCCTCAGGAAAAGCTATCTTGGACCACCGGAAAGTTTTAGAAGCAAGTAAAAAGGAGACCCTAACCCATAAAATTTTATAAAGATGAATAAAAGACTGATAAGAATTTCCAGATACGCCGCTTTGGTTTTTCTTTGCCTGCTCAGCATTGACAGTAAGGCACAAAATGTCGCTTCGATGGAAGTGATTTTGAGAAAACCGGCTTACGGGCTGAATGTACCGGTAAGTATTAATCTTGATGAGGTGACATATCTTTCTGATTCGCTTCTAGTTCTTTATGAGATTAAGGAGAAAATCAGAAAAGAGGTTCCTTTTCAGATCGAACAAGGTAAAACGAGGAAGCTAACCTGGATGGTTTCTTCAGGTAACGGAAATTCAGCCGAAAAGCACCTTTACGAGCTCATAAAGGGAATACCGGATCAAAAAACAGCAATTATGGCTTCTGTTAATGACGGAGCCCTGGTTATTCATTCAGGAGGTAAGAATCTTTTACAGTATTATTTCAAAACAGTTTATCCGCCTGAAGGGATTGACTCTGCCTATAGAAGGAGTGGATTCATCCATCCTCTCTGGTCCCCTCACGGACAGGTACTGACCCGCATTCAGCCGCCTGATCACTACCACCATTACGGCATATGGAATCCCTGGACTCACGTTGAATACGAGGGAGATACAGTCGATTTCTGGAACATAAATTCCCGTCAGGGAACTGTCCGTTTTGCAAAATTTGTTTCAACAGTTAACGGACCTCTCTTTTCAGAGTTCGGAGCTCTTCATGAACACGTGGTATTTAAAAAATCGGCTAAAGAGAAAGTTGCAATGAATGAGCTTCAGCAAGTTAGGATCTATGCTCCGGATAAAAATCAGGATTACTTTCTGGTTGATTTCAATTTCCAATTGAATTGTGCCGATGAGAGTCCTGTTAAGCTTCTTGAATACCGTTATGCCGGTCTGGGATGGAGAACAACTGAAAAATGGGATAACAAAAACAGTATGGTTCTGACTTCAGAAGGAAAAACAAGGAAAGATTCAGATGGAAGCAAAGCACGCTGGTGCATTGTCCAGGGAGAAATTGACAATGATTATGCGGGTGTTGTAATGATGTCTTTTCCTGTCAATTATAATTACCCTGAGCCATTAAGGATCTGGCCGGAAGATCAAAACGGCCGGGGGGATATGTTTGCAAACTTCTGCCCTACAAAGGATATGGACTGGCTACTGAGCCCTGGAATAAACTATGCCCTTAAGTATAGGTTTCTTGTGTTCAATGGGCATTTTGATAAGGAAAAAGCGGAAAGTGCCTGGCATTATTTTGCTTATCCGCCTGAAGTAAAAATAAAGAGGGGAAAATAGCCTCCGTTTCAAGGTATGTCTGGCAGATGACAGAAGGTCTCTTTAATTGAAATAATATATTTTATTCTTATCTTTAATCACAATGTAAAAATCACTCTTTACCATCATGAAAAGAAGAAAATTCATCACAAACTCAATAACCGCTGCAGCAGGAACCATAATACTTCCGACTATAGTCCCCTCATCGGTAATTGGTAAAAATCCTCCCAGCGATATGATAAATATAGGTCAGATCGGCTTCGGCAGGATAGCAATGACACACGACCTTGCTGAAACCCTGAAATACGACGTTGCGAAAATTGTTGCTGTGGCAGATTTCGATTCAAGGAGGCTTGCCACCGGGAAAAAGTTCATTGAGGATTATTATACTAAAAAGACCGGTAAGCCGGGTTATGTAAACGTAAAGACTTACGGCGATTACCACGACATCTTTGCAGATAAAGGTATTGATGCCGTGATTATTTCAACCCCCGATCACTGGCATTCCCAGCCAGCAATTGAAGCAGCGATGGCAGGAAAGGATATATATCTGCAGAAGCCGACCTCACTTACAATAACTGAGGGACGATTGCTTAGCAATATTGTAAAAAAGAAGGGTGTTATTTTACAGGTTGGGACACAGCAAAGGTCTTCAGCTCAGTTCAGGATTGCTGCGGAGCTTGTAAGGAACGGACGCATAGGCAAGCTTCATACGGTTAAAATCGGCCTTCCCGGAGATCCTTCAGGACCTGAAACCCGAGAAGAACCGGTGCCAAAGAACCTCAATTATGATGCATGGCTGGGTTCAACCCCTGAAGTTTACTATACCGAAATACGGGTTCACCCCCAGAACAGTATCACCGACCGTCCCGGGTGGCTGAGATGCGAACAGTTCGGAGCAGGCATGATAACAGGCTGGGGTCAGCATCATTTTGATTCGGCAGCCTGGGGAATGGATACTGAACTTACCGGTCCGGTTTCTGTTGAAGCGGTTGCTCAGTTCCCGAAATCGGGATTATGGGATGTCCATGGTGACTTCATGTCAAAAGCTGAGTACAAAAACGGAATTACAATGCTTACGAGCGGAGGTTATCCAAACGGTATCAGATATGAAGGAACGGAGGGATGGATATTTGTTACCCGTGGAGACTACAGGGCATCACCAAGCGATCCTGTTCCGCAGGGACAAGCCTCCCGGGCCCTTGAGGCAAGCGATCCTAAAATTCTGACTTCAGTGATAGGTCCCGATGAAATACATTTATATGTAAGCAACGAACAGCATGGTAATTGGCTCGAGTGCATCAAATCGCGAAAAGATCCGATCTCTCCTGTCGAGATCGGGCATCGTGCATGTACTGTCTGCCTTGTAACTCATATTGCAATGAAACTTGGACGGAAGCTCACCTGGGATCCGGAGAAAGAGAGGTTTACAGATGATGCCGAGGCTGACAGCATGCTTTCACGGCCTCAAAGGGCTCCCTACGGCACAAATTTTATTAAGCTTTAAAACATTAAAATGATGAGAAAGCTGAAGCATAATGCCCTGGCGTTGCTTATGGGTATTATGATTACTTTATCCGTATCAGGAGCTAAAATGACTGCCGAAAAAGTAGGTTCAAAAATCAATGTCACTATCGATGGAAAATTTTTCACAAGCTATGTTTTTTCAGACGATGAAAAATATCCGTTCTTCTACCCCGTAAACGGTCCTTCTTCAGGCGGATCGGTTACCTCGATGAGGAATGCGGTTTATCCACATCA
>DOTV01000176.1:0-17452 GCA_003520925.1 Bacteroidales bacterium | reverse complement strand
TCGGTCAATGCACAGATATATAAACAGGGAGGTGATTCCGTGGTTATAACAGACGAGTGTATCTGGAGCCGCCCGGGTGCATTGTCGCCTGTGAAGGATATCCGTAGATTCACAATTACTTCACCTTCAGCAACTCTGACCCGGATCGACGCTGAAATCACAATGGAAATGATGATGGACGTACATATCCTTAAAACAAACCATTCCCTGTTCAGTGCAAGAATGGCAGCTGACCTTGCAGTAACAAATGGCGGAACTATGATAAACGCTGAGGGTGCCAGAAGTGAAAAGGATACGTTCGGCAAAGCTTCACCCTGGATTGACTTTTATGGCCCAAGGGGGTCCATAATTGAAGGCCTGGCTATTATGCAGCATCCTTCAAACCCCTGGTATCCGTCGCCATGGTTTACACGTGATTACGGGTTCATCTCGCCGACTCCGATGTACTGGCCGGTTAATGGAGAGGAGACTTTCATGACAAAGGGAACGAAGCTGCTGCTCAGATACCGTATTCTGGTTCATGCCGGGAATAATGTGGATGCCAAAATCGCCGAAGAATTCGAGAAATATAAATCAGAGAAGTAATTACATTGTAATTACACTTTAATATTTCTGTAAATACAATCTTTCATGTCACATAATCCGCAGGTATAGGGGTTATACCTTACATGTCCGCCAATCCCAATAAATCCGCTTACCGATTTTTCAGGGTTCATTAAAGCAGAATCATTAAGTTTTATTCCGCAATAATTATCACGCATCAGTTGAAACAATTTATGCTGTTCAGCAACATCCCATCCACAATAACCAGGACTATACCGGTTTGTGATTTTCTTGCTTTCCGCTGACACTGCTTCCTGAAGATTTCCTTGCATAAGATCCGCTGCACCCTCAGCAATCGCACTGCCTATCACATCATAAATATATCCTGTCAAGAGATCTCCGTCATTCATGGCAGTTCTGCTCCTGATGCCGATTTCTGGTCCAGCAGTACATAAGAATACAGCAATGCTTTCAGCCCTTTTCAGCTGACCGTACACAATTTTTTTTACATTGAAAATAAAACCATTTATTTCGATCGATTTTTCAGGATCAACAAAACTTACAAGCGGAAAAATTCTGAATTCTGCTTTTATATTGCATATCGTCCCTGCCTCTTTCAGTAGTTTATCTGTCAACTCCGATATTGCCTCATGCGACTCCCCCACCTTATAACCCATAAGCTGCTCAATCTGAACCACATCAAGTTCTAAATCAGCAAATTTGAATTGAAAAGCTGAGTTTTGCATATAAAAAAGTTAAAATCCGGATTCAGTGATAATTCGTCCCACAATCTCCTCCCACCCCAGGGTCATAAGGTGAATACCGCTTATACCTTTTTTACCTTTTATTTTATCTATAAGCTCAAGGGCTATCCGAACGCCTTCTTCAGGGGCACCTTCACCGGCTTTTTCAATTCGTTGCAGAATATTCGCCGGCAAATATACACCCGGAACCTTATTGTGAAGGTAAAGTGCAGCTTTATAACTTTTAAGTGGTACCAGTCCGATCATAATATATACCTTATTAAGAACGTCTCTTTTATCAAGCTGCTCAAGCCAGTCATCGAGCCGGTCAGGTTCAAATATCAGGTTGGTCTGAAAGAACTGGGCCCCGGCATTGACTTTCTTCTGATCCTTTATTGCCTGTAATCCCGGATCGGATGCAAAAGGTGTGGTTGCCGCTCCAAGAAAGAATTTCGGAGGAAATTTCATTTTCCGTCCGTCCAGGTAGATTCCCTCATCCCTCATCCTTCTTAGTATCCAGAGCATCTGGACTGAATCAAGGTCGACAATATTCATGTCGCTCGTCGGAGCCGGTCCGATAATCGGATTATCCCCGGTTACACAAAGTATGTTTTTTATTCCAAACTGCCCTGCACCGATAACGTTTGCCTGGAGACCGGTTCTGGTCGTGTCACGGGCAGCTATCTGGTAAACAGGTTCTGCATTGTTATCCGTAGCAACCTTACAGCAGGCAAGCGCTGACATTTTTGGGTTTGCCGATGAAGCGTCAGTAAAATTTATAGCTGTGACATAAGGTTTTACCAGATTAATGTCCCTGATAAGCTTCCCGGAATCTGCGCTAATCGGAGGAGTGACCTCTGTGGCAACTACAAATTTACCCTCACGAAGGGATCTTTCAAGGTCCGAAGCCGGTTCACTGTAAGCTGGTGGATGATAGTCAGAATCACCTTTCCACCATTCCGGTTGTCTGATGGTTTTAAAAACCGAGTCCCAGATCAGGTTCTTCCTGACTTCATTACCGGAGAACAATGAACCAATGAATCTCCCGGTTCCCGTTTTCCTTACCTGTCTGAATACATCCGCCCAGGTTTCTGTACCTGCTTTGCTCCAGTCGAGAGGTGGAAGTATCTCAAGAAGAGTTTTTTCGCGGCCTTTTTTCTGTGCGCGCTTATAAATTGCATACCATACGCATTTTCTAGTTTCATCAACATAACAGCGTTTTTCGGGGGTCACACCTCCGCAGGGACCATTTCTCAGACCTTTTGGGCATTCCATGCAACAGATGAACGCAGTTTCCTGCAGGAGGCAGTTGCCACACATCCGGCATCCGAAGAGTGGTCCCTTTATTACACGCTCAGTAAATGCCAGAAGCTCACCGGCAGGAGTTATTCTCCTGAAGGGGCGTAATGCCGGTTGCCAGCGCCTTACAATGGTCATAACTGATTATTCTGAGAGATCACTTAAAATGTCATATAAATGTATTGATATTTTCGGAAGTAGAATCAAGAATTATGGCAACCCCGGTATGACATAATAGTTTTCGGTAAAAAAAATCCAAATAATTAATGCAATCGAAAGCATAATTGAATTTTAATATTTAATTTTAGTAATAGAAAAATTTGATGAGCAGATATGCTGATAGCTGGTGTTACCAGTTTATAATGATTAAAACTCAAGAGATATTTAAAACAACTACAATGCAACCGGAAACAGGAAAATTATTGGTTAAGGAAAAGATTGGCTACAGTCTGGGAGACGGAGCAGCCAACTTCATTTTTCAGACTATGATGCTGCTGCAGCTCAGCTTTTACACAGACACCTATGGACTGACGGCTGGAGCTGCCGCTACACTCTTTCTTATTGCACGTCTGTGGGGTGCCGTTTGCGATCCTGTATTCGGGGCTCTGGCGGACCGCACAAGTACCCGGTGGGGAAAATTCAGACCGTGGATACTTTGGACTGCCCTGCCATTTGGTATAATAGGGTACCTTGCCTTTACAACGCCTGAAATGGGACAAGGAGGGAAACTGGCATATGCCTATGTCACTTATTTTCTTCTTCTTTCAATCTATTCAGCTAATAACAATCCATATTCAGCCCTCAGCGGAGTAGTAACCGGCAACATGAAAGAGCGCACAAGCCTTTCATCGTTCCGTTTTGTGGTAGTTACTCTTGCTACTATTGCCATCCAGGGATTCACTCTGCCAATGGTCAACCATTTCGGGCAGGGAAGCAGTGCTAAGGGTTACCAGATAACAATGGGAATCTTCTGTGCCCTGGCAGTGATCTTCTTTTTTATTACATTCTTTACCACAAAAGAGAGAATAAGTCCGCCGCCTCAGCAGAAAACATCATTGAAGCAGGACCTCTCCGATCTGTTTCATAACCGTCAATGGGTAATGATGTTCATTGTCTTCCTCTTCATGTTTATCTTTCTTTCAATGCGTAACAGCATACTGCTTTATTTCTTCAAATACTATCTTGATCCGGAAAGCATGAGATCATTCCTGGTGAATCTGGACAAGGGACTATTCGGACTGCTGAGTAGTCTGAAAATGACAAATGCAGGGGCCGACTTCGCAAGTAACACCTTCAGCGTCATCAACATAATAAGCCAGTTGGCAGCAATTCTCGGAATCACACTGAGCAATTTCCTGGCCAGGCGTCTTGGGAAAAGGGACGTATTCAGGACATGGCTGGCCATTGCCGCCATTCTTGCATTGCTGTTCTTCCTCCTTCCGCCAACGGCTGTAATGGGGGCATTCATCCTTTCCATTCTCTTTAACTTCGCATGGGGAGTAACGATGCCTCTGCCATGGGCAATGATGGCCGATGTCGCCGATTATTCTGAATGGAAGAACAACCGGCGTGCCACAGGCATAACCTTTGCAGCTATTGTTGTAGGCCTTAAGGTAGGTATGGCAATAGGAGGTGCATTCGCCGGCTGGCTGCTGAAACTTTACGGGTATGTTCCTAATGTTGAACAGGCAGCTTCCGCACTTAAAGGCATCAGGCTAACGGTTAGTATCTACCCGGCAGCTGCAATTATAGTATGTGTTATTGCACTCTTCTTTTATTCGATCGGCAAAAAGACGGAGACTGTGATGCAGGATGAGCTTGCAGAGAGACGCAAAGCATATGTAAAATAGTAATACTGATCCTTATACGACTTTAAAATGAAAAGGAACTTATTATCTGCAGCATTTATAGTACTTGCAACTATTATCTTCTCATGTAATGATAAGCATATAACCGTATCCGGACTCAAAGATGCCTTTGCGGGTGACTTCCTGATCGGCACTGCTGTAGATGCACCTCAGATTCTTGGCATTGACAGGGAGGCAAAACCGTTCATAATCAAGCATTTTAATGCCATAACCGCCGAAAATGCCATGAAATGGGAAAGTATCCACCCGGGCCCTGACAAATACAATTTCGCACTGGCCGACAGTATTGTCAGCTTTGCTCTTGCAAACGATATGTTCATAACCGGACACACTCTCGTTTGGCATTCGCAGACACCCGACTGGGTATTCCAGGATTCCATTGGCAATCCTCTGACACGCGAAGCTCTTCTGGAAAGGATGAAAAATCACATTTTCACAGTTATGGGACACTATAAAGGCAAGGTTCAAAGCTGGGATGTCGTGAACGAGGCAATAGGTGACGACGGGCAGATTCGCAAATCAAAGTGGTATAACATAATCGGGGATGACTATATTGAAAAAGCCTTTGAATTTGCACATGAAGCCGACCCTGACGCCGAACTTTACTATAATGACTATAACAATGAAGAACCGCTTAAAAGAGCTGGAGTTATTAATATTGTAAGAAATCTCCGTAATAAGGGTTTAAGAATAGACGGTGTTGGTATCCAGGGCCACTGGCATCTCGACTCGCCTGATTTTAAAATTGTTGATGAGGGTATCAGTGAATATGCTGCCCTTGGCGTAAAGGTAATGATAACAGAAATGGAGATCAATGTTCTGCCCACCCCTTCCTGGCTTTATGGAGCAGATATTTCCAGGATTGCTGAATACAAGGACTCTCTGAATCCTTATGTTTCCGAACTTCCGGATTCTGTCCAGACCCTGCTTACAAATCGTTATGCAAGGCTGTTCGGATTACTTCTCAGTAATAAAGACAAAGTAAGCAGGGTTACCTTCTGGGGTGTTCATGACGGCTATTCATGGAAGAATAACTGGCCAATCCCGGGACGTACGAATTATCCTCTCCTTTTTGACCGCAACTATCAGCCAAAACCGGCTTATTATGCAGTAATTGAAGAAGCCCTCAAATTAAAATAAACATGACTGACAAGAGTAAAAAAATAAAGAAACAAGCTTCTCTCCCGTACCGCGACGCCTCCCTTCCAGTCAGAAAGAGAGTGGAAGATCTTATTGGAAGGATGACCATTGAGGAGAAAGTTGCCCAGCTAATGGGTTTATGGAACGGCGGGATTGAGGACTTTAAACCGGAGGTCTTCGATGATCCGTTCAAAATGAAAGAGATCTTCGGTAAAGGCTGCAATTCAGTCCATCCGGCACCGTTCGGCATAAGTGATACGGTCAGAATGCGCAATAAGATCCAGAAGTATCTTGTAGAAAATACACGCCTAGGTATACCAGCTATTTTTGTCGATGAGGGGCAACACGGGATGATGAGGCCTGAAGCCACCGTTTTCCCGCAGGCTATAGGTCTTGCATGCTCTTGGGACACAGATCTCTTTGAAAAGGTCTATGGTGTAGTTGCCCATGAGATGAGGTCGCGGGGAACCCATCATGCACTGAGTCCCGTTATTGACGTATGCCGTGATCCCCGATGGGGCCGAACGGAAGAGACTTACGGAGAGGATCCGTTCCTTAACGGAATGCTTGCAATAGCTGCTGTAAAAGGATTGCAGGGTAGTGATAATGGCAGAGTAGCTCCGAAAAATGTAGGCGCCACGCTCAAACATTTCACCGGCCACGGCGAACTGGAGGGCGGACAGAACCAGGGACCTGCAAACCATTCGCTGAGGGTGCTGCGAGATTATCATATGCCGCCATTTAAGATGTGCATTGATAATGCTAAACCGTTGTCGGTAATGCCATCATATAATGAAGTGGATGGAATTCCGTCGCATGCTAACAGATGGCTTTTAAAAGATGTGCTTCGGAAGGAATGGGGCTTTAAAGGTATGATCGTTTCAGATTATTACGGTGTCGACCAGCTCTTCAACAAACATTTTGTATGCAGCGACGGCAGCGAAGCTGCAGAAACGGCCTTCAATTCCGGGGTACAGTATGAATTCCCTCAGGGAAACCTGTATAAAAAGCTTCCGGAACTGCTGAAGAAAGGAAAAGTTAAAATCAGGGATGTTGATATGGCTGTTCAGCAGGTGCTGACATTCAAGTTTGAGCTTGGACTTTTCGAAAACCCCTACGTCGATGAAAAGGAAGCTGTTGCTGCGGCCAGGTCACCCGAGCATTCAAAAATAGCACTCCGTGCAGCCCAGGAATCGATTGTGCTTCTTAAAAATGACGGGCTGCTTCCAATTAAAAAGGGCAATTACCGGAAAATTGCAGTAATTGGCCCATGCGCAAAAGATCTTTGGTTCGGAGGGTATTCTGGCGAACCGTTGCACAAAGTGAGCCTTCTTGACGGAATCAGGGCGAAAGCCGGTGAGGGAGCTGAAGTTATCTTTTCACAGGGATGCAAACTTACTACAAACACCACCTTAAGCTATTTCAACTGGAAATATGACGAAATAAAGTACGCTTCACGTGAAGATAACCTGGAACTTATAAAAGAAGCGGTTAAAACTGCTTCTGAATCTGAGCTGGTAATTCTGGCACTTGGTGAAAACGAGCATCTCTGCCGTGAAGCCTGGGCTAAAAACCATATCGGAGACAATATGACACTCGACCTTTTTGGTGAACAGGGTGAACTGGCCGATGCAATCACGGCACTCGGCAAGCCTGTTATCCTTTACCTGATGAACGGGAGGCCACTTTCGATAAACAGACTGACCATGAAAGTGCAGGCAATTATCGAAGGCTGGTATATGGGTCAGGAAACCGGAACCGCAGCCGCTGAAATTATCTTTGGCGATGTCAATCCATCAGGAAAACTGACAATTACTTTTCCGAAATCGGCCGGACAAATTCCATTGTACTATAATCACAAACCCAGCGCCCAGTTTATGGATTACATTTCGCAGGACATTAACCCGTTGTTCTGTTTTGGTTATGGATTAAGCTATACAAGATTCTCCTGCAGTGACCCTGTTTTAAAGAAGAAGGTGATCAGCAAGGGCGAAACTGCATTTGTAACAGTCGAAGTAAAAAATACAGGGAAGGTTAAAGGTGACGAGATAATTCAACTGTATATCAGGGACACCATAAGCAGTGTCACCCGTCCCGTGAAAGAGTTAAAAGACTTTGCACGAATAACTCTCAATCCGGGAGAGACTCGAAAGGTGGTCTTTGAGATCACTCCTGAGAAACTGGCATTCCATAACATCGCAATGGAGTATGTTACAGAGCCGGGTATGTTCGAAATAATGACAGGTTCATCATCAGCAGATGAAGATCTTAAAAAGACATATCTGCATGTGAAATGAAAAGTCAGGGTTTAGGTTCTGTTCGAATAACTTACAAAGTGCTCTGATAGTGCTCAATAAATCGGATTGCATAGTCATCCCTCCCGAGCACAAGATCGGTGGCGTGCACCAATCCTGCTATCTTTTCCGGATTGGCAATAGGGCAGGTAAGACCGTTCATGATCGCTATTGCCATGAAGGCGCTGTTGATATCCTCACGGTTTGGAAGTCCGAATGAGATATTGCTTGCACCCATTGTAATATTGTGTCCCAGTTTCTGATGGATCAGGCGGATAGTTTCTGCTGCAATGATGCAGGCTTGAGGTTCGGCACTTACAGCCATTGCCAGGGGATCAATAATTACATCTTCCGCCCTTAACCCGGTTCTGACAGCCCTCTCTATTATTTTTTCAGCTATTGCCAGCCGTTTTTCCGGATCATTTGTGATCCCTTCATCATCCATGCATAAACCAATAATTGCAGCTCCAAAATCCCTGGCAACAGGGAGAAGGGCAGTCATTGATTCCTCCTTGCCGTTAACGGAATTAATCAGGCATTTGCCTGCTGATACTTTCAGTGCGGCTTCAATTGCTTTTGGATTCGGAGAGTCGAGACATAGAGGGATATCGAACTTTTCCCCGATCGCAACAACAACATCAGGAAGAAGTCTGACATCATCGACACCGGGAAAGCCTACATTGACATCAAGTACGTCAGCACCGGCCCTGATCTGGTTCTCTGCCAGCTCAAAAACATATGTAAAATCATTTTCCTGTAATGTCGTGACGAGCCTCTTTCGGCGGGTTGGATTAATGGATTCTCCAATTATTATTACCGGTCCTTCTGTATTTATAATGACCTCAGTGTTTTTACCTTTAAGAAAAGTCTTCATAAGTTAACCTGCAAACTGTTTAAGATAGTCTACAGCTCCCTGAGGATCGGGAGAAAAGAAATCGGCACCTATTTTGTCACAATACTCCTGGGTAACGGGAGCCCCTCCCACAAGAATTTTTAATTCCGAATGTTTCGCTTTAAGTGCTGCTACTGTTTTTTTCATATTTTCCATAGTAGTTGTCAGAAGAGCTGATAACCCGATTACAGCACCCGGATTTTCTTCAACTGCCTTCAGGAACTTTTCTGTTCCTACATCAACTCCGAGATCGATAACCTCCCAGCCGCCTCCTTCAATCATCATAGCTACCAGGTTTTTGCCGATATCGTGAAGATCGCCTGCAACCGTACCAACAATAAATTTACCTTTCCGTTTTGTCTCACCTGACTGAAAGAAGGGTTTCAGATGTTTCATTGCACTGTTCATGGCTTTTGCTGACATAAGCATTTGGGGAACGTATATTTCCTTTTTGCTGAACCTGTCACCAACTACCGCCATAGCCGGTATAAGGGCATGTTCAAGAATCTGGTCAGGCTTTATGCCGTTGTCCAGCGCTTCTTTTGCCAATTCATCTGCCCCATTTTTTCCTTTCAATGCCGGAGGATACGGTGATGCTTTATCTATTTTACCTGACTCAACACAATAGGCCAATTCTTTAAGAATTTCGTTCATATTTTTATACCCATTTTCAGTTTCAACGGACAAGATTAACAAATAATTTCATTCCCAAGCAATCTGAATAGATAATCTCATACCAAAAAAGATCAATTAACCTGTAAATATAATTAAAGCTCATGCCTTTCGATAACGGCTGGTCTGAGTCTCTCTTTATCTGACTAACATGAATCCAAACCAATTAAAAACAGATTGAATAAAATAATCCAGAACTGTATTACAAAATCAGAAGATTCCAATTTTGTAAAATTTCCCGGACGTTTTTGAACATCCGGGAAATCATTGAAAATCAATTATTAAAAGTATCCGTAATTTTGTGGATTCGGGTCAGGGGGATTAACATTATCGATATAGGTCTGCGGTATCGGGCGGAAGCGGTGATACTTCTTTATAGCACCGCCACTAACGCCATTATCGTTGCTTACCCAGTAGTCGCAGGCTTTAACCTTATTGAACCAGTAATCGGCACCATAGCGGACAAGCATGTCGAAACGGTTCAATTCACCCGCCGTTTCACGACCCATTTCGTCTACATAGAAATCCGTAAGTGCATCACCTGTAAAACTACCAAGGAAACCTGGTGATACCTGCAAGTCGGTCTCAGTTGAGTTGGTTCTTGCAGCGTAAGTACCGCCATCAAACTTCCAGAAGTGGGCAGATTTTGTTTCGCCTGCTTTCCATGCGGCACGTAAACGGACCACGTTAAGGGCAGCTGCAGCATTCGTAAAATCACCTTTACGGGCATATGCTTCTGACAATAAAATATAGGTCTCTGCCAGACGGAAACGATAAAAATTCCTGAACCCGGCCTGGTCATTTGTAGCTGCACGCCTGTTGTCAAGATATTTGACAAATGGAGGGAAGCTGTTTGTTGTTACATCAAATCCGGAGACATCTCCCCTTAACAGTGCCACTTTCACGGATTGCATTGGAACCAGCCAGTATTTTTCCTTTGCACGGGCCAACACAAGTTTTTCAGCTTTGGTACCTGGTCCGGGACGGGTGCTGACATCCTCAGTGGATAAAAGCATTGCGGTATCGCCTACATTGTACTTTTGCGTTCCGGCCACCATACCTATACTTGCAGGATCAAATGTACCGGCATTGTTGGTAACGACAGCCCATTTGTAATCTCTAGCAGTATTATTACAGTATTCTACCCACACGTGTGATTTGTAAAGCCGTGAATCGATAAGCTTGCCTAACTTTCCTGTTTCATAGTTTTTTGAGGCGTATAGCCCGGTTTCGGAATAATACCAGGGAGTAGGCGACAAACGTCTCCATGGGCGACCTGTCATTAAATCCCGCACAAGCCCAACATTAGTTCCCAGGGTAACAGTGGTTCCATTTTCAAGTTTAGTTGACAATGGATAATTTTCCAATTGTCCGGTGTAATACAAATGCAGCTGGTTACCATTTGTATTAACCTCTGTTGCTCCTGCATTATTCCAGAAATAGGTAGATGAATTATTTATTGAAAAAACTATTTCCGGGCCTGCATATTCAGCAGACAGACCGGTTTTCGGATTCCATCCCCAGAGGGTTGAATAGTTGGCTGCAAGGGCGTGATTACTGCCACTTGTTGATCCGGGGCCGAATTTGCATACCTGGCTTGCGAAGTAAATAACGGAGTCTATATCTGTTGTCAAACCTCCGCGATCCTCATTCATATTTGCGTCTGTCTGGCTCTTTACGTACTTGTCGCAATATCTGAACATATAAGATTTGGCAAGTAAATGACCTGCAGCACCTTTGCTGGCACGTCCAAAATCACTCGTTACCTTTCCACTGGCGTCAGCCCACGGGAGAAGATCCCATGCCTTACGGGCATCTGAAATGACCTGTGCCCAGATTTGCTTTTGTGTAGAGCGTGTAAAATCTGTTTTGACATTATCTACCGGAACTGTTACTAATGGGACAGAACCAAACTGAATGGCAAGTTCATAATAATAATATGCACGCAGGAATAGCATTTCTCCCTTGCGGATATTTTTTGTAGCTTCCGCCATATCAGTATTGGTTGCTAAAGTCTGCAATCCCAGATTACACGAAGCAATTCCCCTGTAATTGTTATTCCAGAAGCCTGATATATTACCATTTTGAGAGGTCATCGCATTTGAAAGAAACTGGCCAAAAGCATCTCTATGAGAGCCATCGCCGCCGATCATCAGGATGTCGGTACCCATATCTTCAAAGGCATATTGGGTCTCAGAATTCAAACACCAGCGGGTTTGCTGGTAACAGGCCACGACTAAAGCATCCAACCCTGTAGCGGATTTATAGTATGAATAGTCTGCATTGTAGCTTTTCTCTTCTAGAAAATCAGAACAGGAAAAGCAGAGCCAGGTTAATCCCGCTAATAATAAAATATTTTTATATGTCTTTATTTTCATTGCCTTGCTGATTAAAATGTTACATTAATTCCGAACATATAGGTTCTCATTGTAAACGGGGCATCACCATAGGTGGCAATAGTCCCTCCGGAACGCGTCTGAGCCATAGCGCCTTCAGGATCGATGCCTTCAAAATTTGTCCACATATATGGATCCTGAACCTTTGTATAAATACGAATATTCTGAATGCCTGCTTTTTCAGTCAGAGTGTTAGGCAACGTATATCCCAGGGTGATGTCGGAGATTTTAAGGAAGTCCCCGCTCCAGTAATACATAGCATCGACGTTAGCCGGCATTTGAATATCCAGCTGAGGCTTCAGCCATTTGGTATCCTGATTGGTAGGAGTCCAGTAGTCATTTCTAATGCTATTGTAACGACCTATAATGAATGTTCCCGGATTCCAGTAAATCATCTGCCCGAAGGAACCATATAAAAACATGTACAAATCAAACGGACCGTATTTAAAGGTATTTGCCAAACTGGCCGACCATTTAGGCATTCTGGAACCGATGATCTTACGGTCGACATCTGTTATCTTGTAGTCACCGTTCAGATCCTGAAGACGGATCTCCCCGGGTTTAGCGTTCATACCATTAGCATTGAACTTTGCCAGCTCAGCCATATCTTCCTTAGAGCAACCCCATACTTTAGGATATGCCATATATCCGTAATATGTGTCGATGGGATAGCCAACAAACCAGTTGTTAACCAGATCCTGAGGTAATCCGGTGGCAAGCTTGGTAACTTCTTCCTTGTTGGTTGAGAATGTAAGGTCGGTAGTCCAGTTGAATTTACTTGTAGTAATATTGACAGTATTGAGACTGATTTCGAGACCCTTGTTCTCAGTGGCTCCAACATTTTGAACTATAGAGGTAAAACCTGAAACGCTAGGGAGCGAACGAGTCATCAACAAGTCAGTTGTTAACTGCCAGTAAAAATCTATAGCACCGGAAATACGGCTTTTGAATATCCCAAAGTCGATACCGGCATTATACTGGGCAGTCTTTTCCCATGTAAGGTTGGGATTGGAAAGGGAATTGGGTGCAAAACCCATAAATCCAGTCGCTTTGTCAAAATTATAACGGCTTGCAATGGTTGTACCAACCGTACTGTAAGGAGAAACTGCTGAATTGCCTGTTACTCCATATCCAAAGCGCAGCTTAAGGTTGTCGATCACACTGTTGCCCTTCAGAAAGCTCTCTTCAGAAAGGCGCCATGCCAGAGCAGCGGAAGGGAATGCAACCCATTTATGACCTGTCGCCAGTCGTGAAGAACCATCGTATCTTATAGATGCTGTTAAAAGGTATCTATCTCTGAATGAATAATTAACACGACCAAGCCATGACATCATAGTCCATTGTGTATAACTGCTGGTAGCAGATTGTGTTGAAGCTGAACCAAGTGAATACCATAGCTGGGCTTCCATTGGAAGACTGCTACCAGTTGCACGGGCAGGTTCCTGAACAAACTTTTCACTCGACTGAACAGCAGTAAGGCCTATCGTATGAGAGCCTAATGATCTATTATATGATAAAATGTTTTCCATTGTCCAGCCATAATCGAAAGCAAAGTTCTGGTATGCAACTGGATTACCAAAATTAGTCTCAGTTGAAAATTTACTGGCAAAATGCTGGTTTTGAGTAACATTCATATTATAACCAAAGTTTGCCCTGTATGATAATCCTTTGAACGGATTTATAATCAGATAAAGGTTTGTCAGCAACCTCTGATTTTTATTCTGATTCTTAATTCCCTCCAAATCGAAGAATGGATTGGTAGCCAAAGGTTCTCCAGCCGGATTTCTAATAATTCCATATTTTATATCGCCCGTCTGTGTAACATCAGGGAGCCCATTGGTTCCTGGAGGTGAATAAAATGGATTCCCAAGTGGATTAAAGATAGTGGAAATGCCTTTCCCTCCATTCCAGTCAATATATCCGAAATTAATATTTCCGCCCATTGTCATCCATTTTCCCAGGTTCTGGTCAAGGTTTAGTCGAAGGGTATATCGTTTACGGAACGACTGAAGCTGAATATCACTAAGATTCATATATGAACCTGAAATAAATACCTTGGTGCTTTCCGAACCTCCCCTGATGCTAATGGAGTGATTCTGTGAAGAAGCATAGTCGCGATAGCCTGCCATCTGCCAGTCGAATCCGCGAAGTTTTGAAGGATCATAATTTCCGCCAGCCCACGCCAGGTCTATTGATTGCTTCACGTATGGATCGTTTGTAAAATAAGTCATACCCATGTCCTCGCTGTAATCGGATGTAAGCGAACCGTAAACACCGGTTGGATCGATCGCAAAGCCGCCATTTCCGTCGTAAGTGTATTTTCGTCCTGCTTCCCTTACATAATCGACATATTCGGAAACATTGAATACCTTGCGAAAACGATTGAGGTAGCCGAGACTGTAGTAACCGTCGTATTCAACGATCACTTTACCTGCCTGCCCTTTTTTTGTTGTGACTATAATTACTCCATTTGCACCCCTGGAACCATAAATTGCTGTGGCTGACGCATCTTTCAAGATTTCAATTGATTCAACATCGCTCGGATTTATGGTCTCCATTCCTCCAGTGGAAGGTATTCCATCAACAACAAACAGGGGATCGTTGGTGGCAGTGACCGAACGGTTCCCGCGTACCCGGATGGTAGCTGTGGAGTTTACCAGATTTCCCTGAGCAATAAGAACTCCCGCTGTTTTTCCCAGAAGGGCTCTTTGAATGGTTGTCGGTGCATTTGCCATAAGAGCATCTGATTTAACGGAGGCAATCGATCCGGTAACATCTTTTCTCTTTGCAGTTCCATAGCCTGTTACCACCACCTCATTCAGCCCGGTAACACTTCCCTGAAGTGCTACATTAATAACTGTCTGATTGCCAACAGTAACCTCCTGTGATTCATACCCGATAAATGAAAAGACCAGGATCGATTTTTGCGATAACACAGTAATGGAATATTTACCATCAGCACCGGTTATCACACCATTTGTCGTACCTTTTTCAAGTACATTGACCCCAGCCATCGGAATATTCCTGGCATCCACAATAGTACCTGTAACACCAACTTTCTGTTGCAGATCTTCAGACGTCCTGATATCTGAACCTTTCAGAGCGAAAACCTGTATTGTGCCTTGTAATAATAAGAGGCAAATAACTCCGCATATCAGAAAGATTTTTTTCAAGCATTTTTGAAACCTAATGCTTTTCGAAGGTTTTTCTACCATAAATTTGAAGTTTTAGGGGTTAATTAAATAAAAAATACTATTAAAATATGTTCACAACCTTTATTAGCTACTTCCTATAAGAATATATTGTGAAATTTCTCCGGTTCAGCCTTATAAATCTAAACCATTGATATAAATATTTAAATATCTATTATTTAAAAGATTTTTTCATCTTCGATACACAGGTCAGGAACAAGTCAGTTACCAAATTTATAACAATATTTTTAATTCCGCAATCGATTGCAGAAAAAAACTTTGCTGCCAATCCTGTAAGCTTGAATCAAGAATGATTAAAAACAACATTTAACTTTGCCGTCTCGTCAAAATCACTATTTTTATCACCATAAAATGGTGAAGAATTATGAAATATTTCTCACTCCTTATCTGCTGTTTTTTATTAAATTCGGCTATGGCTCAGAAGGAATCAACCGGTATATTTGAAAACAGCACTGACGTCGGCAATCCGAAAAATGCAGGATCGGCTGAATATAACAGTACAGATCAGTCCTATTCTTTAAAAGGATCGGGCTATAATATCTGGTTTGCCAGGGACGAATTCCATTACCTGTGTAGGAAAATCAAGGGTGACTTTATTCTTACTGCAAATTTTAAATTTGAAGGCAAGGGAACGGAAGCACACCGAAAAACTGGCTGGATGCTCAGGGAGTCGACTGAAGAAGATTCAAGGCATATCTCAGCAACCCTTCATGGTGACGGACTTACAGTTATGCAATGGCGCGATTTTAAGGGTGCTGAAATGAAAGATCCCGAAGATGAAATTTTTGCCAAGGGATCAGGATATGAGATAATCCAGATAGAGCGTTCAGGTAAGATCATCTTCATGAGGGCAGCACCTACGGGTAAACCGTTCGAAGCAATAGGGTCGTATGAGATGGTTAATCTGCCCGATGAAATACTTGCCGGTCTATTTATATGTTCACATAATCCTGAAATCACAGAGGAGGCAAAGGTCTGGAATGTTCGTATTGATAAGCCTGTGGGTGACAATTATAGTGCCGGAAGGGATGGTGCAGTGGGATGCCGTCTTGAAACAATGAATGTCTTTGACGGAAAAAGAATTGTTATTTACGAAAAGCAGGGCAGGTTTGAAGCCCCTAACTGGATGCCTGACGGCAAACAGCTTCTTTTCAATATGGATGGTCTGTTGTACACAATACCTGTAACAGGCGGCGATCCTGTGAAGCTTAATACCGGTTTTGCCACAAGGAATAATAACGATCACGGAATCTCATTCAATGGCAAGCTGCTTGCTATAAGCTGTGCTAAAGATGCTGTGAACGGATCAGGCGGTGGTTCGGCAGTTTATGTTTTACCTCTCAAAGGCGGGACGCCCAGATTGATTACCGAAGAAACCCCGTCATATTTTCATGGGTGGGCTCCGAATAACAAGGAGCTGGTATATGTTGCCCAACGGGGAGGAAAGAATATTTATAATATCTATAGAAATTCAATCAAAGGGGGTAATGAAGTTGCTTTAACTGATCTCAAGGCCGGGGAACATGTGGACGGTTGTGAGTATTCACCCGATGGCAGATACATTTACTTCAACGGAAGCCAATCGGGTAACATGCAGATATGGAGAATGAAACCTGATGGATCCGGGATGGAACAACTCACCTTTGACGAATACAGGAACTGGTTCCCGCATATTTCACCCGATGGTAAGTGGATAGCATACATATCATTCCCCCCGGATATTGAAAAGAACAGCCATCCTTCCTATAAGCGGGTTATGCTCAGACTGATGCCAGCCAATGGTGGTGAATCCAGAGTTATTGCATGGCTATATGGAGGTCAGGGTACCATAAATGTACCTTCCTGGTCGCCTGATAGTCAGCAGATCGCATTCGTCAGCAATTCCGGGAAATGATTATCATGCAATCATAAAGATCAGTGATTTAGCTTTTGTATCAAAAAATACTCTATTTTCAGCCCATTAAATCGGCTTTTCCTGATGGGTTCCGGTATCAATACCATTCTTACTTTCCCCGTGTATGCAATTTTATACAGTTACACAGCTGTCGGCGTTGTTGTGGTTGTCATAATGTCGTGGTTTAAAGCAAAGAAGCCGGTCCGGTTCCTTTGTGGGATCTGGGCAAAATCAGTGTTCCTGATAATGGGGAAAAAGCTGACAATCAGAGGTAAGGAGAATATCGATAAAAACAGGAAATACATAATACTTGCTAATCATGCCAGCCTTTTTGATATCGTTGCTATAACCTCTTTTTACCCGAATGTCTCATGGTTCGGGCATGAACGGCTTCTTAAGGTACCTGTTTTCGGCCGCTTTTTAAAACTTACTGATTACGTTCCATTTAAAGAACCGACAGTGAGCAACACGAGGCACATGCTTGAACAGTTAATGGAAA
>DOTV01000069.1:12045-23514 GCA_003520925.1 Bacteroidales bacterium | reverse complement strand
GGTTCGGTTTTGACGCCAGGTGGGATCTTGGGACCGGCTTCTGGGTGGAAGGTTCATGGACCCGAAAACGAATCAATATCGGGACATTGACTAACCAGGAGATATTTAATGCAGGGATCGATTATACTTTTCAACTTGGGAAAGGATTGTATTCTGCCTATGAGCATCTTCTATTATCATATGATCAGAAGGCCTTCGGGTTTGCCAACAGAATCTCATTCTCCCTGTTAACGTTCAGTTACCCGATCGGGCTTTTTGACAAACTAAGTTCAATTGTTTATTTTAACTGGACAAATAAAACCCTGTATAATTTTGTTACATGGCAGAAACAATTTGATAACTTAATGCTCTATTTAATGGGTTACTGGAACCCTGATGCATATGAACTCCCTGCCCAGACCGGATCGGAGAATATGTTTTCCGGAAAAGGTATTCAGATAATGTTTGTTTTCAATCACTAAATATTTTATAATGGAAATTTCTCCTATCATAAGAATTGAAAAACTTGTAAAAAAATTCCCGATGGGAAAGAGTGAGTTTACGGCTCTGAATGGCATTGAGCTCATTATTACCAGGGGTGAATTTGCTGGACTTGTGGGGCCCAGCGGTTCAGGAAAAACCACACTGTTGAATATCGTCGGTTCACTTGATGTTCCTTCGTCAGGTGAAGCTTTTGTCCTGGGCAGGTCCATCGGTAACCTTACAACAAAAGAGGCAGCAAGACTCCGTAAGGAAAACCTTGGATTCATTTTTCAGAGTTACAATCTTTTGGCAGTTTATACAGTTTATGAAAATGTTGAATTTCCACTTCTTCTGCTTAACTATTCAGCCTCCGACAGGAAAAAAATGGTTATGGATTCCCTCGAATGGGTGGGACTTGCTGACAAAATAAAATCGAAACCGCCACAATTATCAGGAGGAGAATGCCAGAGAGTAGCAATAGCAAGGGCTATGGTCAAGAAGCCATCGATTGTTCTGGCCGATGAACCTACTGCCAACCTCGATGCAGCAAACTCGCATAATATTCTGAAAACGATGGTGACTCTGAACAGGGAGTTAAAAACTACGTTTCTGTTTGCCACTCACGACGATAAAGTCATAAGTTATCTGAGAAGAAAGATCTTCCTGCTCGACGGAAATGTCGACAGGGAGGAAATTAAACCCAATTAATCCGGTAACTATGAAATTAGCGATCAGGCTTGCATACAGGAACCTTATCGGTGCAGGTTTAAGAACCTGGCTCAATGTGATAGTCCTTTCATTCTCATTTGTTATTATCATCTTTATGAAAGGTGTCATGATCGGCTGGGATAACCAGGCAAAAACAGACATGACAAATTATGAGATAGGAGGTGGACAATATTGGTACAAAACATATGATCCTTTCGATCCTTTTTCTCTTACAGAAAGTCACGCCCCGATCCCTGAAGAATTTAAGGAAGAAATAGCCAGCGGTGAGATGGAGCCTTTTCTAATAGTCCCGGGAACCATTTATCCTCAGGGGCGTCTTCAGTCGATTGTTATCAAAGGAATTAATCCCCGACAGACTCTTTTTTTATTGCCTTCACACAAACTGGATACGATAACTGAGGCCATACCTGCAATAATAGGTTCCTTAATGGCCAAAACCATAAAGGCATCAGCAGGAGATCAACTAACAATAAGGTGGCGCGATGTCAATGGCACTTTTGACGCAGGTGATATTGTGATAACTGAGATCTTTTCAACAAATGTCCCGGCTGTCGAATCAGGTCAGATATATGTACCGCTGGAGAAGCTTCAGTCAATGATGATGATGCCTGGAGAGGCAACTATCATGACTTTCAGGGACAGTGAAAAAAACCGGCCTGCAGTTGATGGATGGACGGTGAAAAACAAAGCAGAATTAACTGCATCCGTCGATAAAATGATAAAAACGAAGAGTGCAGGACAGACAATTCTTTACGCAATTCTGCTCTTGCTGGCCATGCTTGCAATATTTGATACACAGGTCCTGTCAATCTTCCGCAGACAAAAGGAAATCGGGACGTATATTGCCCTTGGTTATACACGGCAGCAGGTTGTCGGGCTCTTTACAGTGGAGGGAACAATGCATGCAGTATTGGCTGCTCTTTTATCGGCAGCATATGGCTTGCCATTCCTGGCATGGATGGCAAAAAACGGATGGACAATGCCTATCGATACAAGTGAATTTGGCATGGCGATCGCTCAGACATTATATCCGATTTACAGTATTGGACTCATTATATCAACTGTCCTGATACTTACGACCGTCACAGCTATAGTAAGCTACTGGCCGTCGCGCAGAATAGCAAAAATGAATCCAACAGATGCATTAAGAGGGAAACTGCAATGATAAAATTTCTGCTGAAAGGTTTAATACGCGACAAGAGCCGCAGCCGGCTACCCGTAATAGTGGTGGCAACAGGCGTAATGCTAACTGTTCTGATGCATGCATACATCAAGGGTTTAATGGGCGATACAATCGAGATGAATGCCCGGTTTTCAAACGGCCATGTCAAAGTAATGACAAAAGCCTATGCTGAAAATATGAACCAGACACCCAATGATCTCGCCCTGATAGGGACCGCCAAAATGTTAAGCAATCTGAAAAACCAGTTCCCTGAAATGGAGTGGGCGCAAAGGATCCAATTTGGAGGACTCATTGATGCTCCTGATGAGAATGGGGAAACTAAAGCACAGGGCCCTGCCTTAGGTATTGGACTCGATTTATTAACGGCCGGAACGAAGGAGACTTTCCGGCTAAATCTTACTAATTCACTGGTTAGGGGCAAAATGCCAGAAAATAAGGGAGAAGTTCTTTTAAGCGAAGGATTATCACAGAAGCTTTCGGTAAATCCAGGTGACAAAGTCACTTTTATAGGCTCTACTATGAACGGAAGTATGACTGTATTCAACTTTTCGGTTGCAGGCACTTTATCCTTTGGAAATGAAATCCTTGATAAAGGTGCTATAATTGTTGATATAGAGGATGTCAGAAATGCATTGGATATGTCTGATGCAACAGGAGAAATTCTGGGGTTCTTTCAGAATGGTTTTTATGATGACGAATCCGCTATTAATACTTCTGAGAAGTTTAATTCAGCTTATTCCGGAAATCCTGATGAATTTGCCCCTGTAATGAAAAGCCTGAGTCAGCAGGGAAGCATGGGTCAGTATGTGGCAATGTCGGAATACTGGGTAAATTATATTGCATTTGTATTTATTATTGCAATGTCGCTTGTCCTATGGAATGCAGGACTGCTTGGAGGCTTGAGACGATATGGTGAAGTTGGAATCAGGCTGGCAATGGGTGAAGAAAAGGGACAAGTGTACCGCACCATGATCTTTGAATCTGTTATTATTGGTTTGGCAGGATCTCTGATCGGAACTTTTCTTGGACTGTTTTTTGCATGGCTTATTCAAAAGTACGGGATTGATATTTCAGGATTAATGAAAGGCTCATCGATAATGATGCCTTCAATAATCAGGGCCCGAATTACACCAGCAGACTATTACCTGGGATTTATTCCGGGACTGATATCAACCGTTCTGGGTACTATGCTTTCAGGTATTGGTATATATAAAAGACAAACTGCACGGCTCTTCAAGGAACTTGAAGCGTGACAAACAAATGAGTATGATGAAAAAACATATTATTTCAATAATCAGTTTCACTATAATATCTTTGACCTGCTTAAGTCAGCCCGGAGCAGATGAAATTTTGAAAAAAGTTGAAAAGAACATGTCATCCGATAACCGGGTATTCGAATCTGTGATGACAATACACGGGAACAGGACCAGCAGGACGATTACCTCAAGGACCTGGTCAGTAGGTGACAAGAGATCCTTTACCGAGTATTTGTCACCTGCCCGCGAACAGGGCACTAAAATGCTGAAGCTCGAAAACCAGCTTTGGATCTATTCACCCTCCACCGACAGAACAATCCAGATCTCAGGACATATGCTCAGGCAGTCCGTAATGGGTTCGGATTTATCCTACGAAGATATGATGGACGACCGTAAGCTTACTGATGTTTATACCTCAGTTGTAAGTGGTGAAGAGGTAATTGACAGCAGGAGATCCTACATTCTTGACCTTACTGCGAAAGTCACAGATGCTGCTTACCACTCCAGAAAGATGTGGATCGACTCCGAAAGATTTGTTCCTCTCCGGGAGGAACTTTTTGCCAAAAGCGGGCAACTGCTGAAGCGTACCAATTTGTCGGACGTAAAGCAGATAGAGGGACGCTGGTTTCCTGAAACGGTAATATACAAGGACATCCTTAAACAGGGCGGAGGAACTGAATTTAAAATAACCAGCATAAAATTCAACCAGAAGATACCCGAATATATATTTACAAAAGCAGCTTTGAAACAATAAGAAGGTCACATTTGATTAATATATTCCTTTCCCTTAGTAAGGGTCTCTCCGGTAAAGATTTTGAAATACTGATTGTGGCGGAGAAATAAAATTAATTACCTTTAATAGTTGATTTTTTAGAATTCCTGATCTCAAAACACCACAACCTCAAATCAAACTAAAATTATGGCAGAAATTACTCAGGCAAAACCGTCAAGATGGGCAAGTGCCGTAAAAAAGACAAAAAAAGTACTTCAGTGGATAATGTCGCTCATTATTATCTCCCTTGTGATTTTTGTTTACTTCAAATATTTTTTCACTTACAGCGAAGGTTATCGGGCAGGCTTATTGCAGAAGTTCTCAAACAAGGGAGTCGTTTTTAAGACTTATGAAGGTGAACTGATCCTGAGCAGTGTTTCAAGCACTGCCAATGTTGCTCTTGCTTCCGAGAAATTCATTTTTTCGGTGATGAAAAAAAACGTCAGCCTTCAGTATGACACCCTTCAGGGAAAGAATGTGATTGTCCATTATATAGAGAAAAAAGGAACGGTACCCTGGCGGGGAGATTCACGATACCTTGTCGACAGTATTGCTCTGCGCAAATAACATTCCTATTCAAAGGTCATGGCAAACCGGCCATGCATAATATAATTTCATGAGATGTCTTTAGCTGTTAAAGAAAATATTAAGAGCATCTTCCTGATCATTCTTGGGATATTTTGTGCAAGTTTCGGGCTCAAGGGATTTCTTATTCCCAACCAGTTTATCGACGGAGGAGTAACAGGTATTTCATTGCTTGTATCCTTCTCAGCAGGAATATCTCTGCCCTTGTTGATTTTTATTATCAATGTGCCATTCATAATTCTTGGATTCAGTCAGATATCAAGAACTTTTGCAATCAAAGCCTTTGCAGCCATTGCAGGACTTTCTCTTGTTCTTGCAACAGTGGATTTTCCGGTAATTACTCATGACAAGTTGCTGATTGCAATCTTCGGAGGAATTTTCCTCGGCGCCGGGGTTGGTCTATCGGTACGCGGAGGAGGAGTGCTTGACGGCACTGAAATACTTGCATTATACATTTGGAGGCGGAGCGAAACCTCTATCGGTGATATGATATTGGTCTTTAATGTTGTAATCTTCAGCTGTGCCGCCTTTATACTTGGCATTGAAACCGCCTTGTATTCAATTCTTACCTATCTGGCTGCCTCAAAAACACTTGACTATCTTGTTGAGGGAGTTGAAGAATACACCGGTGTTACAATAATCTCAGAAAAAAGCTCCAAGGTAAAGCGAATTCTTATGACAAAATTCGGACGGGGAATTACAATCTACAAAGGGAAACGCAGTATGATCGGGAAAAATGCAGATCTCGATGGTGTTGCCGATATGGAGATTATTTTTACAATCGTTACAAAGCTTGAGATTGGAAAAGTCAAAAAGCTTGTAAACGAAGTCGACGAAAACGCCTTTATATATTGCTCACCTATAAGCAATACCAAAGGAGGCGTATTAAAGAAAAGGCCTCTTCATGATTAGAAGTAACATCAGAAAAAGCTTAAAGTTTTATTACTTTCTTCATTATTCCAAATACACCCCTTATAAAAGTAGCACTCGTGAGAACTTTTACAACAGGGTTTCTCAGAACGCTTCCTCTACCTGAAGAACCTGATGAACTTCTTCCTCCTCTACCCCATCTCTCCTTCTCTCTTTCCTTACTGGCAGCCTCTTCTTCAGCCTGTTTCCGAACAGCTTCAATCTTTCCGGAAAGAATCTCAAAAGCACTTTCACGGTCAATAACTTCACTGTACTTTCGGACCAGGTCGGAACTCCTGTTTAAAGAATCAATTTCAGCCTGCGACAATATATCCATTCTGCTCATTGGAGCTCTCATCATGGTCGCAGCCAATGGTGTCGGGATACCCTTTTCATTTAATGCGGTCACAAGAGCTTCTCCAATTCCCAGCGATGTAAGGGTTTCATCAGTTTTATAGTAATCAGACAACGGGAAGTTTTCCGCAGTAAGTTTGATAGCCTGCCTGTCGATGGCTGTAAAAGCCCTGAGTGCATGCTGGATTTTCAGTCCAAGCTGGGCAAGAACTTCATTAGGAACATCCATCGGGTTCTGAGTGACAAAAAAGACTCCTACTCCCTTTGACCGTATAAGCTTTATAATTGTTTCAATCTCACTCAGAAGAGCTTTGCTTGCCTGGTCGAAAACAAGATGTGCTTCGTCAATAAAAATAACAAGTTCAGGTTTTTCGGGATCACCAATTTCAGGCATTGTATCATACACTTCGGCAAGGAGACATAGCATAAAGGTTGAAAAAAGCTTCGGACGGTCCTGAATGTCAGTCAGTCTTACAATATTTACATACCCGTTTCCATTCCTGTCACGTCGCATCAGGTCTGCTATATCGAACGACTTTTCGCCGAAAAACAATTCAGCATCCTGCTGTTCCATCTCAATTAATTTTCTGAGGATTATCCCCGTCGATGCCGGAGATATTTTACCATATTCCCGTTCCATTTCAGCTTTTCCCTCTTCGGTCACAAACTGAATAGCTTTCTTAATATCTTTCAGATCAAGAAGAGGCATCTTTTTATCGTCACAGTATTTGAAAATAACTGAAAGCACACCGCCCTGGGTATCGTTCAGGTCAAGGATCCTAGACAGAAGCACCGGGCCGAATTCAGATATTGTAGCCCGAAGCCTTACTCCCTCCTGCTTTGAAATTGTCAGGAGCTCAACAGGAGAGCCTCCAACCATGTATGGCAAACCGATTTTTGCATGTCTCTCGGTGATAAATGGTTTCTCCTGACCGGGCATCGCGATCCCGCTAAGGTCACCTTTTACATCCATCAGCAGAACCGGAACTCCAAGTCTGGAAAGCTGCTCTGAAACTACCTGAAGTGTTTTTGTTTTTCCTGTTCCGGTGGCACCGGCAATCAGACCATGCCTGTTCATTGTCTTAAGAGGAACCTTCACATGGGCATTTGCCACCGGGACGCCGTCAAGCATTGCACCACCAAGAATTATTGATTCCCCTTTGCATAAGTAACCATCATTGATATGAGCCGAAAACATTTCTTTTCTATCCATATTTCATAGTTTTAACCGGCAGAAAACGAGGTATGCAATTTAGTATTTTAGGTTTAGTTTTCAAAGGAGCAAAGAATATAAGGTTAATTACCCTTAGTTGTTTGCCGGATCGAAGAACCAGAGCCACGAATTAATTATACATAAATATTAATAAATGTTAAAATTAAGTATATTTAAATCCTGATTAATTGCCTATTACTTTTACTTATAATTGTTTAATTTAAACCCTATTCCTATGGCAAAGTTTGAAGTTTACCAAAGCGGGAAAAACAAGGAATTCCGCTTCCGTCTGAAAGCTGACAATGGCCAGACAATTCTCAGCAGCGAAGGTTACACAAGCAAAGCATCATGTTTAAACGGGATTGAATCAGTAAAGAAAAATGCCGGTGATGCCAAAAGATTCAACAAAACACAAACGCCTACAAAAATGTTCCGGTTTGCAATAACCGCTGCAAACAGCCAGATAATAGGAACAAGCCAGAATTACAAATCTGAAAGCGGCCGCGACAATGGCATTGAATCTGTAAAAAAGAATGCTGCAAAAGCTGAAGTAAAAGAGGTCGAGAAATAACAAACTTTAGGTTTGATAAGGCTGTCTCAAAAGTCCTTTGTGTCCTTCGCGAAAACCTTTGTGTATCTTTGTGGTAAACCTTAAATCACTGAACCACAAAGGATCACAAAGAAAAGTACAAAGTCGCACAAAGGAATAACCATAGACTAACCACTTTTGAGACAACCTCATTTATTTTCAAGTTTAAACTAATTCATTCAACATGAAGTTGAAATTATTTTCTTTATTTTTAATATCCACCCTGTATGTCTCTGTATCTTTTGCGCAGGTAACTGACGTTGAAAAGAAACTGAAAGTTATAAATGCAGATACTGTCATGGGCTGGAAAAAAGGGGGTCTTATTGCATTAAACATTTCGCAGACATCCCTTACAAACTGGGCTGCCGGAGGTCAGAACTCAGCAGCTCTTAACGGAATTTTCAGTGCATTTGCAAACTATAGACTAGGCAAATCGGCATGGGATAATTCCCTTGATATCGGTTATGGGATACTGAAGCAGGGAAAGAATGCAAGTCCGATGAAAACCGACGATAAATTTGACTTCTTTTCCAAATACGGCAGAGAGGCATTCAAAAATCTGTATTATTCCGCTCTTCTGAATTTCAGAACACAGATGAGACCAGGATATAAATATCCTGACACGGAAAATAAAATCTCGGACATTTTTGCCCCTGCATATCTCCTTATTGCTGCCGGAATGGATTATAAGCCATCAGCTTATTTCAGTGCATTCATAGCACCTCTTACGGCGAAATTTACTTTTGTGAACGACCAGACCCTGTCTGCAGCAGGAGCTTTCGGTGTAAAGCCAGGTGAGAATTCAAGGAGTGAGATCGGAGGATACATCAGGGCAATCTTTACAAAGAATGACTTCAAGGATGAGTTCATGAAAAATGTATCTTTCACATCAAAAATTGATCTGTTCTCAAATTATGCCAAAAATCCACAGAACATTGATATTACCTGGGAGAATCTCATCGGACTAAAAGTTAACAAATATATTTCAGTGAGTTTCAATACTGTCCTTATATATGACGACGACATTAAAGTTCCTGTCGACAGGAATGGCAATGGTTTGTTTGAATCAGGCGAGGCTCCCGGTTCAAGAACCCAGTTTAAAGAAATTTTAGGAGTAGGATTTTCTTATAAATTTTAATATTATCTAACTAAAACCTGACAAAATGAAAATTTTAGACGAATTTAAAAAATTTGCAATTAAAGGCAATATGATTGATATGGCTGTTGGTATCATCATTGGTGCTGCCTTTGGAAAAATTGTTTCATCACTTGTAAATGACATTATAATGCCCCCAATAGGATTGCTTCTTGGTGGTGTTAATTTCGCTGATCTGAAAGTAGTCATGAAAGCGGCGACAGAAACGGTTCCGGCGGTTACGTGGAATTATGGGAGTTTTGTCCAGACTGCCATTGACTTCCTGATTATTGCTTTTGTTGTGTTTATGCTTATAAAAGCAATTAATTCAATGAAGAAGAAAGAAGAAGAGGCTCCGGCTGCTCCACCCGCTCCGACAAAGGATCAGGTTCTGTTAACTGAGATAAGGGATCTGCTGAAGAAATAAGGAATATATTTTGGATGGTTTAATGTAGAGTAGAGATGGGTCTGAGACCCATCTCTACTTGTTTTTATTATATTTATCCTAAAAAAAATCAATCTATCATGAAATCCAAAACCATCTTTTTCCGGTGTCTCTTTCTTATTGGATTTTTCTTTACACTTATTCCCCTTCAGGGACAGGCTCCCCTTCCAGGAATGAAGATATGGTTCAACAAGCCTGCCGATTCATGGAACGAGGCCCTTCCTATCGGTAACGGGCGGCTGGGAGCTATGATATTTGGAGGAATTGAAAAGGAACGTCTTCAGCTGAATGAAGAATCTGTCTGGACTGGAACTCCCCGATGGGATGCCAATCCTGACGCATTGAAAAACCTTCCGAAAGTAAGGAAGCTTCTTTTCGAAGGCAAATACGGGGAGGCTGAAAAACTGGCTCAGAACGGAATCATGGGCAGTTTCAAACGCGATAATGCTTCGAGCTATCAGACTCTTGGGGATCTGATCCTGGATTTCACTCCCTTAAGGGGAGTATCCGGATACCGTCGGGAACTGGATATCGAAGAAGCAATATCAAGAGTTACCTATACTGCCAATCAGGTAAACTATAAACGCGAAGTATTTTCAAGCTTTCCTGATCAGGCCCTGGTTATGAGTATAACTGCAGATAAACCAGGGTCAGTTACTTTTTCTGTCAGGCTTTCCAGACAGGGTAATAAGGCTGCCATAAAGGCTTCTAACAATGAAATTGTTATGAATGAGCATGTTGGCAATGGGACAGGAGTCAGGATGGAGGCCAGAGTTAAACTTATCAATGATGGCGGAAGAATTTTGTCGGGAGGCGACAGCATAAGAATTGAAAAGGCAAATTCAGTTCTGATTTTACTTACTGCTGCAACTGATTATTTTGGGAATGATCCTGCCGTTATTGCAGGTAATCAGCTTGAAAATGCCTCAAAGAGATCCTATTCCGAAATCAGGAGGGATCATGTTGCTGATTATCAAAAGTATTTTAAGAGGGTCTCACTGGATCTGGGATCAGGCGATGGGAATTTTTTTACAACTGATGCCAGGATCACTGCAATGCAAAATGGTTATGTAGATCCCGACCTTATTGAGCTCTATTATCAGTTCGGAAGGTATCTGCTCATCAGTAGTTCAAGACCTGGTGACCTGCCGGCAAACCTTCAGGGTATATGGGCCGATGGATTGAATCCTCCCTGGAGCGCCGATTATCACATCAATATCAACATCCAGATGAACTACTGGCCCTCAGAAATCACTAACCTGGGAGAAATGTTTATTCCATTTGCTGATTTCATCGATGCCATGCGCCCGGATGCCAGGCGAACCGCCAGCGAGGTGTACGGTCTGAAAGGGATTGTGGCCCATTACACGACTGATGTCTGGCACTACACAGAACCGTTGGGAGCTGTTGGATACGGAATGTGGCCAATGGGAATTGCCTGGAGCTGTCAGAATATCTTTGATCATTACAATTTCGGAGGCGATATTGATTATCTGAGGAACAAAGCCTATCCTATTATGAGAGAAGCTGCTGAATTTTGTGTCAGCTGGCTGGTGATTGATCCTAAAACAGGATTTCTTGTTTCAGGTCCGTCAATCTCACCGGAGAACAGATTTAAAATTCCCGGCGGCAGGGGAAATGCAAGCATTGTAATGGGACCGACAATGGATCATATGATAATCCGAGATCTTCTCCAGAACACTATTCAAGCAAGCATTATTCTTAATACTGATAAGACCTTCCGTAGCAAAATGCTGAAGACACTTGAGAAGCTGACACCAATAAAAACCGGATCCGATGGCCGGATCCTTGAATGGTCAGAGGAATTTGAGGAACC
>DOTV01000069.1:11143-11728 GCA_003520925.1 Bacteroidales bacterium | reverse complement strand
ACAGAACAAAAGAATCCGGAATTGCTTGAAGCTGCAAGAAAAACAATTGAGTACAGACTTGCCAACGGTGGTGGACATACAGGCTGGAGCAGAGCCTGGATAATAAATTTTTTTGCCAGGCTTAAGGATGGAGAAAAAGCTTATGAAAATGTTCTGGCTCTTATAAGGAAATCAACACTCTACAACCTTTTTGACAATCATCCCCCGTTCCAGATCGACGGCAATTTCGGAGGTACTGCCGGGATTACAGAAATGCTTATTCAAAGCCATGCCGGTGAAGTGGAACTGCTTCCGGCACTGCCGGCAGCCTGGAAGACGGGGTATATCCGTGGTGTAATGGCCCGCGGCGGATTTGAAGCAGATATCGAATGGGAAAACGGAAAGCTAATCCAGGCAAAGATCACTTCAAAACTTGGCAATCCTCTGAAATTGAGCTACCATGGTAAAGCTATCGAATTAAAATCAACCGAAAAGGGTAAGTCATATACCTTCAAGGAAGGTGCTTCAGAATTAATAAACGACTAGCGGAATTTCAGCAAATACCTTTTTACCAAGATGTTACACAAGCTAATTGGCCCCCAACCC
>DOTV01000069.1:0-10753 GCA_003520925.1 Bacteroidales bacterium | reverse complement strand
TGTTATTTATTTCTAACTTTGTGTTAGAATTAATTAACTAACATTTTATTAATATGAAAAGAGGAATTATTGTATTTATCGTAGCTGCCCTGGTACTTCTCACAGCAGGGCTTTGGTTCTTCTCAGCAAATGAAAAGTTCAAACCCTTTGAGCTGGTTGGTATGGGCATTTTAATCATTGTAGTTTTATTTGCATTATTTATCGGATACAAAAAAATAAGCAGTGCAAAAAGAGGTGAACCCACTGAAGATGAGCTAACTAAGAAGGTTATGCAAAAAACTTCATCATTTTCCTATTACATTTCGCTCTACTTATGGCTGGTGATAATGTACTTTTCAGACAGGCTAGATTATGAAACCCACACAATCATAGGGGCAGGTATCCTTGGGATGGCTGTGATCTTTGCTGTCTGCTGGCTGGTGTTCAATTTCACTGGTGTAAGAAATGAATAACAGGATAAAAGAATTCCGAGCGAGATACAATCTCACCCAGGAGGATCTGGCTAAAAAGGTAAATGTCAGAAGGGAAACAATTGTATTTCTAGAAAAGAACAAATACAACCCATCCCTTAAACTGGCCCACGATATTGCAATAGTGTTCGGTAAAGCTATCGAAGAAATTTTTATCTTCGAATAAAGAAACTAGAAACTTAAACCCCCTCTAATCACGGAGCCGCCCTGATGAAGAAAATAGTTACTCTTGTTTTCATCTTATTGCTCATTTTGTCATGCAATAAGAATAATTCATTTGATTTTGCTGCAATTCAATTGCGATCCAGTAATCTTAAGAATCCCCTGGGAGTTGGCACAAAACCTGATTTCAGTTGGATTGTTTCCTCCGGAACCAGGGGTGCAGGTCAAACTGCATATCAGATTATTCTGGATTCCGATGAAAAAAACCTGAAATCAGAGATCAGATGTCTTTGGAATTCAGGAAAGATATCTTCTTCCCAATCTTCATGGATAAGCTATTCCGGACCTTCCCTGGAACCTGCAAAAAAGTATATCTGGAAGGTCAGGCTCTGGGATAAAAATGATAATTCTTCAGAATGGAGCACCTCAGCTTATTTTATCACCGGACTATTCGTCAGGTCTGACTGGGGCGATGCAAAATGGATCGGATATGAAGAGATCCCCGATTCTCTCCTTCTTGTCCCAGGAGTGCATGGAAATGGCAATAATCTGGGAGAGGTTGCAAGAAAACGCACAGCGATTCCTTATTTCCGAAAAGAGTTTTCACTTGATAAAAAGATCGCTCAGGCTTTTGTCTTTGTAAGCGGTCTTGGCCATTATGAACTGTATGTAAATGGGGAAAAAGCAGGAGATCGTTTTCTTTCTCCCGGCTGGACGGATTACCAGAAAACCTGTTATTACAACACTTTTGATATTACTAAAAACCTGAAGCGGGGTGAAAATGTTCTTGGAGCTATAGTCGGCAACGGATTTTACAACATAAACAGGGACCGTTACAGGAAACTTGTGATAGCATATGGTGCCCCAAAAATAATAGTGAAACTTCTTGTAAAATTTAATGATGGTTCTGAAGCAACAATCGTCAGTGACAGGACCTGGAAAACTTCTCTCTCGCCGGTCACATTTGCCAGCATCTATGGTGGCGAAGACTATGATGCCCGTCTTGAACAGGAAATGTGGCAAAAAGCGGGATTTAGTGATAGTAAATGGAAAGAATGTCTGGAAGTCAGGGAGCCTTCAGGAGAACTAAGACCCGAAATGGATCATCCGCTTAAAATAATGGAAGTGTTCGATCAAAAGAATATAACCATTAGGAATGATAGCATCTGTATCTATGATTTTAACCAGAATGCATCCGGGATTATCAGGCTGAAAGTCCATGGTAAAAAGGGCCAGGTTGTCCGGCTCGTTCCAGGTGAACTTATCAGTAACGACACCACAGTTACTCAAAAGGCAAGCGGGGAACCATATTATTTCACCTATACGTTAAAAGGGGGAAAGGAAGAGATCTGGGTTCCGCGGTTCAGCTATTACGGCTTCAGGTACGTTGAAGTTCAAGGTGCCAAGACTGCCGGTGAACCTAATCCGGAAAATCTGCCGGTAATAACAGAATTGCAGCTTCTTCATACAAGAAACTCCTCACCTTCCGCTGGAAGCTTCAACTGTTCGAATGAGCTTTTCAATTCAATTTATAAACTAATAAACTGGTCGATAAAAAGCAATATTGCAAGTGTTGCAACCGACTGCCCGCACAGGGAAAAACTGGGATGGCTTGAACAGACATATCTGATGGGAAACTCGATCAGGTACAACTTTGACATTCATAATCTGTATGACAAGATCATTGATGATATGACTGAAGCCCAGCTCGAAAACGGGCTTGTCCCGGATATTGCACCGGAATATGTTCCGTTCCTGGGTGGTTTCAGGGACTCACCCGAATGGGGCAGTGCCTGCATAATGGTCCCGTGGGATATGTTCAAATGGTACGGAGACATTGGTGCTGTTAAAAAAGCCTACCCGATGATGAAAAGATACCTGATTTATCTTGAAAGCAAGTCAGAAAATTATATCCTATCCCATGGCCTTGGCGACTGGTACGATTTAGGCCCGAAATTTCCGGGGGAAGCCCAGCTTACACCCAGGGCTATAACTGCAACATCAGTTTTTTTCTATGATGCAAAATTGCTGGCTGAGATGGCCGGACTGATTGGTGAAAGTGAGGATGCCGCTCTTTTTAGAAACCTGTCAGAAGGAATCCGTAAAGCTTTCAATAACAAATTCTTCAATCCTCAGACGAACGTTTATTCCACAGGAAGCCAGACGGCATATTCAATGCCGCTTTTTTTCGGAATTGTTGATGATAGCGTAAGAAACAAGGTTGTAGCTAATCTCGTCAGTTCAATAATAGAAAACAAAAATGCACTTACAGCAGGTGATATAGGATACCGGTATCTTTTAAGGGTACTTGAGCAGGAGGGTTATTCACAGCTGATTTTCGATATGAATTCAAGAACAGATGTGCCCGGCTATGGCTACCAGCTAACAAAAGGGGCGACCTCCCTTACCGAATCCTGGGCCGGACTAAGGGATGTTTCGAACAACCATATGATGCTGGGACACCTTATGGAATGGTTTTTTAGTGGCATCGGAGGCATACGCCAGATGACAGGATCAAATGCGTTTGACCACATTCTGATTGCACCAGAAATTGTTGGTGACATTACCTGGGCTGATGCATCAATAGAATCTGTCCATGGCGAAATTTCAAGTTCCTGGAAAATCAAGGGCAATGATTTCCTACTTTCTGTAAGGATCCCTTCAAACTGCAAGGCAACAATAGAACTGCCTCAGACTGACCCTGACAAGATAAGTGAAAACGGCATTTCTGTGAGATCATCTGAAAACATAAAAGTCATTAAGAGCTCTGATAGCAAAACTCTTATAGAAACTGATTCAGGAGAATACAATTTTACTTGTCCCTTATGAAAAATATTATCTCTTCCCACAGGTTTTCTTCTCCTGCAACTGCTTAAGCTCCCTCCAATTAACGAGATAAGCAAACTCGCACTGTTTTTCCCAGGTAGCCGGTTTGTGGAAACTGAATTATGAATTGATCAGTTACTCTTTTTTTGCTATTTTAGAAAATTATTGCGCTATCCTGATTCATTTTGCAATGACGTCGGGAATGATTTAGCACATTTATTAAAGCATTATTTCTTATGATACAATTTTACAGGAAGGAAGCCAGCGAAATAATAACCAGTCTTAAGAGTGATGCCACAGTTGGCCTGAGCACTGATGAAGTTAAACGAAGGCTTGGAGAATATGGATATAACCAACTTGCTTCAAAACGAAGGAAGAGCTTTGTCATTTTGTTCCTTGAGCAGTTTAAAAGCTTTATGATAATCATTCTGCTTATTGCAGCTGCTATATCAGGAGTGGTTGGTGTAAAGGAAGGAGAAGGATTGCTCGATACATATGTAATATTGGGTATTCTGATAGTGAATGCGTTTGTGGGAGCATTTCAGGAGAGAAAGGCTGAAACATCACTTGAAGCCCTTAAAAGCCTCGCAGCCCCGCTTACCAGGGTATTGCGCGACGGAGTAATAAAAGAGGTACTGACGCAGAATCTTGTACCCGGAGATATTGTTATCCTTGAGACCGGGGCTATCATTCCTGCCGACCTGCGGCTCTCTGAAGCTGTCAATCTTAAGATACAAGAATCAGCGCTGACCGGTGAATCGGTACCTGTTGAAAAGCGGACGGATACTCTGCCCGGTAAGGAAATTCCCCTTGGTGACCGGGTGAACATGGCTTTTTCGAGCGGTATGGTAACCTATGGCCGTGGACGAGGAATTGTGGTCGCTACAGGAATGCAGACCGAGGTAGGCAAGATTGCAAATCTCCTGCAGGAGACAGTTGAAACTGAAACACCAATGAGCCGCCGTCTCTCCCAGCTTGGGAAAGTCCTTGGGATAGCCGCTCTTGCAATTTGCGGATTGATTTTTCTGGTTGGTATACTGTACGGGAATTCGGTAATAAGCATGTTTATGACAGCCGTAAGCCTCGCCGTTGCAGCGATCCCGGAAGGTCTTCCTGCCGTTTCGACGGTGGTGCTTGCTATAGGTGTTCAGCGAATGGTAAAGAAAAACGCCATAATCCGTACTCTTCCCTCTGTCGAGACCCTTGGAAGCGCGACTTTTATATGCTCTGATAAGACCGGCACTCTTACCCAGAATAAAATGACCATTGTGGAAGCATATGTCAATCACAAACATGATGTAATCAACAGAGCTGCTCCAGCTACCCTTCTAAATGATGAAGAAAACAGACTTCTTGCAATTTCCGTTCTTTGTGCTGATGCACAGGCGAGGACCAATGATGATGGAACAATAGAATTTACGGGTGATCCGACTGAGACAGCCCTGCTCGATTTCGGGATCCTTTATGGAGTGAATAAGGATGAGGTTGAAAAAAGATTTCCAAGAATAGCCGAAATCCCTTTCGACTCAGAGAGGAAACGAATGACGACAGTCAACAGGATGTCGGGTACTAATATCCGGGTAAATGTAAAGGGAGGACTCGATGAGGTTCTCGCAGTATGCGACAGAATAATCATAAATGGAATTATACGCCCTGTCGAAGCTGATGATAAGAGAAAGATTCTCCAGGCTAACGAAGCAATGGCCGGTTCTGCTCTGCGTGTACTGGCAATGGCATACAAGGATCTGCAGGAAGCTCCCCGGAATGTTCATATAGGTGATCTTGAGACCGGACTTATTTTTATCGGAATGCTGGGAATGATTGATCCTGCAAGACCTGAGGTAGTGGAAGCCGTAACTAAATGCAATACAGCAGGAATAAGAGCTGTAATGATAACCGGAGATCATCTGGGAACAGCCATGGCTATTGCCCGTGAGATCGGAATATTAAGGGATGGAGATGCTGCTGTTACAGGGGCTGATCTTGAAAAACAAAGCGAAGCGGAGTTTGCATCAAACGTGCATAAATACGCTGTATATGCAAGAGTGGCTCCCGAACATAAGGTCCGGATCGTTAAAGCCCTGCAGAAGCACAATGAAGTTGTTGCAATGACCGGCGACGGAGTAAATGATGCTCCGGCCCTGAAACAAGCTGATATAGGTGCAGCAATGGGTATCGTTGGCACGGATGTCGCCAAGGGTGCAGCCGATATGGTCCTTACCGATGATAATTTTGCAACTATTGTATCGGCGGTAGAGGAGGGAAGAAGGATTTATGACAATATACTCAAAGCTATCCAGTTTCTTCTCTCAACGAATATCGGTGAGATATTCCTTTTGCTTGTAACATCGATCTTCAACCTCGGGACTCCCCTTCTGCCAATTCATATTCTCTGGGTGAACCTTGTCACCGACAGCCTTCCGGCGCTTGCACTAAGTGTTGATCCGGCTGAAAAAGGAATTATGAACAGAAAACCAAGGAATTCAAAGAAAGGGTTTATGACAAACGGGATGGTGTGGCGAATAATGTACCAGGGCATAATGATTGGTGCAATCCCGCTGGCGGCATTCATTATCGGCCTGCGGGAGCAGGGAGTGGTTCTTGGGCAGACCATGGCTTTTGCTACCCTCATGTTTGCACAGCTTGCCCATGTCCGGAACCTGCATTCAAATACCAGGTCATCGCTGGCTATCAGCCCTTTCAAAAATATTCCGTTAATAGCGGCAATTGCCGTTTCGGCTGCACTGGCTTTGATTGTACTGCTCATCCCTCCTGTCCGCGATGCTTTTAGTCTGACAGAACTCGACGGCAGGCACTGGCTTGCTGTTGCCTTAATGTCGCTTATTCCTATTCTGGTTGTTGATATTTTCAAATTGTTCAGGATCAATACCACCAGGGATGAAAGGATCAGATAAAGAGAAAAAACGATCCGGAATCTTCGGATTTAACAGGAACATATTTTTTACAGGCCTGACAAGTTTCCTGACTGATACATCTGTTAAGATGGTCTATTCAGTAATGCCTATGTTTCTTATGTCAATAGGAGCATCAAAAACGGGTCTGGCATTGATTGAGGGTGTTGCCGAAAGTACTTCGGCACTGGTCAAAGTCCTGTCAGGTTTCTGGAGCGATAAGACAGGCAGGAACAAACCATTCATGCTGGCAGGATATGGCCTGTCGGCGCTGATTATTCCATTATATACTTTTGTTGTCTCGCCGATCCATGTACTTATCCTCAGATTCATAGAGCGGTTCGGCAAAGGCATCAGAACTGCCCCTCGTGACAGTCTGATCGCCGGGTCGATAACTGACGGGGAGAGTGGCAGAAGTTTCGGACTGCAGAAAGCAATGGACAACAGTGGTGCCATAGCAGGTCCGTTAATTGCTTTTGCACTGTTGTCATCAATCCCCGGGAACTACAGATTGATATTCTTTGTAGCCGGAGTACCCGCAATACTTGCTATTCTAGTACTTGTATTTGGGATAAAGGAGGCCAGGAAAAACAACACCGAGCTTTTCGTAAAATTTCACTTTAAGGATTTCCCGGCAAAGTATTATTTCTTTCTGATCATTGTGTTTTTTTTCACGCTTGGCAACTCAACCGACGCATTGCTAATGGTAAAGGCAAACGATGTGGGAATTAAAGTCGCACTGATACCCCTGGTCTACATGGTTACAAATGTGATATCTGTATTCGCATCAATTCCTGTCGGTTCCCTTGCTGACAGAGTCGGTAAGGAGAAGATTCTGATAGCCGGATTCCTGATCTATGCTATTGTTTATTTCGGATTTGGGATAAGTACAAGTATGAGGGCAATCATTGCACTTTTCGCACTTTATGGATTGTATTCAGCTGCAACAGATGGTATTCAGAAAGCATTCATCTCAGATATGATCGACAATAACAAAAAAGGAACAGGGCTGGGAATCTATAATGCGCTTCTGGGAGTGACCTTGCTTCCTGCCAGCCTGATTGCGGGATTTCTTTATGACAAGATCAATTCATCGGTACCATTCTACTTCGGAGCCGCTACGGCATCAGTCTCAGCGATATTAATGCTGATATTTTTCCTGAAATCTAGAAACCGACAAATTTTTCTGCCCCAACCCACTGAATGAGTCCAAATGTTGATTGTCATTTAATCCCCTTCAGGGGATTTAGGGGCGAAATATTTATTAAATTTATAACCTGATTAACCATACCTTTCATGAAACAGGTTTTAAAATATACCGGGTACATATTAGTCCTGGCAATCCTGGGTTATATGATCTGGCGCTTCTCCTATATAATTGCCTGGGTTATGATTGCGGCAGTTCTTTCATTCATAGGCCAGCCGTTGGTGCGGTTTTTTGACAGGATGCATATTAAAAAGCTAAGGATGCCACATTTCCTGAGCACTTTGTTATCTCTTTTTGTAATTGTCCTTATTTTGCTTGGGCTGATAGCCATTTTTGTTCCCCTCATAATCAACCAGGCAGAGACTATATCAAAGATCGATGTGGGACAGATTGCCCAGAACCTGGAGGGACCTCTCCACTGGCTGGATGAGAAACTTCATCTGCTGGGGGCAATCCCTGAAGGACAAACAATCCAGGATTTTCTTGTTGGTAAAGCCAAGTCATTGGTAGATCTTGGAAGCGTCGGACCGCTGCTTGGTAATTTCGTAAGTGTTGCTGGAAATATCTTCATTGGATTGTTCTCTATACTTTTTATTGCTTTCTTTTTTCTAAAAGATGAAAATATGTTCGAGGAGATTCTTCTTCTATTTGTTCCTACTGAACATCATCCTGCAACCCATAAAGTGGTTGCTGAATCCAAAAACCTGCTTATCCGGTACTATATTGGTGTTTTGCTCGAGTTGATCGGAGTAATGTCGCTGATTACAATAGGACTCCTGATTTTTGGTGTTAAAAATGCACTCCTCATAGGATTTTTCGGGGGGATCATGAATATAATCCCATATCTCGGACCGATAATAGGCTCAACTATCGGAATCATTCTGGGTGTTACATCAACACTCGCAACCGGTTCATATAATGAATTTCTGCCAGTGATATTAAAACTTGCAGGGGTATTTCTGGTTGTGAATTTCATCGATAACAACATTCTTGTTCCTGTAATTTATTCGAAAAGCGTTAAATCACATCCGCTTGAGATATTCCTTGTAATTATTATCGGTGGCGGACTTGCAGGATTAATAGGGATGTTGATGGCGGTGCCTGTTTATACGCTTTTAAGGGTGATCGCAAAGGAATTCTTCCAGCAGTTCAGGGTGGTCAAAAAGCTTACTGAAACAATAAATGAAAAATAGGAGTGCCTGCCCTGCTTCGGCGGGGGGCTGGGGGTGGGTTGGTTTTGTAGGCTCCCCTCCTGGGAGGGGCGGGGAGTGGGTTGGTTAATATTTAAAAACAATTATTATGAAACGTTTTATCGGTGATTTTACAAACAACAGATCTGCGCTCCTGGTTTTTGCTGCGTTTTTTTTCATTTTCCCTGCCTGCAACAGATCCAAAAACAGTACACTGAAGAAATCAGAGGTAACTGAATCAAAGAAAACAAATGCTGAAAAGCTTGGGTTTCCCGTCGGAAGCAAGGTAATTCTTCTTCACTGCGATGATGCAGGAATGTGTGAAGAGGCTAATATTGCTGTCAGACACTATTTTGAAACAGGTGACCTTCTTTCAACAGCAGTTATGGTACCATGCCCCAACGCTATGGAGCTTGTTGAATGGGCAAAGACACAGAAATCTCCGGATGTCGGTATTCATATTACCCTTACAAGCGAATGGAAAACCTACCGGTGGGGACCGGTGTCTGAAAAATCAAAAGTTCCCGGATTGATAGACCCCGAAGGTAAAATGTGGCATGATGTCCCGGAGGTAGTCACTCATGCGTCAGCAGGTGAGGTTGAAACAGAAGTCCGTGCACAGATTGACAAAGTGATTGAGGCGGGATTTACTCCTTCCCATATCGATACTCATATGGGAACCATGTACGCATCACCGGAATATCTCAAAGTCTTTCTAAAGATTGCAGAAGAATATAAAATTCCGGCAAATGCAATTGATCTCTCCGATCCTGCAATAGCAGAGAATTTCCGGAAAGAAGGCTACCCGATAACAACTGACGTTGTGGAACTGCTAAATCAGTTCTCCCTGCCAAAGCTTGATAATTTTTCAAGTGTTCCTGATGGTAATACATATGATGAAAAAAGAGCAAACTTTTTCAAATTGGTTAATTCCCTGGGGCCAGGACTGACAGAAATAATCTTTCATCCGTCAGTTGAAACCGATAATCTTAAAACCATAACCGGTTCATGGCAGCAGAGGGTCTGGGAGGCTCAGCTGTTTTCAGATCCGGTTGTAAAGAGTTTCTTCGCAGATAACGGAATAATTATTACCACCTATAGAGAGGTAATGAATAGGTTTACCAGGAGAGAAAAATAGAAAGACATTAATTTTGACCTGATAGTATTTTGTTCTCAGATTGTCCTTCTGGTGAACTTATTACCTTAAGATACCGCCCCATCCAATAGGGCAGCAACCATATATCACCAGCGCTGTATTCTGATCTCCCTCCCCCATTTCCATCGAGCATAAAACGGTTTGCATTATGCCTGGAAACAGGCAGTTCATCGGGAGGAAGAACTTCCCTGATAGTCTGACTGCGGAAATCAGGCGGAATTAATTCTATATCTTTCCTGTGATTGTTGTCAACACTCCAGTCAATAAGGTCCAGAGGGTATTCCTGAAGATACCATATTGCATCTTCCAGTCCAAATTCTTCAGGATTTACGAGAGCAGTAATGATATTCCACAAACCCTCTTTTTCAGGCTTCTCTGCTTTCCAATGGTCTATAATTGCCGCCTTATATTTTGCTTTCAGGGTATCATTGAAAGAGTAACGGTATAATCCCCAGTATCCACAGAAATACATTTCATCGTCGGAATGATTCCATCCCTCCGACAACATTTTACTCCATGCATCAGAATCAGGTGGAGCCTGACCGATTTTACTCAAAGGACGGGTAAGGTTATTCAGGTATCCATGTTCATTCATAAGATAGAAAGCAGCTTCCCTGTATTTTTCCTTTTTTGTAAAATGGAAAGCAGTCTGAAGCATTCCAATGATGTTTGATGAATTGAGCTTCCGGTCACCAACCATTTCAGGACGTTCATTAACATATTCAGGATTCCATTTTCCCCATAATGTCGGTTCCCCGTTCCAATCGATAAGATAGAAATCATTTTTAACTATATTTGACATCAGAGTGTCAATCAGCATAATAGCCTTT
>DOTV01000081.1 GCA_003520925.1 Bacteroidales bacterium | reverse complement strand
GATCCGACAATTGAGGCGGTGAAGCAGAAGGATGTTGCACAGATGTTTATCGAGAATCCCCAGGAGACTGCTAAGGAAAACAAGTTTTCATTTTCCAACTTGTTTGCGACACATCCTCCGATCCAGAAGAGGATTCAACTTCTGGAGCAGTATTAGGATTTACACATACTCACCCCCTTCTTTTCCCCCTCTCTCCGCCAACTGGCGGAAAGAGGGGAAATTGATTGTAATAAAGTAATATCACTCCCCCTCTTTACGAAGTGGAGAGGGGGTTGGGGGGTGAGTACCTTTTTTCTTAAAGAGCCTGGTTTCTTCTCCATTAAGAAGCCTGGAAATATTTTTCCTGTGAGTATAAACCAAAGCGATCGCGACTAATATTGAAAATACTTTAAATAAAACTGAGGGTGTGTCAAAAAACAGCATTAAAAAAACAGGGAAAGCCACTCCTGCACTCATTGATGAAAGAGAAACATAACCGGTGATCAGCATGACACACAAAAATACCCCGAGGCAGGATAAGGTAACCATCGGGTGTATTGCCAGGAGAACTCCGAAAATTGTAGCTACTCCCTTACCTCCGCGAAATCCTGCAAATACCGGAAAAATATGCCCTGTAACCACTGTAATTCCTGCCAGTATCTGGTAATTTGTCATCAGAGCTGTTCCTTCTCCTGCAAGATCAAAAAAAACAGGTAGCATAGAGGCAACCCAGCCCTTCAGAACATCAATAAGCAAAACGGGAATACCGGTCTTCCATCCAAGTACCCTTATGACATTAGTTGCTCCTGCATTACCGCTTCCATGCTCCCTGACATCAATACCATGGAATATTTTTCCTGCCCACACCGCGGTAGCTACCGATCCCAGCAGATAAGATAACATTAATGTCAGCAGCAGATATACAAGGTTCATATTACTAACGTATTTCAGATTCTGGGTCCGAACTCGGCAAGCGCAGCAGTCTCTTCATTAGAAGCAAATTTACTGAAGTTATTTATAAATTTCAATGCCAGATCCGTTGCAGCGATATGCCATTTGAATGGTGATTCCCATGCTGCCGACGGATCAAGCAGACTGCTTTTTACCCCTTCAATCTTATCGGGGATGCTCAGATTAAATACGGGTAGTACACTGAATTTATTTTGATTTATCGAATCGTTAAGTATAGCGTTGATTATCAGCCTTGTGGTAGGCAGATCCAACCTGGTTCCCAAACCGTAAGGTCCTGCTGTCCAGCCTGTGTTTACAAGCCATGCCTCAGCTTTGTGAAGTTTCATTTTTGCAGTAAGTTCATTTGCATAAATAATCGGATCGAGCATAAGGAATGCCGCTCCGAAACATGCGGAAAACGATGGTACAGGTTCCACAATACCTCTTTCAGTCCCTGCCACTTTTGCTGTGTATCCGCTAAGGAAATAGTATCTTGTCTGTTCTTCGGTAAGCCGGCTGACAGGAGGGAGTACACCAAATGTATCAGCTGAAAGAAAGATCACCTTCTTTGCATGGCCAGTTTTTGAAACGGGTTTAACAATATTATTTATATGGTAAATAGGATATGAGACTCTTGTATTCTCAGTTTTCGAATCGTTATTAAAATCAATTGTACCGTCCGAAAGAACAACAAGGTTTTCGAGCAGAGCATCTCTCCTGATGGCACCGTAAATGTCTGGTTCATTCTTTCTTGTGAGCTTGAAGCATTTTGCATAACATCCACCCTCAAAATTAAAGATACCGTCATCGTCCCATCCATGCTCATCATCACCCACAAGGGCTCTGTCGGGGTCGGTTGAAAGAGTGGTCTTACCTGTTCCCGACAGTCCGAAGAATATTGCAACATCACCCTTTTTCCCAACATTTGCAGAGCAGTGCATGGATGCAATACCCTTAAGCGGAAGGTGGTAGTTCATTACAGAAAAGATTCCTTTTTTCATTTCCCCGCCATACCAGGTTCCGCCTATCACTGCCATACCTGCACTTAGATTGAAAAAGATAAAGTTTTCAGAATTAAGTCCCTGCTTTTTCCAGTCGGGATTCGTTGTTTTTGAGGCGTTGAGAACTACAAACTGCGGAGCAAAATTTTCAAGTTCTTCCGGCTCAGGTCTTATAAACATGTTCTTTACGAAGTGTGCCTGCCAGCCAACTTCGAGAATAAACCTGACGGCAAGGCGTGAGTTTTTATTTGCTCCGCTGAAGCAATCCACAACAAAAAGCCTCTTCCCGGAAAGCTGCCTGGCAGCAAGATTCCTGCAGTGTTCCCATATCTCATTTGTTATCGGTTTATTATCGGATATTTTTGCCTTTTCCGATTTCCACCAGATACTGTTTTTTGTTGCATCGTCAAGTACAATATATTTGTCTTTTGGAGAACGACCCGTAAATATTCCGGTATCGACTGACACAGCCCCCGACCTGGTTATTAATCCTTTTTCGAAACCGGTTAATCCCGGTTTTGTCTCTTCAGCAAACAGGGTATTATAGGAAGGATTATAGAGTACCTCGGTAACGCTTTCAATCCCGTATTTTTTAAGATCATCAGGTGATACCATATTGGTTTATTTCAGAATTCTTATTGAATTTTCAAATGTATCAATTATTATTTGATTTTTTTTTTGGCTGAGACAGGGTAACACTGTTCTCAGGGGTCTTTATGGTGGTTAGACAGAGATTTAAGAAGTTCAGGGGCAGTATGAAAAGTAAAAGGGCACCAGTAAGATGCCCTTTTAAATTTATACAGAAAAAGGTTAACTATCTATTTACCGTATTTTAGCGATGACTGTGCTGCTGCAAGTCTTGCAATCGGCACCCTGAAGGGTGAGCAGCTTACATATGTCAGTCCTGTCTTAAAACAGAACTCGACAGATGCCGGATCTCCGCCCTGTTCGCCGCATATACCTACTTTCAGGTCAGGTCTGGTTGCACGTCCTTTCTCAACAGCCATTTTGATCAGCTGTCCGACACCATCCTGATCGATTGTCTGGAAAGGATCAGCTGCAAGCATCTTCTTATCAAGATAGTCATTCAGAAATCCTCCTATATCATCGCGGCTGAATCCGAACGTCATCTGGGTAAGGTCATTTGTGCCGAAAGAAAAGAATTCAGCTGATTTTGCCATGCGGTCAGCGAGAAGCGTTGCCCGTGGTATCTCGATCATTGTTCCATATTTATAATCGATCTTTTTTACTCCGGCTTTTTTACACACTTCTGCATAGATCATGTCCACAACCTTTTTTGTAACATCAAGCTCCGAAACATCACAGGTAACGGGAACCATCAGTTCAGGTTTCGGATGTTTCTTTTCTTTTAACAAATCTGCTGTTGCTTCAAACATAGCACGTACCTGCATCTCGGTGATTTCAGGGTAGGTGATGCCAAGACGTACGCCACGATGTCCCATCATCGGGTTGCTTTCATGAAGTGCTTCGCCGCGTTTAGCCACGTCTGATTTCTTAATGCCCAGAGCTTTAGCAAGTTCAGCCTGCTTTTCGGCCCCCTGAGGTACAAATTCATGAAGCGGTGGATCCATAAGCCTGAAAGTCACAGGGAGGTTATCCATAGCTTCAAGAGTGGCTTTCATATCTTTCTTGACATACTTGTAAAGGTCGTTGAGAGCTTTGCGGCGCTCAGTCTCATTTGCGCTGAGGATCATCTTGCGAAGAAGGAATAATGGCTGCTCCGATCCCTTTCCGTAAAACATGTGCTCAATACGGAAAAGGCCTATCCCTTCAGCTCCGAAATCACGGGCTATCTTTGCATCTTCGGCGGTATCGGCATTGGTGCGAACACCCATTGTCCGATATTTGTCAACGATTTTCATGAATGACAGGAACTGTGGGTTCTCTGTCGCATCCATCAGTTCTATTGCACCTGAATAAACATTTCCTTTTGTTCCGTTAATGGTTATCACATCGCCTTCCTTTAGCACCAGATCCGTTCCGGAAACCTTTATTTTTTTTGCTGCAGCATCAACATGAAGAGTACCTGCACCAACAACACAGCACTTACCCCAGCCGCGCGCAACAAGTGCAGCGTGAGATGTCATTCCTCCGCGTGCTGTTAATATTCCAACAGCTGCACGCATACCTTCAACATCCTCAGGGTTGGTTTCCTCGCGGACCATTATTACTTTTTGCCCTTTTCTGTTCCATGCAACGGCATCTTCAGCGGTAAAAACTATTTTACCCACCGCAGCTCCAGGTCCTGCTGGCAGCCCTTTTGCTATGGGCTTAACTTTTTTCTCAGCATCCGGATTACAGATAGGGTGAAGCAGCTCATCTAGCTGTGCCGGTTCAACGCGGCTTACAACTGCTTTTTCGTCGATGAGTTTCTCCTTCAGCATTTCCATTGCCATGTTAACTGCAGCTGTTCCGGTCCTTTTTCCAACGCGGCACTGCAGCATGTATAATTTATTTTCCTGGATGGTGAATTCGATATCCAGCATATCACGGAATGATTTTTCAAGAATCTGACGGATTTCAACAAGTTCCTTGTAAGTCTTTGGCATCTCCTCCTGCATGCTTTTCAGATGCTTGTTCTGTTCATTCTTTGTTTCATTGTTAAGGGGGCTAGGAGTACGGATACCGGCAACAACGTCTTCTCCCTGTGCATTTACCAGCCACTCACCATAGAACTGGTTTTCACCGGTTGCAGGGTTGCGCGTGAAAGCAACACCTGTTGCTGATGACTCGCCCATGTTTCCAAATACCATTGCCTGAACGTTTACTGCAGTCCCCCAGTTATCAGGAATACCTTCTATACGTCGATATGATACAGCTTTCTTTCCATTCCAGCTTTTAAAAACTGCCTTGATACTGCCTTCAAGCTGTTCTCTGGCATCATCAGGGAAAGGTTTGCCAAGCACCTGCTTTACTTTTTTCTTGAATTTTTCCGAAAGATCCTTCAGCTCATCCGCCGTGATCTCGGTATCTGATTTATAACCTTTCTTTTTCTTGAAATCATCGAGCATTTCGTCAAGCTGCTTACGGATGCCTCTCCCTTCACCAAGTTCAATACCTTCAGCCTTTTCCATGACAACATCGGCATACATCATTATCAGACGCCTGTAAGAATCCCATACAAAACGGGGATTATTAGTTTTCTTCAGGAAACCAGGGATTGTTTCTGTGCAAAGTCCGATATTCAGAACAGTATCCATCATCCCGGGCATTGACTTCCTTGCACCAGAACGGCAAGAAACAAGCAATGCGTTTTTAGGATCCCCGTACTTCATACCCATAGTCTCTTCGGTAAGCTTCATTGCTGCCCAAACTTCTGGCATAAGCTCTTTCGGAAGAGTGCAATTGTTATCGTAATATTCATTGCAGGCATCGGTTGTAATAGTAAAACCGGCGGGTACAGGAAGTCCAAGGAGACACATTTCAGCAAGGTTAGCTCCTTTACCACCAAGAAGATTCTTCATATCTGCTTTACCCTCTGCAGTCTTCCTGCCAAAGGAATAAACTCTTTTTACTTTCGACATACTTTTATGATTTATTATAAACTTGAATTATGGATTTCAAAAAATAAGGTGCAAAGTTAATATATAAAATTGAAATTCTGAATAGCGTTTTAAATTCATGACCTCGGGTGAAACATAATCAGGGTGTCACGTAAAAAACTCCTGTCGATATGAGTGTAAATCTCAGTTGTCATAATCGACTCATGTCCAAGCATTTCCTGAACAGCTCTCAGATCGGCCCCGGCCTCGATCATATGAGTCGCAAACGAGTGCCGGAAAGTATGCGGACCGATCTTTTTCATAATTCCTGCCTTACCTGCCAGATCCCTGATTATTGTGAATATCATTGCTCTTGTGAGTTTTCTTCCTCTCCTGTTCAGAAAGACGATATTCGCATCATGAATCACGGGGAGCCTGCTCCTGTCAATCTTGTAAAGGTCAATCTCCTTTAGCGCTTTATTGCTTATCGGGACCAGCCTCTGCTTATCCCCCTTTCCGGTGACACTTATAAAACCCTCTGAATGATGAATATCTGTAAGCCGGAGGTTAACAAGCTCAGAGACCCTCAGTCCGCAACCATAGAGTGTTTCAACTATCGCCTTGTTCCTGTGCCCTTCCTGGCGGCTTAGGTCGATAACTGCAACTATCCTGTCTATTTCAGCAACCGAAAGAACTACCGGGAGTTTTACCCCGATCTTAGGGGAATCAAGTAAAGTGGAGGGATTTTCTTTAATCTCCCCGTCAATCAGCAGGAATTTAAAGAATGCCCTTATACCCGAAAGAACTCTCGATTGTGTCCTTGCGTTCCTGTTTTCTGATCCGAACCAGTTTATGAATCCTTTCAGGTCTGTGTAGGTCACTGAAGCAGGTCCGGAATCATTTCCTGATGACGTAAAAAAAACTTCAAGCTTTTTGATGTCATTCAGGTAAGCCTCAATACTGTTCTCCGACAATGATTTTTCGAGCCTCAGATAGTTTTCGAAGTTCTTGAAGGATGCTTTCCAGGACAGACTCATCAGGACATTAATTATTTATGATCGTAAAAATATTATTTGATTACCGGATATCCTCGTCAAACTGGGTTAATCTGGTAAAAAAATCACATTATTTAGTTATTTTTACGCAATATTAACCTGCGAAAGACCGGGATGAAAATTCAAATAATCAACGGACCCAATCTCAATCTCCTTGGCAAAAGAGAACCTGAAAAGTATGGAACCGTTTCGTTCGAAGAGTACCTGAATAAGCTCAGGATTCGATATCCGTCGATGCAAATTGATTATTTTCAATCGAATATTGAAGGTGAAATAATCAGCATGATCCATGCAACAGGATTTTCCTGCGACGGCATAATTTTAAATGCCGGAGGATATACCCACACTTCGGTATCGATAGCCGATGCTGTGGCAACGGTAAAGGTTCCTGTAATTGAAGTTCATATAACCAATATTGCGGCACGGGAGGAATTCCGGCATGACAGCCTGGTGGGCAGATATTGCAGAGGAAGTATTATCGGATTGGGGCTTGATGGTTACAGACTAGCAGTTGAGGCATTTATTGAGATAAGCCTGAAATCAAAAACGACGGAATGATTAAGAAAAGGACAAAGATTGTAGCTACAATCTCTGATAAAAGATGTGATCCTGATTTTCTGAGAGAGCTTTACAGTGAGGGAATGGATGTTATCCGGATCAACTCTGCTCACCTGAACATCGAAGGGGCTCTTCAGATAATGAAAAACGCCCGCAAGGTCTCTGATAAGATCGCGATTCTTCTCGATACAAAGGGACCTGAGATAAGGACCAGTGTTTGTGATTCACCTGTACAGCTTAAAAAAGGTGCCACGATCCTGCTTGCAGGTAATCCCGGAGAAAAAAGCTCCGACAGGGTTATCAATGTATCTTATACAGCTTTCGTTAATGAGGTCCCAGAAGGATCTGCTATCCTGATAGATGATGGCGATATTGAACTTAGAGCCGTGAAAAGGAGTGGAGATTTCCTCGAGTGTCTTATTGAAAATGATGGTGTCCTTGGGTCACGTAAAAGCGTGAATCTTCCAGGGGTAAAGATCTGCCTGCCTTCATTAACAGAAAGAGACAGGACTTTTATTAAAATGGCTGTTGAGAACAAGGTTGATTTCATTGCACATTCATTCGTCAGATCAAAACAGGATGTACTGGATGTTCAGGCTGTGCTTGACGGATATAAAAGCTGCATTAAGATTATTGCAAAGATAGAAAATGAAGAGGGGGTGGAAAACATCGATGAGATTCTCGATAATGTATATGGTATAATGGTTGCAAGAGGTGATCTTGGCATTGAAATACCCTATGAAAAGATCCCCGGAATCCAGAAAATGATGATCT
>DOTV01000048.1 GCA_003520925.1 Bacteroidales bacterium | reverse complement strand
GAAAGAACTATCAGAAAGATAAACCCTAAAAAGATCCTGTCGGGAAAATATTCGGTGATAATTGAGAACAGGGTTGCCGGAAACCTGCTCTCACCAATATACAGTGCTCTTCAGGGATCAAGCCTGTACCAGAAGCAATCTTTCCTTATCGGTAAGCAGAACAAACCTGTTGCTTCAGCATTGTTCACAGCTATTGATGATCCCACAATAGTATCCGGTGCCGGTTCAAGACTGTTCGATGATGAAGGCCTCGCAGCAGTCAGGCGGCCCATAATTGAGAAAGGCGTTCTGAAAGATTATTTCATAGATAATTATTACGGGAGAAAGCTTGGAATGAAGCCCAATTCAGGGAGCAGTTCAAACGTAATTTTTGAAACTGGCCCAAAGAACCTCGAAGAGCTCATCGGCTCACTGAAGAAGGGAGTATTTATTACCGGATTTATTGGCGGTAACTGCAACGGTTCAACCGGAGATTTTTCCTACGGCATTGAAGGATTCTTTATACAGGATGGAAAGATCATTCATCCGGTTAATGAAATGAACATTACCGGTAACATGAATCAATTCTGGTTCAACCTCATTGAACTTGGTAGCGATATCCGTGAAAATGAAACAATAAGGATCCCTTCATTATTATTTGAAAATGTAGATCTTAGCGGAATCTGAAATCATAAAACGAAATAATTTGGATTTCTTTGCGCTGCTTTGTGACTTTGCGTCTTTGCAGCTAAAAGAATTGCCACAAAGACGCAAAATCGTCAAGGAAAACAAAATAAGAACTTAGAAATAATAAATGCATTAATTATCAATAACTTAATTTAAATGAATTGTTATTATGAAAAGAATTAAATTTTTTATTCTTGTAATGGTATTTGCCATTACCTCTTCTTTTATAGTTACAGCACAGAAAGCTGACTTTAATGGAACCTGGAAAATAGACCGGACAAAATCGACCCTGCCGGAGTACACACCTGTCCTGACCAAAATAGAAATCAGGATCAATAGTGACTCTCTTCTGACCGAACGGTATTATGACACCGGAGATGGACAGGAGTACCCGTTTACAGAAAATTTAACCCTCGACGGAAAAGAATACAACATAACAATTTACGAAATGCCACGTAAGACAAAAGCATCCTGGTCAGAGCAGGATGGATTCCTAACTGTTGAATCCACTATAACTATTTCCGGGGATTCCGGTCCTACAGAATTTATATCGAAAGAGAGCTGGAAAATTGATAAAACAAACAACACTTTTACAATCAGCTTCAAGAACAAAATGTCGGGAAACGATTCAGAAGGAGCTTTCATTTTAAATAAGGTTGTCCCGAACAAATAAACTGCTGATTTTTAGCCGGATTATTCACTCCCTTTAAGAAACTGTTCACAGGTCTTTCTATATTTACAGCCTTTTAATTCAAGCAAATCCCTTCATAATGATATATGATTACATCGTTATAGGATCTGGTTTCGGAGGCAGTGTTGCAAGTTTGAGGCTCGTTGAAAAGGGATACAAAGTCCTCACTCTGGAGCAGGGAAAACGTTTCCGCCCGGATGACTTTCCTAAATCAAACTGGAACCTGGCAAAATATCTATGGTTGCCGTTTTTAAGATTTTTTGGCTTTCAGAAGCTTACCTTCTTCAAAAAAGCAAGCATCTTAAGCGGAACAGGTGTAGGAGGAGGTAGTCTCGTTTACGCCAACACCCTTTATATACCACCTGATGATTTCTTTAGAAACAATTCCTGGACCGATTTCGGTGATTGGAAGAGAACACTTGGGCCCTTTTATGATAAAGCATCATTTATGCTTGGCCGGGTAAAATATTCAAGACTGAACGTTGAGGATAGAGCACTTGAAGATGTCTCAAGGGACATGGATGCTCATAAGACATTTGAGACAGTTCATGTCGGAGTTAATCTGGATGGCCCGGAAAAGGAAAGTGATCCTTATTTCAACGGCTTGGGTCCTCTTCGGCGGAGATGTACAGAGTGTGGAGGATGTATGGTGGGATGCAGGGAAAATGCTAAAAATACTCTTGACAGGAACTATCTCTGGTTTGCCGAAAAAATGGGGCTTGAATTACTTCCTGAGACCAAAGCAGAAAAGATTATCTATAATGACGGAATATATCATATTGAATCTAAGCACATTACTTCGTTCTTTGGGAAGAAAGGCAGGACTTTCACCTCAAAAGGTTTAGTTATTGCCTGCGGAACACTGGGAACGCTGGAATTACTGCTTAAACAGAAATTCAAATATGGAACCCTTCCCCTGCTATCAGGCAAACTCGGTTATGGATTAAGAACAAATGCGGAAACACTCTGTGCAGTTTCCGGCGCACAGGAAAAATTAAATAACGGACTTGCCATAACTTCTGTTTTCAGCCCTGACCCTCATACTCATGTTGAGGTAGTCAAGTATCCGGATAACTCTAATGCAATGAAGTGGTTTTTCGGATTATCAGCCAGTGGAGCCGAAACCTCTTTGGAAAGATCCTGGAATCTTTTTGTCAATACAATCAGACACCCATTTCTATTCCTTAAAACCGTATTTAACTTCAATTGGTCATCGAGCCTGGTGATTCTTCTTGTTATGCAAACAGTTGATAATGCCATGCAGATGGTTTGGAGAAATAACCTATTTGGCGGGAAAATGAAGATTGATAACAGCGGGCAAAAAAAGGTTCCAGCCTACATTCCAATAGGTCAGGAAGTTATGGAAAGATATTCTGCAAAGGTAAATGGAATACCACAAAATATTCTTCTTGAAGTACTATTTAACAGGCCTACAACAGCCCATATTCTTGGAGGATGTCCAATGTCTGATTCATCAGAAAATGGAATGGTGGATCGCACTTTCAAGGTGCACGATTATCCCGACTTCTATATAACAGATGGCTCAGTCATTCAGGGTAACATTGGTGTTAACCCGAGCCTGACAATAACAGCAGTTGCAGAGTTTGCCATGAGTAAAATATCTCAAAAAACAGACACTTCAACTGCAGAAATCTCCAATCAACTTATTGCCCTGGAAAACGAATGGAAAAACAAGAAATTCAATTAAGACTTGATAATCAGCGAAATTTCTTTTCTGCCGGGAATACCCTCAGTATTGATTTCAGAATTGAAATTCTGAAAAAACTAAGGTCCCTTGTAATTAAGCACGAGCAGGAAATAAAGAATGCGATATGGAATGATTTTCATAAGCCGGAGTTTGAAGTAATATCCACAGAAACCAGATTCGTTATCAAAGAGCTGAATCTGACAATAAGAAAACTGCGACACTGGAGCAGAAAAAAGCGTGTAAGGACTCCCCTTGTACATTTTATAGCACACAGTTATATTGTTCCCCAGCCATACGGCCAGGTGCTTGTTTTATCACCATGGAATTTCCCTTTTCAGCTTTCGTTTATGCCGTTAATAGGTGCTCTGGCTGCCGGTAATTGTGTTGTCCTGAAAGCTTCCCGGCAAGTGCCGAATACAATCTCTGTAATGGAAAAGATCCTCGATAACTTCCCAAAAGAATTGATTTCAATGATAAATGGAGACCATAGTATTAGTGAATACCTTCTGAACTACAATTTTGATTATATCTTTTTTACCGGGAGCTGTAAAACAGGGAAATATGTTATGGAAATGGCCTCTAAGAATCTGACTCCTCTTACACTCGAACTTGGTGGAAAGAACCCATGTGTTGTTGCAGCAGACGCAAAGCTTGATTTTGCAGCTAAAAGAATAGCATGGGGGAAATTCATGAATGCAGGACAGACCTGTATTTGTCCTGATTACCTGATCATTGATAAGAAGATCGAGGAAAAATTTCTTGAACTTCTGATCAATGAAGTAAAAGCATTTTATGGAGAAGAAGTAAAGGAGAGCAACCATTTTGCCAGGATTATAAACCGGGAAAACGTATTCAGGCTTTCATCATTTTTGAAGTCCGGAAAGCTGGTATATGGTGGTGATTGTGATCCTGATGATTGCTATGTTTCACCTGCTATAATTAAGGATGTTGCTCCGGATGATCCGATTATGCAGGAGGAGGTTTTTGGTCCCATACTTCCTGTAATTGACTTTGATGATTTTGAAGATGTATACAGGATAATCTCCAGGTATCCCAAACCCATTGCAACATATATTTTCACTGGTAATAAAAAGCTGTACAATAAGTTCATTCAAAATACTCAAAGTGGAACAGCCGCAATAAATGATACTGTTATCCAGATTGCTTCACCATATCTTCCCTATGGAGGGGTTGGTAACAGCGGGATGGGTAAGTATCATGGGAAAAAATCATTTGAGACATTCTCCAATATGAGATCAGTGATAGTGAAATCAAACCTTCTGGATATAAACCTCCGTTATCCACCGTACAATAGGACTAAAGAAAGGTTGATAACCTTACTGATGAGATAAGTTTTTCAAACAAATAGCAATACAAGCAACTGCGCAATAAAGATCCTTAAAAACATTACCATAGGATATACTGTTGCATAAGCTACTGAAGGAGCTTCTGACTGTGCAAGTCCATTGGCAAAAGCAAGAGCAGGGGGATCAGTCATGCTTCCGGAAAGCATCCCGCAAATCTCAAAATAGTTTCGTTTGAAAACAATTCTTGCATAGAAGCCGACTATTATCAGTGGCAAAACAGTAATCATTGCCCCATAACCCATCCAGATGAACCCGTCACCCGATGTAAGTGTCGGGATGAATTTCTCACCCGACATAATCCCTACGCTTGCAAGGAAGAGGACTATTCCTATCTCACGGAGCATTAGATTTGCACTGGCAGTTGTGTATGAAACTAGCGAAAACCGGTGGCCGTACTTACTTAAAAGAATTGCAATTATAAGCGGACCTCCTGCAAGACCAAGTTTAAGAGGGTGAAGCATTCCAGGTATTTTTACCGGGATGCTTCCCAGAATCACACCCAGTAATATTCCGATGAATATCGGAATTATATTGGGCTCTTCGAGCCGTTTCATTGAGTTGCCGAGCTGCTCAGTAACTTTTACGATCGACGCTTCATCTCCAACCACAGTGAGCCTGTCACCCATCTGAAGCAGGATCTGAGGAGATGGAATAAACTCGATTCCGGATCTGTAGATCCTTGTGATGTTAATATTAAACCTTGTCCTTAGCTTAAGTGATCCAAGACTTTTACCGAAAACCTCCCTGTTGGTCACCAGCAGCCTTCTTGAGACAAGTTTGCCTGTTTTTGATGAAATATCCATTTCACTTAGCGTACCTGTCTTTTCAAGTATTTCATTTACCAGCCCTCTTTCAGCAACAACCAGGATGATATCATTCCTGTGTACGATCGTTCCTGAAGTTGCAGGTAACAATTCACCATCGTGCAATATCCTCGAAATGACCATGCCATTGCCAAAAATCCCTGATATTTCTTCAACAGATCTGCCTGTGACCAAAGGATTATTTATAAGAATATTAATTTTTTCCGGCAGGGTTTCAGGTGGATGCATTTCTTTCTGCAGAATATCGAGTTCCTTTTGGGAGTCGATTTTCAGAGCTTTCCTTATTACAACCATTGTCAGAATAATTCCCAGGACTCCAAAGGGATAGGCGACTGCATACCCGAGCCCGATATCCTGTATTTCAATTCCCGCGACACCGGTACTCACCTGAGCAAGAGTATTCTGTGCTGCCCCGAGTCCGGGAGTATTTGTAACTGCACCTGACATCACACCAACAAGCATTGGCATTGAAGTTCCTGAAACGAAATGGATAATAAGGGTTGTCACTCCGCCCAGGAGGACGATCGCCAGAGCCATAAGATTTAAAGTCAGTCCGCCTCTTTTAAAGGAGGAAAAGAATCCGGGACCCACTTGTAATCCGATTGAAAAGACAAACAATATGAGCCCGAAATCACGTACAAATTCAACAACCTTATGGTTGGCTGTAAAACCGAAGTGTCCCATTGTTATACCTGCAAATAATACGAATGTGATACCCAGTGAGACACCCCATATCTTTCTTTTTCCAAGGAATACCCCTGCAGCAATAATTATGCTGTATAATAATATCGTATGTGCTACTGTATCATTCCAGAGCAAATCCTTAAACCATTCCAAGTTCTTAAATTTTTATTTCTGAAAAGCAAATAATCAATCTATCCTGCACAGATACTTTTCCGATCTGAGAATTACCGAATTCCTTATAAAAGCAGGTGTGGCCCATATACCTGAATCCATCTGAAATTGTGTAATTACATTGTAATTACGTTCTGCCCGGACAGCCAGAACGTCTCCTTTTATTGAAAAGAACCAGACATTACCGCCTGCAAATACCGGTGAAGCATTATGATCGGCCCTCACCCGCTCCGACCAAACCTCTTTACCTGTTGCAGCATCGATGCACATAAGGATATTCCTTGAAATAACTGTGTAGATAAGCCCATCCCTAATAACCGGAGTAAGTATCTGTGTGTGAGATTGATCATCTCGTTTTTTCCAGATTATATTTGTGGAAGTGATATCCCCATTGCCGTCAGGGTTGACAGCAAACAGATCGGTATAGGTTCCTCCTGCCGGATTGTTAACCGACCCTGTATAAAAGAATAGTCTGCCATTTTCGTAAAAAGGCATTGGGACTGTTGATTCAGCACCACCGATAACCCGCCAGATTTCCTTTCCGGTTAGAGGATCATAAGCGCAACAGACAGCCGAACCATTCGAAATTAAAAGGTCCCTGCCTTTCACATTTATAATCAAAGGAGTGACATAAGATTTTTTACCAATACTGGCAAGCGGCTGATAAGGTTCATCAGGCCTGTCAGTCCGCCAAACCTGTTTGCCGGTCGATTTGTCCAGTGCCACAATATACCTTACATCGGTCCCTTCATAGTGAAGAATCAACAGGTTTTTATATAACACAGGCGAAGATCCCGGACCCTGGACGTGATTGCACCTGAGATCGGTACGTTTCCATACTACGGATCCGTCGGATGTTTTAAGGCACGCGGTTCCCATGCTCCCAAAATGAACATAAACAAAACCATTTTCGATACAAGGTGTCGGACTTGCGAATGTATTTATCCCATGCTTGCCGACCGGGTCATCGACTGTAAATACCTTCAGATCATATAAAATTTTGCCTGTAGTAAAATCAGTGCATAAAGCATATAGTTCCTTCCCGTCCATAGTAGCCGTTGTGACCCATATCTGATTGTCATAAACAACCGGGGAGGAGTGTCCGCGGCCATGGATTTCGGTCTTCCATCTGATATTGGGACCGGCCCAGATAAGGGGCGTTTTCGTTTCGGTCGAAATACCGTCCCGATTACTCCCCCTGAAATGAGTCCAGTTATTATCCTGCGAAAAGGAACTTTCAAAACCCGTTAACAATACGGCGCCGAAAATAAGAAGCTTCATAATCTTTTTGCCAGTCATTAGTCTCTCTTTTTGAATAGTTTTTTGAAAATACTTTTTACGGTTCTTTCGACCTTTCTCCCGTTACCTTCATAATCTTTTTTGTCCTTTTCAAAGATATCAATTATCCTGTCAAAAAGGTTTTTTTCCTTAAAGTCGGGGCAGTCAAGTGCATCAGCCAGTTCCGGTGAAAGATCGGGAAAACAGGTGATCAGCTTTTCCTTTAACAGGGGGTCCTGCTTAACCTTTTTGAGCGTAAGTGCCACAAGGGGAAGCGCGAGTGCGCTTCCCGACCCGTACGATCCGTTATTGAAATGAATTGCCCTCGATGAGGCTCCTGCCCTGGCCACAATAACCAGCTTTGGATTAAAAGCAGCAAACCATGCATCTGCATAATCCTGAGAGGTTCCTGTCTTCCCGGCCAGAGGGAAATCGACACCGTAAATATTTCCCATTGAAACCCCGGTCCCCTCCCTTATCGCTTTCTGTAACATTGCACTCATAAGCTGACTCGATCTTTCTGACATTATACTTACTTTTTCAGGTGTCGTTTCGTTACTGTAGATAATTTCACCCTCAGGAGTTTTAATTGATCTAATGCACCAGGGTTTGATACGGTATCCGCCGTTTGCAATTGAAGAATAAGCTGTGGCAACTTCTTTAATACTGGCTTCGGCTGTTCCCATCGAAAGAGAGGGAGTATTTTGGAGAGTAAATGAAAAACCCATGTCGTTCCACATTGAATTGACCCTGTCAAAGCCGATTTCAAGATAAAGGCTGAATGTCGGTATGTTCATTGAATGTGTCAGAGCTCCCGATAATGAATACTTACCGCCGAAAGAATGATCAAAGTTCTCGGGGCTCCAGTCCTCAAACCCCGACAATGTTACTGAGTCGTTATCGAGATACTGGCACGGTTCGTAACCATCTTCAAGAGCTGCTGAATAAATTACCGGTTTAAAAACCGAGGCAAGCTGACGTCGTGCCATTACCTGGTCGTAGGGCTGGGTTTTAAAGTCGATCCCGCCAACCCATGCCTTTACCCCTCCTCCTGCGGGATCCATTGCCATGAGTCCCGCATGAAGTATCGTAAGAGATTTTTTCAGGCTGTCAGCAACAGTAATTGAATCTGTGTAGGTGCCACTCCAGTCAAATAACTCCTGAATCCTTTTTTCATCAGCCCGTCCTTCAAGGTCAAGTCTTTTCATTTCGCTCACTGCTACCTGGTCAAGAATCTTTTTGCCCGATGAACTCTGATACTGCTCGTAAAGCCTTTTCTGCATCCCCGACAGGTGCTCGCGAAATGAGGCAACCGCATAATTCTGAAGGGAGAAGTTTATTGTAGTTGTGATAACTAATCCATCCCTTTCAAGATCCCACTTTCTTCCCTCCCCTGGACCAAGGTTTTTAAGTATTTCATCCGTTTCATTTCTTGCCTGAACCAGGAAATATTCGGCAATCCCGGCTGACAGGGATCTTTTATAATCAATGACCAGGGGCAATCCTGAAAGTGAATCGGCAACCTTTGTATCGAGGTATTTATATTTCTCCATCTGGTCAATGACAACATTCCGCCTTGACTTTGCATTTTCCGGATGAAGACGAGGATTGAAAAAAGTATTGGCTTTGAGCATTCCTATCAATACTGCTGATTCTTCAATTTTAAGCAAGCTTGTGCTTTTATTAAAGAATCTCGCAGAAGCTGCTTCAACTCCATACAGGTTTTCCCCGAATGAAACTGTATTGAGGTAAAGTGTCAGAATCTCTTCTTTGCTGAAAACTTTCTCAAGCCGCCGGGCCATTATTACTTCACTTATCTTACTCTTGAATACCGGGAATAAGCCTTTATTAATTCTGCCAAACATGTTTTTGGCAAGCTGTTGAGTAATTGTGCTGCCGCCGCCGGAACTTCTCTTATTCATCAGGATTGACTTTACCAGTACTCTGAAAAAACTTTTTGCATCATTACCCTTATGCTCAAAGAAGCGGATATCTTCGGTAGCTATAAGAGCATCTATAAGGGATTTTGGTATCAGATTGAAAGGGATATTCGTGCGGTTCTCAAAGTAAAACTTACCAAGGAGTATACCATCCTCTGACAAAACCAGTGAGGCGGATGCATTTTTATAATTCAGCAGTTCCTTTTTGGTTTTGAGGCGGCCTGATACTCCGATATATACCACGACGAAGACTACCAGAGTCAATACCAGTGCTGAAAAAACAATATAATATGTGGTTCTATTTACTTTTTTCAAAGCATGTTATTACAAATTTGCTGTCAACGTAATAAAGAGCGACCGTCCGTAACCGTTTACACCAGATCCATGGTACCTGTAGTCTTTATTAAACAAGTTCCTCAAACCAAGGTCAGCTGTCATAAATTTCCATGTGTAACCTGAGTTTATATTGAATACATCCCATCCTGGTGTGCCGCCTTCAGGAATCCTGTTATCGTCCTTGTCGCCCTGGGCAAGACGATCCTGTTTCCCGGCAGCCAGCAACTCCAGATTCACCCACCATTGTTTATGCCTGAAATCGATTGCCATGCGTGCAAAAATAGGGGGTATACGCCTTACAGGTTCATTTTTGGTAATATTCTGGCCATATGTATAAGTAATGTTTCCTGACATGGTGACGAAACGATTAAGGCTAAAATCCCAGGCCGTTTCAATTCCCTGTATATAAGCTCTCTCACTATTCTCCTTCTGATAAACCGGGTAACCTTCAATTATCTCATCCCCTATCCTGTTCCGTGTAATTAAATTATACAGTTCATTTCGATAAATAAAAAGGTCGCCTCTTAGCTTCTGCCCGGCATATTTATAACCTGCCTGGTACTGAAAAGAACTCTCCGGTTTAAGATCGAGATTTGGTGTCTCGTACCTGAAATCAACAATTCCCAGAGTACCAAGATCATCTATGTTAGGAGCCCGGAAACCTGTATTGATCGATAAAAACAGATTTGACTTTGAATTCAGTTTCCGCATTATCGCCAGGTTACCTACCAGTGCTGAAGGAGTCAGCTTGGTTAACCCAAGTTCCTGATCCATAACATTGATAATAAATGAGTTAAACCTGGCTCCCGCTGTAATGTTCCATTTCATCATATCTAATGAATGCAATGTGAACAGTGCCATATTGTTCATGTTAGCTCCGTTGGGATACAAGCCGCGCTTGTCAGTTCCCGTTCCTGTAAGCATTTCTGTATCAGTACGTCTGCTGTTTATCAGATCGCTGTAAATTTCAAATCCGAAATTTCCAGTCCACTGATCATCGTTTGAGACAATTGCTTCAGCAGAGAATCCGAGAGTGCGGACTTTATCATATTCATTTCTGAGTATTTGTGATCCGTTTTTCCGGCTCTCCCTTCCTTCGCAGGTCTGTTGATACGAAGCTGTGAAAACTGCCGATTTTAAAATTCCTGCATAAATTTCCTGGTTCAGTTTTACATATGCAAGTTTCCGTTTCTGTGGATCAGTCTTGTTGATTGCATAATTCTCAAGGAGAATTTTATGATAGATTGGTACGTTTTTCTGATTGACGTTCTGATAGAGAATCGTAAGAGAAGATTTTGGTGAAAGCTTAATCTTGCCCTTAAAATCATGATCGAATTCGTCATAACCGGTAGGGCCCTGACGTCCTGTTGTATCACCGCCAATAATATCTCCGAAATTACGCCATGTAATCCCGGCCCTTAAAGCTGTGCTTTTATTACTGAAGCTTAAGCCGGCATGGAGACTCTGTTCCATGCTCTGTGTCGCTATCCGCGTAAGCAGACTCCCTCCCCAATCGGCCTTTTCTGCGTTAGTAAGTTCGTGGCTGAATGCCTGGACTGTTCCACCAATAGCATCGGAACCATATTGAACTGACCCGCTCCCTCGAAGAACTTCTATGCGGTCAAGGCTGAATACATCGATTGTATTGAAATACTGATTTGGGCCATACCTCATTGTCGAATTGCTCAGTCTGATGCCATCAATTAATAGAAGAGTCTGGTTCCCTGTCAATCCTCGAATAAAGGGAGAGCCTCCGCCGTGATTGGTTTTCTGGACGAATACTCCCGGTGCTAAATTGAGGGCTTCGGCAGATGTTCTCAGCTGGTAATCATTAACCGGTCCATTGCGGAGAATTCTTATTGCCTCGGGTGTATTTATACCCAGGGAGTTGAATCTGTTAGCCGTTACGACAACTTCCGGCAGACTGAGAGAAATAAGTGCTTCATTAAGATTTATTGAATCAGCATTCTGTGCAGACATAAATTCTGAAACAAATGAGAATATCGAGAGAATAATAAATTTCTTAATCATTCAGTAATTTATTAATAAACAAATAAAACAAAATTTCCGGATAATATATTTATTTGTTCTCTTGCAAAATCTATCAAACGAACTAATTTGAAGCCTTCATCTCGCAGCTTAATGCCAGATTATAAGAGGCGATATATCTGATAAACTGTCTCCGGATACTTAAATATCGGTCAAATAACAGTACCTTTGCGTTTTTAATCACGGAATAATCCCCGCCATTACAAGGCAGTTTTTATTTCACAAAGAAAATACTGATAAATTGTTATGAAGTTTGAGTCATTGAACATTATTG
>DOTV01000017.1 GCA_003520925.1 Bacteroidales bacterium | reverse complement strand
TTCGTCTGCTTTGTAAACATTTCATAATACCTGCCTTTTTTACCCATCAGTTCCCCGTGAGTTCCGGTTTCGGCGATCGCTCCGTTTTCAAGCACGATTATCCTGTCGGCAAGGGTTACATTCGAAAAGCGGTGGGTTATAAGAATTGAAGTTCGTCCGTTGACAATCTTCCTGAATTTACTGAAGATCTCATATTCGGTATCGGCATCAAGGGAGCTTGAGGGTTCATCGAGGATCAATACCGGAGCCTCCCTGAAAAGAGCTCTGGCAAGGGCTATTTTCTGCCACTCTCCCCAGCTCAGCTCACGGCTGTCATCAAAGAGGGTCCCGATCACTGTATCATAACCCTTTGGAAGATTGTCTAACAGGTCATCCACACCGGCGGATGATGCCGCCTCTTTTATCTTACTTCCGGAATCTTTTGATTCAATATTCCCCATTCTGATGTTTTCTCCCGCCGGAAGGTTATAAAGCATGAAATCCTGAAAAACGACCGAGAAATATTTCCTGTATCTGTCAGGATCCATAGTCCTGATATCATTCCCGTCCCATTTAACGCTTCCTGAATCGGGATCATAAAGACGGGCAAGCAACCTCACAAGGGTGCTCTTGCCTGCCCCGTTAGGTCCCACAAGGGCAACAATCTCCCCTTTTTTGATTGTGAAGGAAATGTTGTCGACCGTTGGATGCTGATTTCCGGGATAAGTGAATGACAGCTTATCAATGCTTATTTCTGATTTCAGATCTGAAGGAGTTGTTACCGGAGCCAGGGCGGTCAAATTTTCTCTGAGGTCGAGGAACTCGAAAGTATCGCCTATGAACAATCCGTCTTCATAAAGACCGCCAATGGAACTGAAAAGGTCTTTGATGTAAGTCATTCCCTGCCTGAAAGCGAGAAGGAACATTGCCATCTGGCCAAGTGTCAGCTTACCGCTGATTGTCTGACGGGCAATGATTATAAGCAGAACGAGGATTGAGGATGCCTTAAACAGATCCGAGACCAGTTCAATAAGGGTTCTTTTTCTTAAAATATTCAGTTCTTCTTCCTTCTGCTTGTTAAATGACTTTTTAAACAGTGAAATAAAATATTCTCCAAGCCCGAAAAGCCTTATCTCCCTCGACGGCCTGTCGCCTGTCAGGAGCCAGTTGAAATAGGCTGTTTTACGTGCCTCAGGTGTCTGTTCTCTCTGGAAATGATAAAGGATATCAGCATAATGAAGTCTTAACCAGATACCCGGAATATTTACTATAAGCAGAAGAAGAGCCACTCCCCAGTGAAGTGTGACCAGCAGTCCGGCCATAAGTATCAGGGAAAGGAGCCCGCGGAACATTGAAACAATGTTGTTCAGAATATTGTTAGGTCTCCAGGGAGCTTCAGAGGTTGCCCTGGAAAGGCAGTCATAATACCCGGGGTGCTCAAAGTTTATGAGATCGAGCCGTACTGCTTTGGAATGCAAAAGTCCGTACATGTATCCTTCAAGCTTTACTGATTGTTTCGTCCTTACAAAATTTCCGGAGTCACTTGAAACTTCATCAAGAAAGTACACAACAACCACAGCTATTATCATCGGGATAATATTTGAAGCCGATCCGGCTGATGCTGCATTGGTTATTTCATCAATAAGAAGTTTTATGAGCCAGACAAGGACGAGGGGCAGGAAGCTCTGGAGAACAGAGATCATAATATTAACTGTTGCCCATCCGGGGGCGCTGTCCCAGACAAGACCAAGGGCTTTTCTAAAGAGTCTTAGTTTTCCTTTCATACAGGTTTCGCCCCCTTCCCCCTAAAGGGGGTATTAATCTTCGCCCATATAAGCCCCCTTCAGGGGGTTGGGGGCAAACCCCCCTTCAGGGGGATGGGGGGTAAATAATCTTTCTTACCCTGTAAATTTGCGAAATAATCCTTACCAAAAACCGGTTCAGGCTGTAATTTGGTACTTTATTGATATATTTTTCAGGAGATATGGGTTTTCCTTCAGGTTTTTCTACTCTTACAACTTTCCCTGCGATCTGCTCCAAAAGAACTGGTTCATCCTCAGAAATGCTGCTGTCGCCTCTTGTTATGTAAAATTTCTGATGTTTTGTGATATATGAACTTACAAGCCTGTGAACTACAATCCCGGAATCTCTTTTCCATGCTATTATCTCACCGCGAACAGGTTCAGTGCCCTGCTTTAATGGTTCTATAAAGATCACTGAACCTGACTTTATCGACGGATACATGCTGACACCTTCAGCTTTGACCCTGATGGTCTTTCCTTCAGCAAGCAGCCTGAATCCGATATCTTTTAAGACAGTATAGGACAGGTGATCCTTACTCATTCCTGAGGATATATTCGATTATACTCCTGTCGGGTCTGAAAGAGAGAGTTGCAACCGGGATCTTCGAACACATCATCGAAACAGATCCAAGGAAACGGGCAATCATATCAGGACTGTAATTATGTTGGATACAGTTTGAAACGACCAGGCTTACGGCTGAAGCCTCTCTAACTGTTGTAATGCTGTTTTCATCACCATGTCCGATCAGGAAGATCCTGTCAACCGGAGCATTTCGTGGGACATCATTTTTATATACCGGTGTGTTGTACATCCTGAATACACCCTCATCATTCCTGATAATAAGACGGTCGTCGTGAATGACCTGGGCCCCTATATTGTCCCACAATAAAGCCATTGTTGTCTTGCCTCTGCCCGATACACCGCTGAACATATATCCCCGGCCGTTGTAATAAACTCCGGATGCGTGGATCATGATATCTGTATTTATTGCAGTAAGGTAGTAAAGGATCAAGCCATCGAGAGGATATTCCATCGGGTCGGTTTCCCATCCTGCATTTTCAAAATAAAGATCCCATTCCCTGAGTGCAAGCGAAAGCTTAAGAGTCGCTTTTTTTGAGGGAGAATCAGGAAAGTTTGTAATTATGAGCAGGTCTCCGTTCTGTTTGTAAACACTCCAGAAGTTGTCACTTCGGGTAATTTTATAACCGTTTATTTCGACAACATAAGGCGCAACAAATAACCTCTCTGCATCCTCATCGGGACGGATGCTTCCGTGATGCACTCTGATCCTGACATCATATGCCTGATTATAAACTATATTGTTCCTGAACCTGGGGGAAGGCACCAGTTCTGGTCCGTCTTCTGCCGACTCGAGTCTTATATTATAGCCTGCAATGTTCAGATTATAGTTCCTCATTCTGATCTCTGGTTGTTTCTGCATGTAATAAAAACCCAGGCTGCTACCTCTATAACCAACAGTATTTTGCAATCTTCAGAGTGAATTAATTTAAATATAGGATCGACTCTGAAGTATAACGGTTAATTCAGGGAAAAATTATATTAAATATTGATGATGAGATAATTACTCATATCGTTTATAAATGAAAGAACGTCTTTTTCTGCTGAGTCACGATCAATGTCATATTCTTCCATGAGTTTGTTGATTATTTCTTGAGCATTTCGTTTCCCGTCAATCAGTTCCCATATAAATGCGCCTGATTCATTCAGCGTATAAACACTGTTCATATCAGCAATGTTATTTGCCACAGGGACAAGCACATATTCGCTTCCCGTTTTTCTCGTTACGATGTTGGGAGAATGGTTGTATACTGTTTTAAGGGTTGTCACTTTACTTCATTTAACAGGCAAATGTATTAAAATAAATGGTTCATTTTCTTACCTTCGTAAAAACCAGAAATTATGAGCAGAAAGGGTAAAAGCAGGGGCAAGAGCAAGGAGAAACACAATCAGGGAACGGGCGAGAAGATTTATATTACGGGGACAGTCGATATGACCAGAATGGGATATGGGTTTATATCCACTGACGACCTGGAGGATGATGTGTTTGTTTCGGCCAGAAATCTTAATACGGCGTTGCATGGCGATAAAGTGAAGGTATGGCTCTATGCCAGGAGAAAAGGGGCAAAGCCCGAGGGGGAAGTCGTAGAGATTATTGAACGCTGGAGGACCACTTTTGTTGGTACCATCGAAATCATGCCCAATTTTGCATTCCTTATGCCCGATAATAAAAACATGCCCTTTGATCTCTACATTCCTACCTCGAAGCTCAATGGGGCCAGACAGGGACAAAAAGCTGTTGCCCGTATCACAGAATGGAATCCAAGGTCAAAAAACCCGGTTGCTGAGATAATAAATGTACTTGGTGATCCTGGTTTGCATCAAACTGAAATGCATGCAATACTTGCCGAATTTGAACTGCCTTACCAGTTTACCGGAGAGGTTGAAAATGATGCTGACAGAATTCGGGGTGAGATTACTGAAGCCGATATTAAAGCAAGAAGGGATTTCCGGAAAGTTCCGACATTTACTGTTGACCCTGCGGATGCCCGTGATTTTGACGATGCCCTGTCGATGCGACAGCTTGAAAATGGCAACTGGGAAGTAGGTGTACATATTGCCGATGTAACACATTATGTAAAGCCGGGCTCGCGGACAGACGAGGAGGCAAAACAGAGGGCAACATCGGTGTACCTTGTCGACCGGGTTGTCCCGATGCTTCCCGAAAGGCTTTCAAACAACATCTGCTCACTTAATCCTTCAGAGGATAAGCTTACTTATTCGGCTGTTTTTGAGCTCAATGACAACTCGGAGGTACTGAATGAATGGTTTGGACGGACAGTAATCAATTCTGACAAGAGGTTTTCGTACAGCGAAGCACAATACGTCATAGATACGGGTGAGGGCGAAATGAAGGATCAGATACTTGTTCTTCACAGGCTTGCACAGCAGCTGAGGGCAAAAAGATTTGCCTTCGGAGCCTTTTCATTCGAACGGGTTGAGGTCCAGTTCGACCTTGATGATGAAGGAAAACCTCTTGGAGTAAGGTTCCGTGATATGGGGACAGCAAACCAGCTTATTGAGGAGTTTATGCTCCTTGCCAACAGGAAGGTAGCTGAGTATGTAGGTAAACAGCTCAGGGGAAAGACCTTTGTATACAGGATCCACGATAAGCCCGATCCGGAAAAGATCAGCAACTTCAGGCAGTTTATTACCAGGTTCGGGTACAAGCTTACTGCCGACGAAAACAACCTGCCAAAGGCAATGAACCGCCTTATGAAAGAGGTTGCCGGCAGAAGCGAACAGAATATAATTGAAACTATAGCCCTGCGTGCCATGGCTAAAGCTGTCTATTCAACAGACAACATAGGCCATTACGGGCTTGCATTTAAATATTATACGCATTTCACTTCTCCGATCAGACGCTATCCCGATATGATGGTTCACCGTCTTCTTACAGCTTATCTTGATAAGGAAAACCCCGGCAGCAGGGAGAAATATGAAAAGCTGTGCGATCACTCATCGAAGATGGAACGGCTTGCAAATGAGGCCGAAAGAGCTTCAGTCAAATACAAACAGGTTGAGTTCATGAGTAGCAGATTGGGTCAGGTTTTTGATGGGGTTATTTCTGGTGTTACTGAATGGGGGATTTATGTTGAGATAATCGAAAATCAATGCGAAGGAATGGTAAGTGTAAGGGACCTTGCAGACGATTTCTACGAGTATGATGAGGAAAATTACTGCATCAGGGGCCGGTCGACAGGGAAGCTTTATACATTGGGCGACAGGGTTAAAATCGAAGTTGTGAAGGCCGACATGCAGAAAAAACAGCTGGATTTCAGGTTTGCATGAAAAAATTAACCACGGAGTTACTCGGAGTTTTTTGGAGTTTCACGGAGTTTTAGCCGTGCGACTCCGTGGTTTAACTCCGTGCGACTCCGTGGTTAAAAAAAAGTATCTATTTTCCTTTCTGATCTTCCTCAATGATTTTTAGCAATTCTTCTGCAGCGGATTCCTGCGGAATATTATTCAGGACCTGCTCCATCCCCCGGTATATATGAACCTTTCCGTTTGCTGCACCTACATACCCGTAATCAGCATCCGCCATTTCCCCCGGGCCGTTAACAATACACCCCATGACAGCAATCTTTAGCCCCGTAAGATGACCCGTCACTGCCTTCACTTTTTTTACAGCTTCCTGCAGGTCAAATCTGGTGCGTCCGCATGTGGGGCACGAAAGATAGGTTACCCGGGTTATCCTTGCTCCCGTAGCCTGGAGGATTGCGAAAGAGAGCTCCTTCAGCTTGTCACCCTGAACTTTTCCTTTGTTGGAAATGGAAACTGCATCTGCATGCCTGGTTATAAAATATTTCCCGAGCAATGAGGCAGAATCTATTGCAAGCTTTTCAGGATCATCCTCATCAAAGACAGCATTGATGATTATCTTCTCATTATGGCGATCCTTAATTATTGATTCTGAATTGTTTTCGAATGTAATTACATTGTAATTACAAGGCTTTCCGCTTTCGTCTATGAAAACTCCTTTATCATTTGTTACGACTTCCGGTTTATAAAGCTTCCCGTGTGTCCTGAAGCTGAGAGGTCCGGCCGGTGATGTAACCCGTCCGCCAGAACCTGCAAGAAACCGCAGTATCTCCTTTGCAACAGGAATCTCGTTTTCAGGAGCTTCTGATAATGAAACTCTTATGGTATCACCTAATCCTTCCGAAATAAGTGCTCCAATGCCTGCTGCTGACCTTATCCTTCCATCCTCACCTTCACCGGCTTCAGTAACACCCAGATGGAGAGGATATGCAAATCCTTCAGCTGTCATCAATTCTGCCAGCCGTCTTGTTGCCCTTATCATTACTCCTGTGTCGGATGACTTCATTGAAAGAACAAGCCTGTGGAAATTCTCGGCCCTGAATATCCTGATAAATTCCATTGCAGATAAAGCCATACCCTCAGGGGTATTGCCATAACGCGACATTATCCTGTCGGACAGTGAGCCATGATTGACACCAATCCGTACAGCTGTCTGATTTTCATCACAGATTTTTATCAGAGGTAAAAGTCTTGAATGTATCCTTTCAAGCTCTTCATTATATTCTTTATCGGTAAATTCAATTTTTTGGAATGAGGCTCTTTTGTCTACGTAATTACCCGGATTTATCCTGACCTTTTCAACTATCCTGGCAGCAATCTCAGCAGCAGACGGATTAAAATGAATATCTGCAATAAGTGGTGTGTCAAATCCGGCTTTCCGTAATTCCGATTTGATAATACTCAGGTTTTTGGCTTCCCTGGTTCCCTGGGCAGTCAGCCTTACAAAGTCAGCTCCTGCTTCAATTATCCGGATGCACTGGGCTACAGAAGCTTATGTATCCATAGTATCTGTATTTGTCATCGACTGGATACGGACAGGGTAGGAGCCGCCGAGAAGAACAGAACCGATTTGGACGATGGAGGAGGTATATTTCTTTAAGCT
>DOTV01000058.1:3242-7644 GCA_003520925.1 Bacteroidales bacterium | reverse complement strand
AAAACTACAGGATTATCCGCTATGCAAATATCCTGCTCTGGAGAGCTGAATGTGCATTGGAGGACAATGATCTTGAACTTGCAAGATCACTCGTAAATCAGGTCCGTAACCGTGCCAAAACCAGTACACCAGTTATGGGACTTTGTACAAGCACCAAGAACCTGCTGTCCAATCCGGTAGTCGATTATACCAAACCGGCTGCTAACTATAAGATTGAACCTTATCCAGGACCTGGCGTTTATCCTTTCGATACCAAAGCAAATGCACTGCTGGCTGTTCAGAATGAGATCAGGCTTGAATTCGCCTGCGGACCATGGCGTTTCTTCGACCTCCGCCGTTGGGGAATTCTCGCTACGACTCTGAACGCATTTATCGCACAGGATATTACTTTCAGAACCTTCATGCAGGGAGCTACATTCAATGCAACACAGGATGATTACTGGCCACTGCCACAGGATCAGATCGACCTTCAGAAAGGTGTTCTTACACAGGATCCGGCCTATTGATTTATTTAATCATTACATCGTTTATTATGGAAGAGACGCGCGGATTGCGCGTCTCTTCTTTTTTGTTATCACATCCAAAATAGTGTTAAATAACCTTAACAGGGAATAACGGAGACAATTTAATGGTCTAATTTTAAACCCGTGAAATTTGGATATCCCCCTCGTCTGATGAGATTCAGAGTAACTCTTTTGATACTTATTTTTTCGCTTTTACCAGGGAAAGCTCAGAAGTATTTACATTATCTTCAGGCACCGGGCTTTGAGAATCGAATTGTCCATTACATAGATACAATCAGAATTATAGATACGCATGAACATCTGATAAGCCCGGAAATGCTGAAGGACAGCTATTTCCTCGATTTCTCCCTGCTATTTATGCAGAACGGATATGACGATCTTGTCTCCGCAGGAATGCCCGATACCCTCTTCAATACTATTTTTAACAGGCAACTCGATCCGGTAAGCAAATGGAACATCATTGAACCATACTGGAATAATTCGTTCAATACTTCCTTTAACAGATTGATCCTCCAGAGTACAGCCAGACTTTATGGCATAAATGAGCTGAACGAATCGACTGTGGGGCCTCTCTCGGAAAAGATCAGGAAGGCGTACGGAACTGACTGGTTTGACAGGATAATAAGGGACTCGTGCAGAATACATTATTTTATCAAGGATGGAAACAATATGCCGGGCAAGGATGGTTTTGCCAGATATGAAAAAAGGTTCGACGACTGGCTTACGATAAGATCAAAATACAGAATTGACTCCCTTGCCGTGTCGCAGCTCGATCCTATCTATTCACTTGATGATTTTGTCAAATCGCTTGAGACAGCATTTGAAAAAGAGCTGAAGAATGGAATGATAGCCGTAAAAATATTCAGTTCGTACTACCGTACTCTTCTGTTTGAAAAAACCAGCGCTGATGCTGCAAAAAAGGTATTTAAAACCCTTGTCAACGGGGAAGAAGATTTTAAAATTTCGATGAAAGAAGCAAAACCGCTTCAGGACTACATGCTCTTCAAACTATTGGATCTTGTCAGGAAATATGACAAACCGGTGGCTATACACACGGGGATACAGGCAGGAAAGGGCAAGATATTAGGGGATTCCGATCCGGAATTGCTTACCGGTCTTTTCATTGATTACCCGGATGTTAAATTTGTTCTTTATCATGGGAGCTATCCATATGGCGGAGAGGTCTCGGCTCTTGCCAAGAACTACAGGAATGTTTATATCGATATGAACTGGGTCTATATGGTCTCACCGACATACAGTGAAAGATTTTTCAATGAATGGCTCGAGATGGTTCCTGTCACCCGGATAACCGCATTCGGAGGCGACTGCATGGTTGTCGAAAATGTTTACAGCGAGCTGATATCAGCAAAAAGGATAATCTCAAAAGTCCTGATTAATAAGGTCAGGGAAGGATATATTACTGAGCATGAAGCAATGGTGATAGCTAAAATGATCTTTCATGACAATGCAGCAAAGCTCTATAAGCTTAATTGAAGCTATCTGATCCGGACCGGCTTACGGGAATTCTCCTTCATTTCGTATGGCAGCATCCACACTTTATTGCACTTCTCATTGGTGAAATAAAGATAAGATCGTGATAATTCATTGGCATTACCGTCAGTCCACAAGGCGAAGAAATCCTTCTGTGCGTTTACCGGATGACGGACGAAAGAATTATTATTTATACTGTTAATTGTAACATTTGTTACTTTTTGCCAGTCAACACCTTCGTTTCTGCTTATCCACAGGGCGACTTCGCCTCCGGTTCCGTATTTCTGGGGACCGGGCTCCGTAGGTCCGATCACTTTCCATTCACTGTCACCAATATGAATTGAACCTCTGTCAAAATTATGAGTTGATTCACATACTTTGGTAAAATTCCAGTTCCCGTCCTTCCGGCTTATCACGAACCAGTCTCTTGATCCGGACCCGGGACCTGGAACTGAACTGCTGCTGATTATTGCCAAGATAACCGGATTACCATGTGAATCAAAATCCATATCACTCAGGTAAACCTCTTTCCTCTCCTGTTCAAAGTTCCTGATCAAAGCTTCATTACTTACGTCAGTAAGCGGAATTTGTAAAGGTGACCCCTCAATTGTTTTCCAGGTCATTCCCAGGTCATCGCTCTGTAAAAAATAAAGGTTGGTCTGGCTGTCAATGTCGCCTTTCGGAAAATAATTAAAAACCGTTACTATTTTACCTTCGTGAATATCTCCGATCTGCAGATTGCCTCCCATCGAAACAAGCTTTTTATCAATTGGCCACGATTTTCCGTCAGAACCTGAGGCACACCACATATCGAGTCCTTTTGACAATTTTGAATAAAAAAGTACAAAACCTTCCCCATCAATCCACCAGGGTTGGGGTGATATCATTTCGATCTCCCTGACAAGTTCAAAAGAGTCAATTGAATATGGGTTTGAGCTTTTATAAATGAATCCCGGTCTGGTTCTGTTGTACCCGCTGATAAAGACCCACAAAAATCCTTTATCATCAATTGCGAGGGAAGCATTGTCGTAAGGTTCCCTGACTCCCATCTTATCATAAACTATTACAGGCTTTGGGACCATATGCGTTTTATGATCAAAATAGGAGATCATTATTAACAAGTGTCTTTCATCAGCATTGGTAGTTCCGCCATAGACAAAGAATGTCTTCCTTGCTTTGGGAGAATATATTGCTATGGGCCGGTGCCATGATGCAAAAGTTGATACGCCTCCTGAGAATTTATAACCATATTCCAGGCTCGGGCCGGATGAATACCATATCCCTTTATACCCGTCCATTCTTGGATTCTGGGAATAAAGAACAAAGCAATTTACGAAGGAAATTAATATCAGAATGACTAACAGAGGTCTCTTCAACATGGTGTCAGGTTCCGGGTATATCTGTAAATATAACTTTTTTTAACATATTTAGATATACCAAAAAGCAATAACTTGAACTTACCCTACTTTATCCCTTTCTGTAAAACATGTACTCCCCCCCTTAATCCCCCTCTCTCCGCCAGTTGGCGGAAAGAGGGGGAATATTATATTCACAATACTTCACACCCCCTTCTTTGCTTCAGCAGAGAAGGGGGCTAGGGGGATGAGTACCTGAAGCAGTTATTTAAAATGAAAATAATACCAAAATGTATTCCCGAACTGCTTTTGCATTTTTTCCTTCATGGTTCCTGGATTCTGACGTGCTTTCATGTAGGCTCCAAAGTATTGTTCGAAACGGAGAACTGTTCCATTGCTTATAGATAGTCCGCCAAGATCAGGAAAAGTCCCCTGGCTGTTGTAATAGATCATAATCGCTTCCTCTATATGTTCAGGGATCCGGGTGTACCCGATCTTCTTCATCAGCCTTATGTTATTTACCAGAATATCAACCTCCTTGCTTAGCAGCAGCCACGACATTAAATATTCAAAAGCCTCCCTGTTTGGGGGCGTTTCGTCAACAAGTACCGGGAGATTTTGCTCAGGAGAATCGAGAAAGATAAAGAAATCACTTTGAGGTATAAGCTTAATTTTTTTCCCCAGATCATTATCAGAATGTATAGCTGAGGTATCTCCGATCATTTTCTCATACTTTTTTGCCCAGGAGTTGTAAAACAGGGTATTTCTTAAGATACCTGTATATTTTTCAGAGAGGGCGTACTTACCGTTAATAAGGCTCGATTTAACAAGGAGCTTCATATTCTGTGGACGGGGTCCGTAAACAACCATTTCTTCATAAGCCCATCTCTGTGCTTCATTAATAAGTCCGATAGCATAAAATGAATGGGCTCCCCAGTTTATGTGCTCGCTGCTCCAGGGCAAAAACAAAGATGCTGTTCCGAAATCTTGCTTCCCATGAAACAATCTTTCACACAGCTGACCCGATTCAGA
>DOTV01000058.1:1928-2987 GCA_003520925.1 Bacteroidales bacterium | reverse complement strand
AGGGCAATATTATAAAAGTACTGACCTATCATATTCTCTGAAGGATATCTTTCGTGGTATTGAATTGCCTCATTCCATTTTCCCTGAAATACAAGACTCTCAAGATTTATTACTCTGGCAGTCTGGGAATTATACCCGGTTTTCAGCAATACTATTGTTAAGCATAGTGCTATTGCTCCGGGAATAATGGTAATAATGCTTTTATTCAGTCTCTTCAGATTTACAGAACCGGCAAGTTTGCAGAGTGCCGGGTACAAGATCATAAACCCTGCCAGAAAATAAAAGAGTCTCTGATGCATTGAATCGTTTATGAAAGGCAGCGGGTAAAGGAACAACTGCTTTACACTTTGCAGCAGAAAGATCCTGTTGAATAAAAGAATTGAAATTCCGGCTGAAGCAAGTAAAAAGAGAGGGTATAAATACTTTCCCGGGCTTTTTATGTAAAAGAGACAATATATAACATATAATCCGATGAATATCAACGCATAAGCACCAACGAGATAATAAAATAAAGGGAAAAAGGCCAGTGTAATATACCGCCAGGTTTTTTTCTCCGGAAATATTGAAATAAGGAAATACGCCAATACCAGCAGGAAACCAAGATCATACATCAACAGGTTGTAATAATGAGTCTGCATGAGCAAGAGAATACAGGAGGGAATTATCACAAGCAGGTTTGATAAGGCAGAATCAGTTAACAGCCGCTTGCTGATGGACTGAAGAATGATCGCGGGAAGGGTCAGAACAGCTGCTAAAATAACCGACCCCGCTAATTTGCTTATGTAAAACTGGGTCAGGAATTTACCCGAAAGGTCCAATAATCCGCCGGGCTTAAGAAAAAAATCATTTATAAATGAGGACCTATAAATAAAAAGATGCTGCTGTTCCTGGAAAAACAGGATATGGCTGCCATACAGGAAGAAATAGGCGAACTCCATAAGAAATAAAGCTGCAAGAAGATACCAGGTTGATAGCTGCTGGTTCCGGGGAGCAGGGAGCTGGGGACTGGGAGCGGGGGGCCTGGTCCTATATCTTGATTCTGGTTTCATAATTCTTCTG
>DOTV01000058.1:0-1664 GCA_003520925.1 Bacteroidales bacterium | reverse complement strand
CTTCGGTCTTCTGACTTCCGTCTTACTACTCATGTATTGACCTTTCTCCCGGATTACGTTTAACATTTGCCTTCTCCTGATCCCTCTTCGAAAGCGATTCGAGCGGATCCCTTGGTTTTGCCTTTATTGATTCATCTCGCGACACTTTCGCAAAATCGCGCGGGCCATACTTTATCCTTCCTGTTACAAATTCAGGTATATTGAACGATTCCATAAGCTCGTCATAATATGACGGATCTTTCTGCGGAAGGATAAATGGTTTTCCTGTCTTATCCCATGATTCAAAATATGCAATAAAGGGTCTTGTGCTTCTTCCGTCAGTCCTCTTGCTGCTGAAAACAAGCCATTTCCCGTTTGAAGACCAGGTATGGTAACTTTCAGTCTGGTTGCTGTTCAGATCCATCTTTTTACAGGCACCGTTTTGAAGGTCAAGAAGATACAGATCAGCCTCCTGGTGCCAGATAGGGAACGTGCCGAAATCGTGCAACGTAAATACAAGATATTTCCCGTCGGGAGAAATTCTTGGGAACGATGCACTTTTGCCAGATTCGGAAGCTTTGAATACTACCTCAGTGTTGCCGAATGTCACAGTTTCGGAATCAAACGGTATCCTGACGATATCATAATTTGTTTTCCTGATCTCTTCGAGAGTCATGTTGTCCAGGCTGTTAGCCTGGAGAGCCCGGCAGAAATAAAGAAATTTTCCGTCAGGCGACCAGGAGGGGAACGTTTCAAGATATTTTGTCGTATCACGATTCCTGACGTTAATAATCTCATTCTTTTCAATATCAAAGCAGATAATGGATGAAACAAGGTCAAAGACTTCTATAATTTTTTCAGGTCGTGAATAGAATCCCTGTCTGACCTGGTTCGATGAATAAGCTATAAATCTTCCACCAGGATGCCATGAAGGATATGTAGCTCCGCCAGGCATAGCATCCACCCTGGGTTCTCTTTTTGTAATTTTCCCATTTTCCGCAAAATATGTACCTCCATGGGAACCCCTTATATGAACCATGAATTTTTCGGGATTGTAATTGTTGAAGGAGTGGCAGTTGATGCAGTTCATATCAAGGATCTGGTTATCGACAAGGACATCCTCCCTGAAACTTTCAGTGGATCTCTGCATGATCTTAATGTGGGACCAGTTGTAATAACCCGGATAAATCAGCCTGTATGCAAGATAGGGATCAACTGGCTCATTGGGAACATACATAAAGAAAGGTTCATACTGCTCCAGGCTTTTACTTTCTTTTTTTGCCGAAAAAACTTCAAATGTAATTTTACCGCCTCTTGAATTCTCAACCAGCTTCCTCCATGTTTTCTCAGGGAACTGTATCAGACCATCTTTTGATGTAATATCCAGCCTGGATCCTGTTGATCCCGATGTGACAGTAACCCTGAAATATTCTCCGGTTTCAGTTATCCTGAAATTCATCGGGGCAATATTGGGAGGAATGGTCACATCAATATAATTCGGTTTGATCTGAGGCTTGCGGTTGGTGTCCACAATATCCATTCCCGATTCCTTATTGCAGCAGGTCAATAAGAATAATCCAGATAAAAATATCAGTGCGATATAAATCTTCTTCACTTGAATCATACCGGATCTTTAAAGCGATGTTTACCTCTTATGGTTTAAAGGTAGAATTTAATTTTAAATA
>DOTV01000066.1 GCA_003520925.1 Bacteroidales bacterium | reverse complement strand
TGCTAAAGCTTAGCGCCTTTGCAGTTAAAAAGTACACTTTTAGAGCTTAATTGCGTAAAACAGGAATGGAAATATAATATCTTATTACCCTGATAGCTCAGGATTAATGAATTAAGGAACTACTGTATCAAAACTTACTACTGCCAGTCACAGACAAAGCTTGTAACTTCCTGTTTCTGGGTTTCGATCTCCTTGCGCTGACTCTGAACCCTCTGATAATGTTCCTTCAGCCTTTTGGCATTTTCCTCCAGTTGTTTTGCAAGGCTTAATTTGTAAGCGCTTACATTGATCCCCCTGGTTAAGTCATGTGGTTCCATATTTGCCATTTTTTCTGTTCGGTTCATCATTCATCAACAGATACATATACTTAACGTAAATTGAGTGGAAATATTCTTGTGGAACGGCAATTTATTTCTGCTCAAAACGTTCATCAATTCAGGAAAGAAAGCCAGCACCCCAGTTTGTTTAGTTGTTAATCAGTATTTTATTGTGCTAATTTCCAGAATTGGAAAGGTGAAAGGGCGCTGGCCGGTGTCAAAGGTAGCTATAGGATTGGAGGATTATATTTTTAGTAAATAACAAATGGGGTTAAGTTATTAACATCATAATAAATATTGATGCTGTTCGAAAGCAGAGTTTTCACTCAACATGCACCTGACCACAAGAAACCGGTAACTAAATTCTTATAATTAATTAGTTTTACACTTCATATGAAGAGGCTCCTGATCATTATCATCTTTTACCTCCCAGCTCTGCTAGCCACTGCCCAGAGACAGGCAAATTCGGGAAGGCAGAATGTGACCCTGAATCCTAATTCAGGTTACGCGAATGTCACCGAGGCTACTTTCGGATATGGAGTTGCAGGTACTACAATGCCTTATTCCCAGTGGTATTACGGTTTTACCTCCTCACATGGATATCAGCTGAATATATATGGTCTGAACCTCAGCACAAACCTTTTTATAGGATTAGGATCGGGATTGCTGGTCTATAAGGAGGGCAATCTCGTTCCGGCATTTGTCGATATCAGGTTTACATGGGATAAGAAAAAAGTCGAACCATTTCTTTATGGTAACAGTGGACTTCTTATCGGAGTAAAGAACCTGGATGAAAATACGAAGCTTTACATAAACGGAGGGGGAGGGATCAGATACCGGATTGATGATTCGTTTGCAGTAAGCCTTGGAGGAGGTTTGCTTCTCCAGATGGGTACCTCAAGAGCTTCATTCCTGAATGTGAAAGCAGGAGTGACCTATAAGCTTAACAGGTACTAACTGGTCTGCTGTTGCATCAGTCCCGGAGCAGCCAGATGACCTTCCTGAAGGGTGCCAGAAGGGTATTCCAGGGAAATTCCGAAAGTACCATCAATATCAGGATCTCAGGCTTGAAATAGGATGCTGCAAGAACGATTGCCATTCCGTTGTTCATATAAGCAGCACCAATGGCAACCGCTATCCTGTTTTCGCGGGTTTCTTTAATTGAAATCAAATATCCAATGATGTGGAGCAGAACGAATACAAGGTAAAGAACTCCGATCTTCCAGATCAGACCTGCCGGATTCTCGAGTATTATATTCCTCTGAGAGGAAATGGCTATGTAAACAAATGAAAAAAGAAGTAAAACATTTGCCGAAGTAAAAAAATGCTGTGTTTTTTCGATAGCCCTTTGAAGATATCTTTTAGCTATCTGGGAAATGATCATGGGAAGGAAAACAAGGATTGAGACATCCTTTAAAATCAGTAATTTATTAATTGTCAGCGAATCGGCATTCACGAACCAGAACAGTAAAGGTACGGTAAATGGGGCTGCAATCTGGCTGACGATAACCAGGCTCATTGAAAGAGAAATATTTCCTCTGGCTATATCGGTCAGCACAGGGGTGGAGACTCCGGCAGGCATTGCTGTCAGAAGAAGTATTCCAACTGCAAGGTCAGAATTAAAAATCAATGTTGAAAAGTAAAAAACAAGCGGAATAGCGATCATATAAACAGAAGCTAAATAGATCATCAGCCGGAAATTCCTTATATTTTCAAGTACCTCAAGTGCATCAATTTTAAGGAAAGCAAGGAAAAGCATCATTCCGAGCAAAATCTTCGGCACAACCGGAGAAGCTTTGAAAGTGATGGGTGACCACAAACCCAGCAGAATTCCTGCCAGGAGGATCAGCCAGAAATGTTTTTCAATAAGTCTGCTTATTTTCATAAGTGTGGTGCAAAGCCGCTAGCGAGTTAATTGAAATAAAGCCGGTAAATATCAGGAATTTTGATTTCTCTTTTTCATAACAATATCATAATTTCACAGATTAGCTTAATTGAGGTTTCAGGGAGCACTGAAAAAGTCTTTTTTAACCGCAGAGCACGCAAAAAGTGTGCAAAGCACGCAAAGTAAGATTGTTACTTTCCATGTCTCTGCGATCTTTACGGAAATTCTTGGCGACCTTTGCGCCTGCCTGCCGTCAGTCAGGGTTAAAGGATTTAGACTTTTTCAACACCCACAAACTATAAAACCAGTGACCAATAAACTTTAACTTATGAAAAATATAACTCAAAACCCGAAGGTAAGATCAATTTTATTCATGGCATTGATTACACTTTGCCTGGTTCAATCCCTTAAAGCTGAACCGAAACCACGGGAGCGGAATATTCTGACAGGAGAAGCAAAAGCGATTGAGCTTCCGAAAGTAATTATCACTGACAACTCTTGGAACAAACTTCCCGGATATAAGGATAGACAATTCTGGGAAAGCTTACCTTCAAAAATCAGGCAGGATTATATCAAAAAGGCCGAAGACTACCTCGATTACGAATGGCCGGTCGTAAAGGCAACCGATTATCTTGAATTTATCCGTTCAGGCGACCGCCGCCAGAATGTCTATTCAGCCTGCAGCAATGCGCTGATTTCACTTGTAATGGGAGAGCTTGTTGAAGGCAAAGGCCGTTTTATGGATCAGATAATAAATGCAGTCTGGTATTACAGCGAGCAGACATGGTGGGGATGGTCGGCACATCTTGGTGCTCAGAAATCCGGATCCGGTCTTCCGGATGTAAACGAACCTTATGTCGATCTTGGTGTCAGTGAGGTAACCAGCAACCTTTCGATGACATATTCTTTGTTTAAGGATGAATTTGATAAGGTACACCCTCTTATTTCGACACGGCTTAAACAGGAATTAACCAATAAAGCACTTGATCCGTATTTTAAGAGAAATGACTGGGGGTATATGGGATTCGGGGGCGGACGTCCAAATAACTGGAATCCCTGGATTAATTATAACATGCTTACCAGCTACCTTTTGATAGAAACTGATCAGGTCAAAAAAACGGCAGAAGTACAAAAGATCCTTAGCTCACTCGATAAGTTCCTGAATGGTTATTCGGATGATGGCGGCTGTGACGAGGGTCCTTCATATTGGGGTGCTGCAGGCGCTCTTTTATATGAAAGCCTTGAAATAATGAAAAATATAACCAGTGGTATGTTTGATGTTTTTGATGATCCTCTGATACAAAATATCGGTAAGTATTTTTATAAGGTAAATATTCATGCACCATATTTCATAAATTTTGCTGATGCTGATGCAACAACAGGAGGATCTCCTTCGATAGTTTACAGGTATGGCAAAGCTATTAAAGATCCTGCAATGCAGAAATTCGGAGCATATCTTGCCAGACTTGGTAACTGGGGTGAAGGAGCAATGAACGGAAGAGTATTTGACCAGATCAGAAACCTGGGACTTATCAGCGAGATCCGTGATGCCGAGGCAAATGAAGCGCTGGTCGCCGATTTCTGGTTCCCCGATACTGAAGTGGCGGGAGCAAGGGACAGGGAGGGGAGCTTTTCCGGATTCTTTTTTGGAGCAAAAGGCGGTTTTAATGCTGAGAGTCATAACCATAATGATGTCGGTTCGTGCCTGATGTATTATGACGGTAAACCATGCCTGATAGACCTGGGTCGCGAGGAATATGTTGCAAAGACTTTCAGTCCGCAACGCTATGAAATATGGACAATGCAATCAGGTTATCACAACCTGCCTGTCATAAACGGAACCGATCAGATGCAGGGTGAAGATTACAAGGCAAAGAATTCAACTTATACAGCCAATTCCCGATCCGCAATATTCAAAACTGAAATAGCTGGAGCTTACCCGGAGGGTGCTAAAGTTAAAAGCTGGGTCCGGACATATACTCTGAACAGGGGAAAGAGCTTCCTGATCAGCGATAAATATGAACTCAATTCTGTTACAAATGCCGAAACCAGCTCAAACCTGATTACCTATTGCAAGGTAACCAGGGCAAAGCCCGGACTTCTTAAGTTTCAAGGTGATGGATTTGAACTTAATATGACATATAATCAGAAGCTGGTATCACCCGAAATTGAATTCATCGAAGTCACCGACCGGTCACTGAAACGGTACTGGCCGGATGGTATCACCCGGATCAGGCTTAAATTTATAAATCCGGGCCTGAAAGGCAATCAGACAGTGACATTCACCAAAGCTGGTCAGAAATTCTAGAAACACGATTATTTTGCATTTGCACCAGGGCAGATCCAGTAGGTATAATTAGTAGTCGATTTAAAGGAAGGATCATTAATACCTTTAATTTCAGCGATATGCTTTTTTGTGTGATCCAGCTGCATGTGGGCATTATGGGCACCCTTTGTTGCCCAAGCTTCAGTCAGGCAGAAGAGGGTACTGTCATGATACGATTGGAACAATGAATAGTCGAGACATCCTGGTTCCTTTGCAAGTACTTCTGCCTTGCACGCATCAAACGATCTTTTAAAAAGCGCAACATTTTCCGGTTTAACCTTACGCTCAAATCGCATAACAACGATCATTGAATCCTTGTTGTAGCTGCAATCATCTTTGGCAGGAATATTTTTCAATCCTCCCGAAAATAATGCAATTGCTAAAAGGACAATAATGCTTAAAATGAGATTCTTCATAATATCTGATTTTAGAGTAAGTGATTTTTTTCAGCAATAAATATATTCAATTATCCCAAATTTTAGTACGACCATACAGGTACTCATCGATCTTTTTCCCGACCATATTTTAATTACGAGAAATAAAGAATGCACCGGTTGACAGATAGAGGTGCAAGTACGGAACCTGATTTCTTGACTCAGATCCGGTAACATACGAATTATTACTTAACTTTATCACCGGGCATTAAAACCTGAAGAGAGAATAAAATGAAACAACTTTGTTTTATAATCCTGTCTGTTTTTCTTATACCCGGTTGCGACAATGACATTGAGCCCGGTCCTGAACCTTTTAACGGACCGTACAAAATTCCCGGAGGCTGTTATATGGGGAATTTTATAGTAAAGAATCAGATTCTCTGGAGCGAGATTTGTTTTGACACCGCTGCCCGTAAATATGTCGAATGGCCATCGGGTGGAATAATGTATCAAAAAGATATGGGATGCCTTTCTGTCGGGACATATTCTATCGATGGCTCCAGACTTATTTTCACGCTTGATTCCTTAAAATTTAAATTTTTTCCATGTTTTCTGCCTGAGTCAAAATTACCCGGTGAATACATAATAACAAACATTGTTAACCGGGATTCAATTATTTTCGAAAAGGGTACAGGGGAAAACAGGATTATATATTTCATGAAGAAAGTTTACCCATAAAGTGCCCCTGAAAACAATATTCAGGGTTCTGGTATGCAACTGAAAAATAAATCTATTTTCCTGGGAATATTCAATTGTTGTATTATGTCTATACTAATTATAGAACTACCTGTTTAACTAACCTGATATTACAAAATGGAGAAAAAAAAGTATTCCATTTCTGCCCTTAAAATGAGTACAGCTCTTATTCTCATGGCCTTAATGTCTTTTGGCTTCAGCTCATGCAGCAGCGAACCTGAAGCAAATACAAAGTCAGTAGCAGAATCATTTGATAATGACTGGCGTTTTCTGAAAGATAGTCTTGCAGGCGCTGAAAATCCCGGTTTTGACGATTCAAACTGGAGAACTCTCAGCGTACCTCACGACTGGAGTATTGAAGATCTTCCGGGACAGAATGGAGAGGATATAATCGGACCATTCAGTAAGGCTTCTGTTGATAAAATGAGCTCCGGATATACCGTCGGGGGAACAGGCTGGTACAGGAAAAGTTTTACCACAAAAGAAGAAGACAATGGAAAGATTGCCTTCCTATCGTTTGATGGAGTTTACATGAATGCTGATGTCTGGCTCAACGGAAAACATCTCGGATTTCATCCTAATGGATATACGCCGTTTAGTTACGATATTACATCAATCCTCAATCCTGCCGGGCAGTCAAATATTGTCGCAGTCAGGGTTAATAACGAGGGTTTGAACTCCCGGTGGTATTCCGGTTCAGGTATTGTCAGGCATGTATGGCTTTCTTTATTGGATCCGGTTCACATCGATATTTCTGGCGGAGTTTATATTACAACACCGGAAGCAAGTGAAAATTCTGCTGATGTGAATGTTGTGACTACCCTGATAAACTCGGGAACAAAAGATGAGAATATAGTTTTGCGTACTGACCTGATAGATCCTTCAGGGAAGGTAGCTGCAACTGCCACTGATAATTCAAAGCTTGCTTCAGGTCAAACAATGGAATTAACACAGAAGATCCCGGTTAAAAAACCCTCAATGTGGTCAATAGACTACCCGAACCTTTACAGTGCAAAAGTTACTGTTTTAATAGATGACAAAACGGTTGATTATCAGACAAGTTCCTTTGGAATCCGTAGCATCAGAATTGACTCGCAGAACGGTTTAACAATTAATGGTCACCCGGTAGATTTGATTGGTGGATGTTACCATCATGATAACGGACCGCTGGGTGCAGCATCTTTCGATCGTGCAGAGGAACGCAAAATCGAAGTACTGAAGAACAACGGATTTAATGCAATAAGAACCAGTCACAATCCTCCCTCTCCCGCATTGCTTGATGCCTGTGATCGTCTGGGAATGGTAGTTATAGATGAGATTTTCGATATGTGGGAAAATCCCAAAAAAGAGAAGGATTATCACCTGAATTTTACTGAATGGTGGCAGAAAGATGTGGAGTCGTGGATCAAACGTGACCGTAACCACCCTTCTGTAGTTTTTTGGAGCATCGGGAATGAGATCCGTGAAGCTGCCGATACATCGGGTTACAGGATAGCAACAAACCTTACAAGTGAGGTACGCAAATTTGATCCGACAAGAGCCTTGACTGAAGCTATGCTTGGCATGGGTGGAGGCAGTGCCCCTGGCAGAAGCCGATGGGATGATTTTGAAACTCATCTTGAGTTGCTTGATGTGGTCGGATATAACTATGCTTATTCAAGGTATGAAACTGATCATGAAAAATATCCAAACAGAGTTATGATGGGTACGGAGACAAATCCCCCGTTTGCGCTTGAGAATTATGAACTTGTAAAGAAGCTTCCTTATGTTATAGGTTATTTTGTGTGGACTGCTACCGATAACATCGGAGAAGCAGGTGTTGGAATGCCTCAGCTCAGGGATACCGGTGAGGTGGATATTCAGAGGTTTCCCAATGCCCCTAACGGTCAAAGACGTCCAGGTCAGCAGGGAGCGCCGGCCCAGAATTTTAATGGTCCTCCTGCGGATATGCCAGGAATGCCAGGTACCCCGGGCGCACCAGGTGCACCACGTACGCAGGGTGCAGGACCAGCAGGTCCACCAGCCGGCATACCCGGGGGTGGATTTTTCAGGAGAGATACCTGGCCGGTATATACAAATTACCAGGGGGATATTGACCTTATCGGAAACAGGAAAGTGCCTTCATATTACCAGTATGTTGTATGGGGAAAAAGCAAGGTCGAATTGTTTGTTCATCGTCCTATCCCCGGAGGTAAAAGGGAGGTAACAAGCCGCTGGGGTTTCCCTGATGAACTGAAAAGCTGGAACTGGGAGGGTCAGGAGGGTAAAAAATTGCAAGTGCATGTTTATACAAGAAGTCAGCAGGTAAAGCTTGAATTAAACGGGAAGGTCGTTGGTGAGCAGAATGTAGATCCGGAGAAATCAATTACAGCAACGTTTGAGGTCCCTTATGAGCCGGGAAAACTTGTTGCACATTGTTTGGATAATGGGAAAGAAACGGCATCACAGATCCTTGAAACAACAGGTAAACCTGCGGCAATAAGGCTGGTTGCCGACAGAACCAAAATCAGAGCTGACAGGAACGACCTCTCTTATGTAAGAGCAGAAATAGTCGATTCCAACGGAAATATTGTTCCTGATGCGGATAATATAGTTGTGAACTTTGTGGTTGCAGGAAATGGCAAGGTTGCAGGTGTCGGAAGCGGCAATCCAAAGGATATGTCAAGTTTCCAGCAGCCCAGGAAAAAAGCTTACCAGGGAATATGCCTGGCAATAATAAGGCCGGAAATAACCCCTGGGAAAATAAGTGTAAAGGCAACAGCTGACGGCTTAAAGGATGCTGATATAATAATAACTGCCAGATGAAAAAGAACTTTACAAGGAGAAAATTCTTACAGACAGCCGCTATCACTGCAACTACGGCTATGCTTCCATCCGTTAAGGGATCAGATTTTCCTGAAGGAAATAAATTTTACGAAATACTGCCAAAGCGAAGATTAGGCAGGACAAACAAAATGGTGTCCTGCATTGGCTTTGGAGGAGGCTCCCGTTACTGCAACTGGATTGCCGATGAAAATATGCTTCAAAAACATATCGATCACGCTATTAAACTTGGGATCACTTATTTTGACTCAGCGCGATCGTACGGTAACGGACTTGCTGAGGAGCGTTATGGGAAATTTCTTACTCCAAAATACAGAGATCAGATATTTCTCAACTCAAAAACAATGGAACGGACCTATGACGGGGTGATGAAGGAGATTGAGATATCCTTAAAAACATTAAGAACTGATTATCTGGATCTCTACTGCATGCATGCCATCGACAGTATAAAGGATGCTGAGATTCTTCTAGGGCCATCGGGAGGATACAAGGCGTTTTTAAAACTGAAGAATGAAGGGGTGGTGAAGAACATTGGTTTCTCGTTTCATAAGTGGAACGATGCATCCCGGAAATCATTTGAGGAATTTGATGTCGATGCCATTTTGTGCGTCATCAATGCTTCAAGGTATAACGGTAATGAGGATGGACTTTTACCACTTGCTGCCAAAAGGGATATCGGTATCATTGCAATAAAAATCATGGGTCAGAATGCCCTAATTGGAAATGTGTCGGGAGACGATCTTTTAAGATATGGATTAAGCCTTCCGATTTCAGTTGCAAATGTCGGTATGGACGGTTTTGCACCCCTTGAATCATGTGTGGAGGTTGGTAAAGAGAATATAATTTCTGAAAAGGAAGCCAGGGAGATAGAGTTGAGACTGAATTTTGATCCAAAAGTTACAAAACTGCCTTATTTTACAGGCTAACAGTATTGTACGGAATTATTGCTACATAATGATCTCCGGCAAAAAGCAGAGTGGTTAGCTTTCGGATTTCACGAATTAGATTACTGAAGAATAATACCCACAGGACAATGATCAGAGCCTGTTATATCTTCGAGGATAAAGGCATTTTTTACAGAAGGATAGAAGGACTGGCTGACAAGAAAATAATCAATTCTCCATCCAATGTTCTTTGATCTTACACCAGCCCTGTAACTCCACCACGTATATCTCTCAGTCTCGGCGGGATACAAACTGCGAAATGTATCGGTAAATCCACCATTTATCAACCTGTTCATACCATCTATCTCCTCCTGCATATAACCGGCAGTTTTGTTATAATTAGCTTTCGGATGTGCCAGGTCAATCTCTTTATGAGCAACATTCAGGTCACCACAAACAATTACAGGTTTGACCCTTTCAATTTCTTTCAGATAATTATAAAAAGAGATATCCCAGTGCTTCCTGTATTCTAACCTTTTAAGCTCACTTCCCGAATTCGGCACATAGACATTTACCAGAAAAAAGAGCTCAAACTCAAGACATAATACCCGGCCTTCAGTATCATGTTCTTTAATATTAATCCCCCTGGTCACATTAAGGGGCTTGATTTTCGAGATAACCGCTGTTCCTGAGTAACCTGGTCTTTCAGCAGAATTTGAATAAATATAATAATCATTCAGCGGCTCAAGAGTTTCAGTAACATGATTCTCCTGTGCTTTGATTTCCTGCAGACACAGGATATCGTAATCAATTAATTCAAGATCTTTAAAGAAAGTTTTCTTTGCTATTGCACGAATCCCGTTTACATTCCATGAAAGGATTTTCATAGTTTCGAATTACTAAAATATATAAAAGAATTACTCTTCTACCGGAGCATCTGGTTGAGTATTCAATAGTGTATCAATCTCCCCGATAATATCATCAATATCGACATTATCCTGAGCTTCATCATTCGATACACTCTTATCTTTTTCAGGATCATCTTTAGGGTTTAAATCCTGTTTCTGTCTAAAACGCCGTTTCAAGACAATGCTGATTTCAAGTTTACACACTTATCCATGCGAGCAACATCAAGACCCTCATTTTCGATAAATTCGCTCAAAGGTTCTTCATGATCAAGACCAATATTTTGCCTGAACACAAGATCAACGGCATCAAATAAATCTTTCTCCTGCATTCCTCCTGGATTCTTTTCGGGATGCTCAGCATCGCGGCGGATAGCAAATGTTGTCGCTTTATCCACTATCCCTGCAATCAATGCACCATTGACAATATGCCTGAGCAGAAAATATCTGGGAGTCAAAGGATCCTTTCGGTCAAAAACTGCATAGTACTTGTATTTATCAGAGAATAACCGTTTCGCAGCCACCACAGCAGCTTCTTCCTTCTTCAATCCTTCTGCGAGTGGCACTCCTTTCAGATGAATATTGAATATATCTCCGGCACTTTCAACCGTGGGCCTTGAAACATACACTTTTACATCAACACGACCATCACGAACGACAGCCGGATCAAGAATATCTGATCTGTTAGTGGCCAATAAAACAAGTGCACTGGATTCCTCCATACCTCCCATCTCCGACAGAAATGTCGGTACGGTTGTATTTTCAATATCAGAACTGATGCCAGAGCCACGCTTCCGAAGCAACGCTTCTGCCTCATCAATGAAAATAATTGCAGGAAAGCCATACTTCTTTTTGTGTGATTTAGCTCTGGAAAACAAACTTCTGATAGCCTCCTCTGATTTACCGAGCCACATTTCCAAAAGTTCCGGACCCTTTACATAGATGAATCCCGACTGCATAGCCTCCCTTGCATTTATGCCGTACATCTTGGCTAAAGCTGTGACGATTGCCATCGCAAGGAGTGTTTTACCGCATCCCGGTGGGCCGAAAAGCAATGCACCTTTCACCGGCTTCTTGTTATAGAACTCGTAGTACTTCTTAAACTTGCCAGGCCCTTCGATTATTTCCCGCATTATTCGTTTTGCCTCAGACAAACCGCCAACTTCTTCCCAGGATACCTCTTTCCAGTCATTCAAAGTGTAAGTCGTCTCTATATTCCCAAGATTTTTGATTATAATTGTATTAAAGAGATCGAGTACCACGCGGTCACCTTTCTTCACATCAGAAAAACGACCCTTGTAAGCAACCGATTTCCCGCTGCCGATTGCCACTTCACAGCTTTCATTATCGACGATTTCAGTAATTATGCCAATGTTCCCGGCTACAATTCCATCAGTTTTGTCTACAATCTGCTTAGTAGTCGGTGAGAGCCTTACCATATCACCAGGAAATAATTTCCCGTGTAGGTGTTTGGGGTAAATGACTTCCACGAGCCGTCCTTCAAAGTGCAGTACAGCTGTTCCATAACGGTCGCGATCCATCGCATCACGATCTTTTAGGAGCAGTTCATCTGTTGAAAAGTCTCCTCTCTTGCCATCCTCAAACTCAACAGTCACCAACCCACGTTTTGGTTTTGATTTGATCTCACCTTCGGCAATAGACTCATGTGCCTGTTTGCTTTCAGGCTTTATACGGACTTTAAGGCCGGTTTTATACTCATTATGACCTGCATTGTCCCTGAAATAATTGCCATGATCAGCCCACACACCAGGGTCGTTCATATATGTCTTAATAACTGAGGCCAGAGGGAGCGGTTCCCTGGTCAGGGCTTCGAGCATATCGCGTTGTTCAAACAGTTTCTCTTTGGCTTTTTCAAGAGTGACAGTCATCTCATCGACCTTCAAACGAAGTTGAATGATTTGTTGTTCAAGCCCATCAGACTTAGTCTGTAGCTTATTTGCAGCAGTATCTTTTTGTTGAAGAAGCTTTTTAGTGTTCTCGAGCTCCCGCGTTAATTTATTTACTGCTTCCTGCTGTTGCAGGTTACTGTTTTCTTCCATAATGACTTCATAGACGAATTTCTATTCTCCAAACTTTCTCACAGAGCACAATGCATCCTCATGCTGGATATTAAACTCTTTAATATCATGCAGGTGTGATGGATCAAGTCCTGCATGACGAATGCCCTCCATGATATCATTGAACTGCTTTGTATGCTTGATAGTAGTAGGTCTTGGTTGTGGCCATGGGATCTTTATATCCTGTACAATTTTCGATCCGTTATTTCCACCATCCTTATAGTACTGAGACAACACAATAAGTCTTGTTCCCATAAAGATAGCTTCTTCCAGGTCGTGTGTAATGAAGAGGATAGTCTGAGCTGTCTGACCCCAAAGTTCCTGTATGAAAATCTGCATGGCCTCACGGGTTCCCACATCCAGTGCACCCAGTGGTTCATCCATAAGTAATATTTGCGGCTTCATAATCATCGCCTGAGCTATAGCCACGCGCTGCCGTTGTCCTCCTGATAACTGATGCGGATACTTTTCAGCGTGCTCCAATAACCCAACTTTCTCCAGGAAAAGATCAGCTTCTTCACGGAATTTCTTTACTTTCTTTCTGTAGAAAAATGGAAATATTTTCCTCAGGAAGTGCTCCGCCAGGTTGAACTGTTCCAGTTCAAGGCCAAACATCACATTATCCCGAACGTTCATGAAATCGAATAATGAGTATTTCTGGAAGACAATACCACGACGGCGGTCAGGACGCTTAATGAGATTCTCTTCCATTGCAGCAATGCCTCGACTGGGCATTTCAGAACCCAGGACCATTCGCAGCATTGTAGATTTGCCGCAACCAGTAGGACCCACAATAGCTACAAACTCTCCCTTACGAATACGCAGGCTTATATCATTAAGGATGGTCCGACCACCATATTCCTGGTATGTGTTGAACAGCTCTATAACGTATTTCCTGTCAATGATTTTTTCCATTAAATACATTTATTTACTTATTCAACCACTGGTAATGTCTGCTAATCCAGGTGCGAAATCCCATGTCGACCATGAAAGCCAACAGACTGATCCAGACAACATATGGAAAGATAGTCGCCATATCCATGTATCGACGGACGAGGAAGATACGATAGCCAATGCCGGCTTCCGCCGCCAATGCCTCACCGGCAATAAGAAACAGGATGACTGCCTTGAAGTTCAGACGAACCGTATCGAGCACTTTAGGGATGATTTGAGGATAAATGATCCTGAAAACAATCTCCGACTGGCTTGCACCCAGTGTCATCCCTTTGACAAGCTGCTCATCATGCACCTCTTTCACTTTGAGATAGGTATCAAGAATGATTGTAGGAGCAACTCCGATAACGATTAACGCTATCTTTGAAGTCTCTCCAAGACCGAAGACAATAAATAGTATCGGCAATACCGCCAATGCGGGTATCTTGTCAAAGAATAAGACGAACCTGTACAACACCTTCTCCACATACGGGAATGCACCCATAAATAATCCGGCATATATGCCTGCGAAAATGAATACCATCGCTATGATAATACGTTTGCCGCTTGCCAGGGTATCCTGCCAGAGTAGCGATTCTCCATTCTTCAGATACTCACGGGCAGATCCTTTCTTCCAGGCTTCCCGTCTGTTTACGAATTTCCCTTCGGCAACTGCCTGTTTGTCAAGATTTCGTGCTTCCCGGAATGTTTTTGGCAAGGTATTTTCTATTGCTTCACCATTTGCATCGTATTCCTCTTTTATATTTACCTCAAAAATGGTTCGTTTAAAGCCGTTCCACAACTGTTCGCCCGTTGGAACAAGCTTATCCTGTGAGTTCTCCCCGTGTCTTTCAACGGCAGTGTTATAATAAAGCTTAATGCAAACCAGGAACAGAATTAATGAGAGTAATAGCGAGATGCGCTTACCAGGGGTGGTTCTGAGCCTGTAGAAATTTCTGATCATCTCCCGGAACTCCTTGCCGATACCAAAAAGTTCTTCGATAAATAATCGGGGTAATCGTTCGAGGGTTTCCAATGTTTTTCGTGGTAACCTCTTCAACCACACCACAATGTTCATAAACTTATTTTTGGAATCCATCAAGGACATATTTCGTTTTTGTTTAGTATATATAAATCGGTTTTTCCGGGGTTAAAGCTGAACGTATTACTTAGATGCTCCCTGCATATAAACGGCATCATAAATGAACAAGATTTTATTCTGGTTACCTATAACGGTGCCATCAGAGAACTTTATACCCAGGTCATCAGCTTTGACGCCTGCTCCGAGTAATTCATACTTGGAACAAAAGTTGCGTACCCGTCGCATGTTCGTCTTTATTTCCTCGCTATTTGTATAAGTTACAGCATCGGATGCCTTATAAAACATGGCAGTGGTCTTCAGCTGGTTCTGATACTCTATCAGGCTCGAACCTCCGGCCTTAGCCATTTCTTCGAGAGCACCTTTCCCTTTATCAGTCCTTGATGACATGATATTCATCACCTCAAACCAGGCACCGGCAAGAGCTTTACCCAGCTCAGGGCTTGCTTGCAGTACCTTGGTCTTTACAACCATCAGATCGAGTATTTCACCGGGAATTTGAGAGGAATCAAAAATTTTCTTAACGCCAGGATTTTTCATGATTTCCATCACCAGCGGATTCCATGTTACGACAGCTTCCTGATCTTTATTAGCAATAAAAGCAGGGCCGATGTCGCTGTCGCTAACGTTGATGATCTTTACATCGTCATCAGTCATGCCATTCATATCCAATGCGCGTGACAACATATAATGAGAAACGGAGAACTGGACAAGGTTCACTTTTTTGCCTTTGAGTTGCGGGATTGTAAGGTTGTTCCTCACAATCAGGGCATCGTTACCATTGGAATAGTCACCGACAATGATTGCAGAACATGAGATACCTCCCGCCACCGGAATTGTCAGGCAGTCCATATTTGTCATCACGCAAGCATCGACTGAGGGTGTGGTGAAAGCTTCAATGGAAGGCATATAGTCCATTCGGACCAGCTTTATCTTAATGTTGTTTTTTGCAGCCCACTTGTCCAGAATCCCTGAAGTTTGAGCATAGGCCCAGGGATTCCAGCCAGCATAGATTGACCATACAACAGTGAATTCCTTCGGTGCGGGAACGGGTGCCTCCTTTACGGGAACACCTCCGGTAAAAGAACTTATGGCCAATCCGATAGCAATCAGCAACATTCCCATTAAGAGTACGAGTTTTATTTTCTTCATGTTATTGTTGAATTAAATGATAGTAAGTAATAAATGTAGTTTTTATATGCTGTCAGATCTCATCGTCAGCGGTAATGTCCACGAATGCTTTCTTCCTGACGTCTTCACCTTTCTCCATTCTTTCGATGGTATCACGTCCTTTCTTTGTCAGATCTTCCAGTTTGCCTATAGATTCTTTCATACCGGCTAAGGCATTGATTCTGAAGTTAGAAAGATCATCAACAGCTTCATTCAGTTTGGTGAACGCGCTGGCCAGAACCTCCACTGCGATGGTTGGTTCAG
>DOTV01000112.1:9716-18563 GCA_003520925.1 Bacteroidales bacterium | reverse complement strand
AGGGTTGTACTGTAGACTCTCTCATAATCCTCCCTTTTCTGCGAAAACCTGAAAAATCCTGTTTCCATTCCATAAGTAAGAATTATAAGAAGAAGGACCATCCAGGCATATAGTTCTGTAATTACGCCGTACTGAGCTTTTGTGAATATCCTTGTATAAAAGAAAGTTACGATACCGTAGTTCAGGAATCTGGGAACTACTGTACCAAAACCATATATAGCTGTTTGCTTTGCTAACGTTCTGACTTCGTTCACTTTATAAAATATTATCCGGCATAATCCGGATTATTTCCTCTCCTTCTGCAAAAGACAGGCTCCGGAAAAACAATCATTTTGAAAACCATTTCTTTCATGATCGGGCAAAGTTAAATATCTTTGCCATCAGATTTGCAGAACGTTATTAACCAAATTTTTATTTTCATGAACACTGCTGCCAGATATTTTTTAGCACTTCCGATCATTCTGCTGCTCATCTCATGCAATGCTACAGGGGGCGATAAAGATACACTTGTCCTGATTAAAACGACATCGGGTGATATCAAGATTAAGCTCTACGACAACACCCCGATACACAGGGATAACTTCATAAAGCTTGTAAACATGGGTTTCTATGAAGGGATTTCATTTCACAGGGTTATTAAGGACTTCATGATACAGGCCGGTGATCCTGCAACCAGGACGGGCCTTACCAAAGTGCAGCTCGACACCCTTGACAGGTATACGATTCCGGCTGAATTCAGACGAGAGTATTTCCATAAAAAGGGAGCACTTGCTGCAGCACGTGAAGGAAACGAAGTTAATCCCGAAATGCGTTCTTCTGGCACCCAGTTTTACATAGTGCAGGGGAAAAAACAGAGCGAGGCCGATTTGAAAGCGACCGAAGAGAGAATAAACAGCAATACAAAACAGGCTCTGTTCAGCCGGCTTATAAAAGAGACTGCCGACAGTGCCCGGCTTTCGGGAAAACCTCTTCCGGAGAGCCAAATTCAGGAGATTGCATCAATGAAAATGTTCGAATACCTCACTTCCAAAGGTGAGTTTAAATTCTCACCTGAACAGATCAGTGCATACATTAATTCAGGAGGTGTACCACGTCTTGATGGTACATATACAGTATTCGGAGAGGTAACAGAAGGAATTGAGATTGTCGACATGATTGCTGCAACCCCGACCAATAATGCAGATAAGCCCTTGAATGATATTAAAATTGTTAAAATGAAACTGGTCAGCAAGTAACTTTGGCTGATCCTAACCGGGAACGAAATGATTAACAAAATAGAAAACCTGCTTGAGGAGATTTCCTCTTATAAAGTAAATTCCCTTCAGGAACTTGAATCGTTCCGTCTTAAGTTTCTGAGCAAAAAAGGACATATAACGGAACTGTTTGAAGAATTCCGGGGAATTTCTGCAGATCTTAAGAGAGAAGTGGGCCAGAAGCTCAACGAGTTAAAGCAGAAAGCACAGGACAGATATAATTCCCTGAAACTGGAGCTTGAGACAAGAGATGATTCAGCAGGCGAAAATGACCTCACCAGGCCTGCGTTTCCATATCCTTCAGGATCGCGTCACCCTATTTCACTAGTAAGAAGGGAAATCATAGATATTTTTTCACGGATTGGCTTCACAGTATCGGAGGGACCTGAAATTGAGGATGATAATCATGTATTCACAAAGCTGAATTTTGCACCTGAACATCCCGCAAGGGACATGCAGGATACATTTTACATTTTCAGAAATTCAGCTGAGGATTCAGATCCTGATGATATCTTGCTTAGAACCCATACCTCCTCGGTTCAGGTACGGGTAATGGAAAACCAGAAACCTCCTATCCGTACAATCTCCCCTGGAAGAGTATTCAGGAATGAAGCTATTTCGGCAAGGGCTCATTGTATTTTTCACCAGATAGAAGGACTCTACATCGATGAAAATGTCTCTTTCGCCGATCTGAAACAGACTCTGCTGTTTTTTGCAAGGGAACTTTACGGGAAAGAGACTCAGATCAGGTTGCGGCCGTCCTATTTCCCATTCACCGAGCCATCGGCTGAAATGGATGTAAGCTGTGCCATCTGCGGTGGAAAAGGATGCAACGTTTGTAAGTATACAGGATGGCTCGAGGTTCTTGGATGCGGAATGGTTCATCCTAATGTCCTTGAAGCCTGTGGTATTGACAGCAAAAAATACACCGGGTTTGCCTTCGGAATGGGGATCGAGAGGGCTGCAATGCTCAAATACCAGGTTAATGATCTGCGTCTCTATTTTGAAAATGATCTGAGGTTTCTCGATCAGTTTAAAACAGCTTTCTAGGCTGGTTTGAACATAAAATTGAGGGTATTGTTATTGTATAAGACAAAAAGAATAATGAGACAGCATGAAATAAATGTTCCGTTGTGTGATAAATGCGCTCTTGAAACAGGTTCGATCTTCAAGCATCTGACTGCAGAAGAGGTTGAAATGATAAACTTCGAAAAGGATTTCAGGCAATACAAGAGGGGAGATGTTCTTTACCAGGAAGGGAACCGTATTAGCGGATTCTATTGCATTCACAGCGGGATCATAAAAGTTTTCAAAACCGGTTTTGACGGAAAAGAACAGATTATAAGGTTTGCGAAGGAGGGTGAAATTATTGCCTACCGGAGTGTCCTTAGCAATGAAGCCGCATGTACATCTGCCAAAGTAATTGAGGATTGCCAGGTTTGTTTCATTCCATCCGAGATCCTGATTTCATTCATTAAATCAAATCCTTCATATGCCCTGGAGCTGCTGAAGCTTGCATGTCATGAGCTTGGCGAGGCAAATTCTTTTATTACCGATATAGCTCAGAAAACCGTCAGGGAAAGGCTCGCTGAAATATTGCTTCTTCTTGTAAATGATTTCGGTCTCGATGAGCAAAACTATCTTAAAATTTCCCTTACACGCGAGGAGCTGGCTAATATTGTAGGAACTGCAACTGAGTCAGTAATTAGGTTATTGTCAGAATTCAAGACCGACAAACTTGTTGAGCTTAACGGAAGAAAAATCAAAATCATAAATAAAAAGGGTCTTGAAAAGATCAGCAATGTTCTGACAAGGATATAGTTTTGTTCCTTTTTAATTTTTTATGCTGTCAAAACAATGTTCCGTTAAGGTCATGGCGGAATTGCTTACCAAGGTGCCTGAATGCGTGTTCAGTCGCTTCACGTCCCCGAGGTGTCCTTTTCAGGTAACCCTCTTTAATAAGGAATGGTTCATATACCTCTTCTATAGTTCCGCTCTCTTCTCCCACAGCCGTTGATATAGTATTCAGACCCACCGGTCCGCCTCCAAATTTTTCAATAATTGCCAGCAGGATCCGGTTATCCATCTCATCAAGGCCATGCTGATCGATATTCAGTGCTTTAAGCCCGTAACGGGTTATTTCGATATCGATCTTTCCCGAGCCTCTTACCTGTGCAAAATCCCTGATCCTTCTGAGAAGGGCATTTGCAATCCTGGGAGTCCCGCGGCTTCGCCTGGCTATTTCGACAGCTGCATTATTATCAATTTGTACGTTAAGTATACTGGCTGATCTTTTTACTATTCCCGTCAGAACATCATGATCGTAATATTCAAGGTGAAAGGTAATCCCGAATCTAGCCCTGAGCGGGCTTGTCAGCAATCCTGAACGGGTTGTTGCGCCAATGAGGGTGAATTTGTTCAGGGTAAGCTGGACCGACCTCGCACTGGGTCCCTTGTCGAGCATAATATCGATCTGGAAATCTTCCATTGCAGAATACAGATACTCCTCAACGACAGGGCTGAGCCTGTGGATTTCATCAATAAACAGGACGTCTCCTTCCTGAAGGTTTGTAAGCAATCCTGCCAGGTCTCCCGGTTTATCAAGTACAGGTCCGGAAGTGATCCTCATGTTTACTTTGAGTTCGTTTGATATAATTGCTGCAAGAGTTGTTTTTCCGAGCCCTGGAGGTCCATGAAGCAGAACATGATCGAGAGATTCGCTCCGTTGCCTTGCTGCTGTGACAAAAACTGTCAGATTTTCAATAATCTGCTTCTGACCTTTGAAGTCATCAAGGGTAACAGGCCGGAGTTGTTTTTCAAATTCAGGATCACTTTCCGCAATATGTTCTTTCCTTATATTGAACTCTTCATCCATTTTTAAATCCGTAAAAAATTATTTTGGTCATTTAATGAGCTTTACATCACTTTCCGGAAGATTTATTTTGACACCGTTAATACTGAATTCAAAATCATCCTTGTATGTAATCGTCAAAACTGGAACACCCTCCTCGTCGTATTTCTTCCATGTTTTCTGTCTTATTCCCATCCTGTAAAATTGTTCCTCCTTCGGCCTTCCGTTTTCATAATAGTAAGTCAGCTGACCATCAGGATTTCCCTGGATGTAATTACCTTTGAATAATATTTTTCCGTCAGGATAATAAGATTTCCATAATCCGTCGCGTAAGCCCACTATATATTTTCCTTCTTCGATATTGTCTCCTGATTTATACTTCCATTCACCGTTTTTCTCGCCGTCGGTATATACACCCTGGGCAATAATTTCTCCAGTAGGTGAATATTCTGTATATGTTCCGTCGCGCTGTCCCTGGAAATATTCCTCTTCCCTGAGAAGGGATCCGTTTTCATAGTACCATTTCCAAAGACCATCAGGCCTTCCGTTATTGTACGATCCGGTCTGTTCCATTTTACCCTCATTATTATAGAATTTCCATACACCTGAACGCCTGCTGTCAGTGTACTGTCCTTCGGCAAGAGTTTTACCATCCGGATAAAGATCTTTCCATTTCCCGTTGAATTTTCCGCCATCATCAACAATGCCTTCGGAAATAAGCAGGCCGTTATCATTATAAATAAAAGCGTTTTTGACTTTCCCGTCAGTATTGTATTCCCTGTGAACCCCAACAGGGATTTTATTCCTGAATGGTCCGCTGTAGATCAGTTTATTATTCTGGTCATATCTGTTTTCGATCTCAATATCAGGCTGATCCTCAACTTCTGATTTAACGATCGAACCGCTGTCGTACAGCATTGTAAGAGTCAGCACACCTCTGGCATCATATTCCTTGAAATAGCCATGAAGAAGGTCATCTCTGTAGTTCTTCTCTGATTTTACCGATCCGTTAGGATAAAAGTCTTTCCATACACCCTGCTTCAAACCTTTGCTGTCGGATCTGTTAATTCTTTCCCTGCTAATGAGAAAATCATTGTTATATTCAAGTAATGTGACAACGATCCCTTTCTTGTCAAACTCCTTGGATAATCCTTCCTTTTTACCGCTGTTATATGAGATTGTCTGCTGAATTTTACCGTCCGGAAAATAGGAATAGGCAGTTCCTTCTTTTTTGTCACCGGCATAAAGTTCTTTCAAGAAAACATACAGTCCTTCAGATGGATCTTTTTTATATTTATATGAATATCCGTTCCTCTTACCGAAGAGGTAGTTGATTTTTTCGATTGTATCACCGGTCTGGTCGAAGAATACCCAGACACTGTCGAGCTGAAAACCAGAGTACTTTCCCTCCGATTTTTTAATTCCAGTTACATAATAGCTTTTCCAGTAACCGTCGGGCTTGCCGCTTTTAAAAATCCCCTCGCTTGAAACCGTTCCATTGGGATATTTAAAAATCTGATAACCATCCTGAGGTGTCTGACCGGAAGCAAAAAATCCTGTTAATAAAATAACAATAGCAAGTAATTCTTTTTTCATTTTTTACAGGCCTAGTTTTTCAGAAATTTCCATCATTCTTACAATTGGTTTTCGTGCTTTCATAAGAATTTCATGATCGATAATTATCTCTGGTATTTCATCCATGAGGCACCTGAAGATTTTTTCAATTGTTATAAGTTTCATAAAACTACATTCACTGCAGCCACATGTAGAGTCTCGCGGGGGAGCCGGGATGAAAACCTTTGAAGGGTTTGCTTTTTTCATCTGATGTATGATCCCGGGTTCGGTTCCGACTATATAAACAGAGGAATTGTCCTTTTTTGTAAATTGAAGAAGTGAAGCTGTAGATCCAATAAAATCAGCAACCATCCTTACTGGAAGTTCACATTCGGGATGAACGATAATTTTTGCTACCGGGTTTTCATTCTTGAGTCTGATTATAGCTTCAAGTGAAAACTCCTCATGGACATGGCATGTACCGTTCCAGATAACAATATCCCTGCCAGTTTTATTTAGAATATAGTTTCCAAGATTCCTGTCGGGACCGAAAAGTATCTTTTCTCCTGGAGGAAGAGATTCAATAATCTGAACTGCATTTGAAGATGTGCAGATGATATCTGACAAGGCTTTTACATCAATATTCGTATTTACATAAGTAACTACTGTCCTCCCCGGGTTATCTTTAATGAATTTACTGAAATCCTCAGCCTTACAGGAATCAGCAAGAGAACACCCTGCATTCATATCAGGAATAAAAACTCTTTTCCCGGGAGAAAGTACTTTTGCTGTTTCAGCCATGAATCTTACTCCTGCAAAAAGAATAATATCTGCATCATTAGATGCAGCTTTCTGTGAAAGGGCAAGGCTGTCTCCGACAAAATCAGCAATATCCTGTATATCGCCCGTCTGATAATAATGTGCAAGAATAATTGCGTTTTTATTCTTCTTCAACCTGTTTATCTCAGAAACATAATCTGTTGTTGCTTTAATATTCATTCGATATTTCCTTCACCAATATTAGGGCTAAAGCCCTTAAGTCTTTATGTTTTTCGCTTTTAACCACAACATAAATGTCGTGGTTACATCAAATTTCTTAATCACGGCTTTTAAGCTGTGGTTAAAATCATAACAAAAATACAATCCAAAAAACGATTTCCTACCAAATTATCAATAGCTATATATTATTCTTATAAACTATTAAAATTTTAATAATTTATGATGAATATAATATCCTGTTAATTGTGTTAATACAAAATTCAGATTTATCTTTTATTTTTCGTATTTATTACAAGGTTAACAACTTTTCAACAGCTCAAAAAACATACCATTTTTGAATATCAGTCTATTAGCAAAATAATTAACAGTTGTTAAGTTTTGGTTACCAATACTGGTATTAAAACAAAAATATAAGTTTTACTGTTCATTTATAGTTTATAGGTTGGCTTTATTAAATTATAACTTTTAAGTTAAAGTTGATTTAGATCCGGAATCACAGCAAATGGTTAATAAAAAAGGAAATATTGCGATTTAGAAACAAAAGTTTTACTTGTTATCAACAGGTTTATTTATTATTTAAAAAGTTTCTCCTGAGGATTGACGGGTTAATAAAGATAAAAGCATATTATTTTCTTTTGAACGGGCAATTATATTAATTTGCACATGATTGAAAGCATAAAATCAAAAAAGTGGAAAAAAGAAAAATAGCAATAGTCGCTGATCATGCAGGTTTTTACCTGAAAGAGAAAATAATAAAATTTCTGATCAAGAACAATGTTGAATTAAAGGACCTTGGATGTTTTCGTTTTGAAGAGACCGATGATTATCCTGATTTTGGTCATCCCCTTGCAAAAGCTGTATCAAGCGGGGAATTTGATCTTGGATTTTCAATTTGCGGAACCGGAAACGGAATCAATATGACGGTAAACAAGCATCAGGGCATAAGAAGTGCTTTATGCTGGAATGAAGAAATAAGCCGTCTTGCCAGGAAACACAATGATGCAAATATCTGTGCTATACCTGCAAGGTTTATTAATGACTCTGAGGCCCTGCTTATTGTAAGGGCTTTTCTTGAAACAGAATTTGAAGGAGGACGTCATAAAAGGCGGATCGACAAAATACCTTTAAAAATGTATTGATATGCTATCAAATTCATGCAGATACGGAATACGAGCTGTTGTTTATATTGCCATCCGCTACCCAGCAAAAACTAATATTGGAATAAAAGAAATATCAGGAGATCTGAACCTTCCGGCACCTTACCTGGCTAAAATACTCCAGCTGCTGGCCCGGCATAAGATACTGAATTCTGTAAAAGGTCCAAACGGAGGATTTTCCCTTCAGAAGAGACCCGAATCAGTAACCATGCTTGACATAGTTAAGATCATTGACGGGGAAGCTCTGTTTGAAAACTGCCTTATTCACGACGGATCATGTACTGAAGCAAAGAAAAAAAACAGGACTTGTCCGGTACATGATGACTTTTCAAAGATAAGGGAGGATATTGATAAATTGTTCAGGGGAAAGACTATACAAGATCTCGTTAATACAGCAGGAGCTTCAAAAAATATTTCTATCTGACCTTTTTAAAATAGGGTTCATAAAACAACCAGATGCATACAGCCGTGGCAGTTCCGGCAGTATTAAACATTATATCCAGTATATCAGCTTTTCGTGTTTCGGTAAAACCTGCCTGGGCCAGCTCCATCAGAGCACCAAAAAAAACCGGAATAAGTGCAACGATGACTATTTGCCTTGTATTTATAAAAAGGTTCCTGTGTTCAATAATAATCACTGCCATAAACATAAAGTAGAGGCCGAAATGCACAAATTTATCGAGATAAGGGATTTCAAACAATCCAGCACTTTCAAAAGTCTTTGCACTGGCAAGACTCAGGTAAACTATGATAAGTGAAATAAGAATCGAAAACTTGTTTTGCTTTATCATTTTTTCAGTTTGGCGCAAATTTAGGCATTAGAATGATATTTTCTTTATAATTTTAAACGATTCATCAAGTCCCAATGGCAGGCATATATTTACATATCCCTTTTTGCAGGAAGCTCTGTTCATACTGTGATTTTTACCATGTTATAACGCAGGCAGAAAACAAATCTTATGTCAGCGCACTTGTAAAGGAAGCAGGTCTGCGGCGGGAATACCTGGGAAATGAAATTATTTCAACCTTTTAC
>DOTV01000112.1:0-9402 GCA_003520925.1 Bacteroidales bacterium | reverse complement strand
ATATAAGGAAACTCTTTAAGGTTGATGAGAATTGTGAGATAACAATAGAACTGAACCCCGATGATGTTAACAAGGATTACCTTCAACGGCTTAGGGATTCGGGCATTAACCGGGTAAGCCTCGGAATTCAGTCATGGCGGGATTCAGATCTTAAGCTGATGAACAGACGGCACAATGCCGGACAGGCAGCCGACGCCCTGGAACAAACTCTGAAGTCGGGATTTGAAAATGTTACGATTGACCTTATTTATGGAATCCCGGGGATGACAACTGCCGACTGGTCATCAAACCTCGACATAAGTTTTTCGTACGACATTAAACATTTGTCAGCTTATCATCTGACAATTGAACCAGGAACGGTATTTGGTAAAATGAAAGAGAAGGGTATGTTGTCTGAATTAGACGAGGATGAAAGCGGTGCCCAGTTTCATTTGCTTATAGATAAGGCTTTATCGGCAGGGTTTATACATTATGAAATATCGAATTTCGGGAAACCCGGATATTTTTCAATTCACAATTCGAATTACTGGAAACAGGTCAGTTATCTTGGGCTGGGACCTTCGGCCCACTCTTTTAATGGCTATTCCCGTCAATGGAATGTCAGGGATGTTAAAAAGTACGTTAAGGCTGTAGAATCCGGATCGCTGTTGTTTGAAAGGGAAGAACTTGACAAAAAAACCCGGTTTAACGAATATATTATGACGTCGCTCCGTACTATGTGGGGCATTGATCTTGATTACGTTGAAAAGGCTTTTGATAAAGAGGGTTACGATTATGTAGTTAACCTGTCGGGAAAAATGGTCGATTACGGCCTGATGAAACAGGAAAATAAAACCCTGGTCCTTACGAACCAGGGTAAAATGATATCCGATAACATTATTTCCGAACTGATGCTGCCAGGCGATAAATGATTATCTTTTTGCAAGCGCAAATGTAGTGCGCCCTATAATGTTGTTCTCAAGATACAGCTCCACGCTGTAGGTACCTACAATGAAATCACCGGAGTTATCAAGAAAGATGCACATTTCAATATCCTGGTTCATATAGTCAACAAGGCGGCTGGCAGAGTAAACCAGTTTGTTGCCGTTGAAATCGAAGAGATTGTCAGGACTTGTTGTGATCACGAGTGAATCGGGCCTTATAACCCTCATAAACACCTCTTTTTCTCCGGCAGCAGCAATCGGATTTTCACGTAGGGTAAAACAGATCCTAAGCTTATCAATAACCGCAAGCCTGTTTGTCTCTTTCCTTTTTTTGTTCAGAGTTACTGCATTAATATCTTTTGCCTGTATAACAGAAGCAACCGTAACCTTTGAGGTAAGTTCTTCCTTGACCTTTGTGAGCTCCACGTTTGTATTCTGAACCTCGGTAATTTGCTTTTTTATTCCTGTATTTTCGGCGACGAGCTGTTGATTGAGTGTGTTAAGTGAATCTATCTGAACAATATAACCTTTCATGATCTCTCTCATTGTTCCGATTTCAGCCTTGTATTTTTTTACAAGCTGAACGTTTGAAGCATTAAGAGATAAAAGCTGCTGGATTCTTTTTTTCTCTCTCTGAAGATTTGACATAAGGGTATCGTTATCGGTCTTAAGGGTATCATACCCATGTACCATGAGCCTTAGTTCATTAGCAAGAGAGTCTTTTTCCTGGGTGAGAACAGTTTCTATTTCAACCATTTTGTTTTTCTGATCGAAATACATGACAACCAAAAATATCAAAGCTGCTGCCAGAATAACTGTGGTAAAGATCATTGCGATCGGAGCGCTCTTTTTCTTTGGCTGTTCTACCGGAGTAAATGTGTTTGTGTCTGCCATTTATTTGCTGGGATTTAAAATAAATAATATTACAAAAGTAATAATATCATTGGAATAATTTATAAAATCCAATTCAATGATTAAATTTACCTCTGAACCCTGTTTTTATAAGTAATTAAGATTCAATTATATGAGTGGATTTTTTGGCGTTATTTCCAAAGCTGGTTGTGTTGAAGATGTTTTTTACGGAACCGACTACCATTCTCATCTGGGAACCAAAAGAGCAGGAATGGTATTCATTGTGCCTCATAAAGGATTCCGCCGCTCAATTCATAATCTCGAAAATGCATATTTCAGGAATAAATTTGAAGATGAACTAAGTGGTTTTACAGGTAATTCAGGAATGGGTGTTATAAGCGATACCGACCCGCAGCCGATACTGTTCAGCTCTCATCTCGGACGATTTGCAATAGTTACTGTCAGCAGGATCCTTAATCTGGCAGACCTGGAGGAGAGATTTCTCAGGAACAAAAATCACTTTACCGAGACATTTGAAGGGAATGTCAACCCGACGGAAGTTGTTGCAAATCTTATATGTGAAAAGGATGATTTTATTTCCGGAATTGAAAACGTATACGAAAATGTCAAAGGATCATGCACCCTGCTTATTCTCACGGAAGAAGGAATAATAGCTGCCAGGGATAAACTTGGCCGGACTCCGGTAGTGATTGGAAAGAAAGAGACAGGTTATGCTGTTGCAAGCGAAACCTGCTCTTTCCCGAATACCGGGTTTACAACTGAATATTATCTGGGTCCGGGAGAGATCGTGCATATTGATTCTGACGGTTACAGGCAGCTTAAGAAACCTGGTGATAAGATGCAGATTTGCGCTTTCCTCTGGGTTTATTACGGATATCCTCCTTCATATTATGAGGGAATCAATGTTGATGAATGCAGATGCAGATGCGGTGCCGCACTTGCACGCAGAGACAGTGTGAATGCAGATTTTGTCTGCGGTATTCCTGATTCGGGCGTGGGACATGCAGTTGGTTATGGCAATGAGAAAAAGATCCCTTACAAACGTGCGTATGCAAAGTATACACCGACATGGCCAAGAAGCTTTATGCCACAGAAACAGGAGCAGAGAGACCTTGTTGCCAAAATGAAACTGATACCGAACAAAGCCGTTATTGAGGGAAAGAAAATGGTATTTCTCGATGACAGTATTGTAAGAGGGACCCAGCTGAAAGATAATACTGTTGATCTCAGGAAATCGGGAGCAGCTGAGGTGCATATGAGAATAGCTTGCCCCCCGCTTCTTTATCCATGCGAGTTCCTGAATTTCTCACAGTCAAGAACTCCCCTTGAGCTTGCGGGCAGGAAAGCTGTTTTTCAACTGGAAGGCGATTCAGCCGATCTGAGGGAGTATTCTGATCCCGATTCGGAGAGATATAAAAATATGGTGGCAAAGATAGCTGAGACACTCGATCTCGACACTCTTATGTACCAGAGACTTGATGACCTCGTTGAGGCAATTGGCCTGCCAAAGGAAAAACTGTGTACCCATTGCTGGGACGGAACAAGTTATTATGATTAAACATTGATTTGCCCCCAACCCCCTAAAGGGGGCTTTATGAATGTTATTACCCTGAAAAAAGTCCCCTTTAGGGGATTTAGGGGCTAAAAACAAGGGACCAGGATGTTGACACGTTAATATTTGAAACAATGAAATATATCGGAGCCCATGTAAGTGCAGAGGGCGGAGTCCAGAATGCGCCGTTGAATGCTGATGCAATAGGTGCAAAGGCGTTTGCATTGTTTACTAAAAATCAGAGACAATGGTTTTCAAGCCCCCTGTCGAAAACAAGCATAACCACTTTCAGGGAGAATTGCGAGATGCTTTCTTATAAGCCATTTCAGATTCTCCCTCACGACAGTTATCTGATTAATCTGGGACACCCTGAAAAAGAGCCTCTTGAAAAATCGAGGGCTTCATTTCTCGACGAGATGAAAAGGTGCGAGCTTCTCGGGCTCGACAGGCTAAACTTTCACCCTGGAAGTCACCTCAATCAGATCAGCGTTGAAGAATGCCTGACCAGAATAGCGGAATCGGTGAATATCGCTCTTGAAAAAACAAAAGGTGTTTCAGCCGTAATTGAAAATACAGCAGGGCAGGGAACCAATCTGGGTCATACATTCGAACAGATAAGGTTCATAATTGACAGGGTAGAGGATAAATTGAGAATCGGGGTCTGTATCGATACCTGTCACGCATATACTTCAGGATATGATGTAAAAACTGAAATAGGATTCAGGGAGACATTTGAAAAATTTGAACAGATCATAGGATTTCAGTATCTGAAAGGAATGCATCTCAATGATACAAAGAAAGATTTCGGTACCAGGGTCGACAGGCATGAAAATATCGGGACAGGCTTCCTTGGGTTAGACACATTTTCGTATGTTGTTAACGACAGCAGGTTTGATAATATGCCTCTTATTCTTGAGACACCGGAAGATTCATTATGGGAAGCGGAGATTAAAAAACTCTATTCCTTAATAAAAAGCTGAAGGCCTTTTTAAATGATTGGGGGTGTTGAAAAAGTCCTCCTCTTTCTTTTTACCCTAAATCCCCCCGGGGGGGACTTATTAATTTACAGATATTTATAAAGCCCCCCTTGGGGGGTTGGGGGGTAAACCTCAGCTTTTAAAACAGACACTTTTTTTCAGCCCCCTTTAGGGGGTTGGGGGCGAAAATTGGGTGGATAAAAGCCTTTGGATCTCAGGTTCCCTCAGCTTGTTTTTTGTTGCCTTATAGCCTATTTCAAAAACTTCAACAGCTTTTTCCGGATCAAGAATCTTATAGTTTTTCAACTCGGGAGGCGCTATGAACAGATCAAATTTCTGTGATTTGTGATCAAGTTCCTTTGACATATTCAGCATAAATGCTCGTTCTGCTATCTGCACCATGCTGGTTACGGTTTTTTCATACCCGGTTGGATTTACAAACGACCCGATAATAAAATCGCATTTCCCTTCAATCGGTTTTACTGGCATATTATCCAGCACTCCGCCATCGACATAATGGATTTTGTTTATGATGACCGGCTTGAAAAGGACCGGAATGCTGGCTGAGGCAATCACGGGTTTCAGCAATTCCCCTGATGAAAAATATTCTGCCACTCCATTGTTCAGATCTGTTGCTGTAACAAAAAGCGGAATTTTAAGATCCTCAAATCTTTTTGCCCTGAGGTTGTCAATCAGAATTTTCTCTATTCCCGAAATCTGAAGAAGACCTTCTCTGGGAACCGTTGGCCTGACATAATGAAGCGAACTTGTTGCATTCATAATCTTCAGAATCTCATCAGGAGAGTATCCGTCAGCATATAATACGCCAACCAGCGCTCCAGCACTGGTTCCGGCTATTACATCAGGAAAAATATCCGCATCATTGAGTGCCTTCAGTACACCCAGATGTGCGAATCCCCTTGCTCCACCGCCACTCAGGACGATACCTGTTCTGTATTTATTCATTTATCTAATTAAAGCTTTGGATATGATTAATCGAAAACCAGAGACAACAACAGCCTGAAATTGAGATAAGTAACAAAAGCAGCTATGATCAATAGAATTATTTTCAGCACACTACCATTGGCATATTTCCCCATAACTTTTTTCGACGATGTAAGGTAAACCTGGATAGCCACGGTAAACGGGAGCTGAATACTTAAGAATACCTGCGACAGTATAAGTCCCTTAAAAGGATCCCCAATGAAAAAGATTATTAAAAGCGCACCTACCAGCGAAATAAGCACTCCCCATCTTGTATGGTTATCTTTAATATCGTAAGGTTCGCCGGAGATACCCGAAACTATTGATCCGCCAGCCATGGCAGATGTAATTGATGACGCCACACCCGAAAAAAGAAGGGCAAGGGCAAATACAACCGATGCATTATTTCCGAGCAGAGGCCTTAACAGACTTTCGGCCTGCTGAAGTTCTGTCACTTTAATGTTGTTAAAAAATGTAGTGGCTGCAAGTATTATCATTGCACTGTTGATTGCCCAGCCGATGATCATTGAAAACAATGTATCTGCAAACTCATATTTAAGCTGTTTTTTTATGATCTTTTCATCCTTCAGGTTCCACTGACGGCTCTGGATGATCTCGGAATGAAGGAATAGGTTATGAGGCATCACAACAGCACCAAGAACACTCATAACCAGCAACATAGACCCGTGAGGTATTGATGGTTTAACCCATGCAAGCCCTGCAGCAACCCAGTCAACATCAACAAGAAAGATTTCATATAGGAAAGAGAGTCCGATCAATGAAACAAAACCGATTATCCATTTTTCAATTTTCTGATATGAGTTTGTCATGATCATAATCAATACAAAAATGGTTACAAGTATGGCTCCCAGCCTGACAGGCACATTAAAAAGCATTTCAAGGGCAATTGCTGCTCCAAGAATTTCCGCAAGGGAGGTTGAGACAGAAGCCAGAACGGCAAAATAGAGAACCGGCCTGGAGATAGCCGGTTTAATATGAATGGAAGCAGCTTCAGACAAACAAAGCCCGGTGGCAATTCCAAGGTGGGCTACATTATGCTGAAGGATTATCAGCATTATTGTTGATAAGGTAACTACCCAGAGCAGAGTATAACCATATTCAGATCCGGTAGAAATATTTGCAGCCCAGTTACCCGGGTCAATAAAGCCGACAGTGACCAGCAGCCCCGGACCTATGTACTTGAAAATATCAAGTGCGCCAAAAACAGGTCTGTGATCTTTTCTCCGGAGATCCCTGAAAAAATGGAAAGGATTAAAAACTGATCTGAGATTCGGCATCTGTTTTTTGTTGATTGTTGGTTATTGCTGGTTACCAGGTGTTTATTTTTTATTATGACTTAATGATCCTGGAAACAAATATAAGCAAAGAAGGAGCTTTTATGTGTTTTGACACTAATGATTATTGATTAAATTTGGCAATCAGAGTTCACAAATAAAAATCAGTATGCAGTTCTTACTTGTTGCTTTCGACGGAACCGATAATGAGGCATTGGAAAGAAGGATGAAGGCTCGTCCGGCACATCTCGAAAATGTCGCTCGACTTAAAAAACGGGGCGAATTCCTGCTCGGAGGAGCTATTCTTGATGATAATGGAAAAATGATAGGATCGATGATAGTCTATGAATTTTCTGAAAGGGCTCTTCTTGATAAATGCCTTGAAAATGAACCATATATTTCTCATGGAGTGTGGGAAAAAATTGACATCCGGCCCTATCGCCATGCTCATATTGAAAATTAACCTGATCCATTAACTAAAATAATCAATTATGAAAAGAATTATTGCTCTGTTACCATTCCTGTTATTAACGTGTTTCTTATTCGCCCAGCAGGAAGGGAAGTCAGTAATGCCATTTAAATGGGAAGAGATTACCTCACCCCAGTTCAGCAAAGCTGTTGCCCTTGCGGGAGGTGTTTGTGTCATACCACTGGGTGTTATTGAAAAACACGGGCCTCATCTTCCACTTGGCACAGATATGTTTGAAGCAAGGGAAACTGCATTCCGTGCCGCACAAAAGGAATATGCAATAGTTTTTCCGCCTTATTATTTCAGCCAGATATTTGAAGCACGACATCAACCCGGAACAGTTGCCTATAGTAATGATCTGTTGTGGAAAATGCTTGAGGAGACCTGCAATGAACTCTCCAGGAACGGACTGAAAAAGATCATACTAAAAAACGGACACGGGGGAAACAGCAGTTTTCTTCAGTATTTCTGCCAGTCGCAGCTCGCAAGCCGCAAAGACTATATTGTCGTCTTATTCAGGGATGGAAACGATCCTGTAAATGGTCCCGAAATAAAGTCATTGAAGAAAGCTAAAGTCGACGGACATGCAGGTGAAGAAGAGACTTCAATGATGTCGGTTATCAGGCCTGACCTGGTTGATCAGGGGGCTATAAAATCACAGTCAGGATTAAATCAGGACAGACTTGGCAAGATGCCTTTTGGTTATACCGGGATCTGGTGGTATGCAGATTATCCAAATCATTATGCAAGCGATGTTGCTGAACCAAACAAGAGACTGGGGGAACTTCTTCTCGATAGCGAAGCCGGTCAGCTGGCTGTGCTTATCAGGTACCTTAAAAGCAACAACACTGTGGAAGAGCTTCAGGAGGAGTTCAATAAGAGAGCAGATAATCCATTAAAGAATTAAAATACAGCAGATATGAAAAAGAACCTTATTATTCAGGCACTATTTATTTCAGCAATTATGATAGTTCCTTTGTCGTGCAAACCAAATACACCAACCGACCTGACCAGGGAAAGCATTATTCCAAAACCTGTTTCAATATCTGCAACAGGTGAATATTTTGCCCTGAAAGATAAGAGCAGCATTTTTGTGCGCGGTGAAGCTGATGAAATGATTAAAATTGGCCAGTATCTTGCCGACAGGCTTAATCCGGTAACCGGTTTTAACACAAAAGTAAAAACGACTTCCGGGGAACCCAGGCCGGGCAATATCTACCTGAGCTTATCCAACCAGGACAATAAACTTGGAGATGAAGGATATGACCTTACAATAACAAAGCAACTAATTACCCTGACAGCTGCTAAGCCAGCCGGGATTTTCAGGGGAATCCAGACTATCCGGCAGATTGTAACAAATGATACAATTTCGGAAAGGCAGGGAATCATAAAAGTCGCAACAGGTACTATAAATGATTATCCTTCATATGCATACAGAGGAATGATGCTTGATGTGGCCCGTCATTTTTTCAGCGCCGAAGATGTCAAACAGGTAATAGATTATATCGCATATTACAAGATGAACGTAATGCATTTGCACCTCTCCGACGATCAGGGCTGGAGGATCGAGATAAAATCATGGCCAAACCTTACTGGCCACGGCGGAAGCACCCAGGTGGGGGGAGGAAAAGGCGGGTTCTATACCCAGGAACAATATAAGGATATTGTGAATTATGCATCCGATCGTTATATTATAATTGTACCTGAAATTGATATGCCCGGACATACGAACGCCGCCCTCGCTTCATATCCGGAGCTGAACTGCAATGGAAAGGCAACAGAACTCTATACTGGCACTGAAGTCGGATTCAGTTCCTTATGCACTAAAAAAGAAATTACATATAAATTCATCGACGATGTTGTAAAAGAGATCTCTGAAATGTCTCCCGGACCATATTTCCATATCGGAGGCGATGAATCGCATGTTACAAAAGTTGAGGATTATATTCCATTCATTAACAGGGTTCAGGATATTGTAACTGCCCATGGAAAACAAGTAATCGGGTGGGACGAAATTGCTTTATCATCACTGAAGCCAAATGCTATTGCACAATGCTGGGCAAGTGAATTAAATGCACAAAAAGCTGTGGCCCAGGGAGCTAAAATCCTTATGGCTCCTGCAAGAAAGGCATATATAGATATGCAGTATGATTCATTATCACCACTTGGCCTTCACTGGGCTGCATATATCGAGGTTGATGACGGTTACAACTGGGATCCTGCAACTTTTATTCCCGGCGTGGGAAAGGAAAACATTATTGGCATTGAAGCTCCCTTGTGGGCAGAGACCATTACCAAGCTTGATGATATTGAATACCTGATGTTCCCG
>DOTV01000210.1 GCA_003520925.1 Bacteroidales bacterium | reverse complement strand
CTTCCGTCATGGAAGCCGGTTACCGGAGGGGGTGTTTTTCTTTTGTTAATTATTTCACAATTATTACTTTTAACAAGGCTGATGCTTAAGACATGGAGATATGCCAGTGTCACGTCATTAATGGAGGAGACAGCATCGGCAATCCCGGGAAATGTAAACTTTATTCAAAATGAACAGGGAAGAAGTAATCAAACTGAAGGATGAGGCAAAGAATCATCTTGTAAATGAATTATTGCCATTCTGGACCTCCAGGATGACCGATACCAAAAATGGCGGCTTTTTAACTCATTTTGATAAGGACGGCAAAGATACGGGTGAGGATGAAAAATCGCTGATTGCCCAGACCAGATGTCTGTATACCCTTGCTTCAGCACATCGTGCAGGTTATGGTGATGGAAAACTAGCGGAGATGGCCCGGCATGGAGCTGATTTCCTTATCAATAAAATGTGGGACCGTGAGTACGAGGGTTTTTACTGGATGATGGACCGGAAGGGGGATGTTAAAATCGATAAGAAAATTATTTACGGGCAGAGTTTTGCAATTTATTCCCTGAGTGAATATACTCTTGCAACAGGTGACAGACGGGGCATTGAGTATGCTGAAAAAGTTTTTGATCTTATCCAGAAATATTGTGCCGATACAATGTATGGAGGCTACTGGGAAATGTTTGAACGCGATTGGGTGCTTCGCGGTCCGGGAAGCAGTGGCGGTGACCGCAAAACTCTCGATGTTCATATGCATCTCATGGAGGCGTTTACAACCTTGTATGAGTGTACGGGCAAGGATGTTCACAGAAGGAAGCTTCTTGAGGTTATAGAAATTCTTCAGAAAAGGATTAATCATCCGGAATACAGGACCGGCATTCCGCAGTTTTATAAAGACTGGTCGATTGCTCCTCAGATAAAGTTCGAGATAATCTGGGGCTGGGACAGGTTTACCGGAGAGGGAAAGAAAGTTAACGTAACTGATAATACATGTTTTGGGCACAATGCTGAATTTGCATGGCTTTTAAATCATGCTCTTCAGATACTTAAGATTGACAACGGCATCTACAGACAGGATTTTCGCACAATATTTGACCATGTTGTCAGAAATGGCATCGATATGGAATTCGGTGGTGTCTTTGTTGAGGGTCCACATTCCGGAGGCGTTTCCGACATGGAGAAAGAATTCTGGCAGCAGGCTGAAGTACTTACTGCGCTTCTGGATGCGTTTATCATGTTTAAGAACATTAATTACTGGGATGCATATAAAAATGTGCACAGGTTCGTATTTGATAAGATGATAAACAAGGGAGTGGGAGAGTGGTATCCGCTGATGACCCGCGAAGGCGTTCCGATTTGGAAACATATGGGACACTCGTGGAAGATAAACTATCATACAGTCAGGTCGATGGTACTTAGCATCAAAAGGATGGACAGAATAATATCAGGTTTATAAAATGAAATTATCCCTGGCCCCTCTCGACTGGTTCGTACTTTTTATAGTGATGGCAGGCAGCCTGGGTTACGGGATGTATATGGCATACCGTAAAAAATCGGGCCAGAACAGTTCAAACTTTTTTCTTGGAGGGAGGTCGATCAGGTGGCCAATTATCGGTGCTTCCCTGTTCGCTACAAATATCGGGGCTGAACATCTTGTGGGACTTTCAGGCGATTCTTACAGGTATGGACTCTCAGCAGGTCTGGTTGAGCTTACAACTATTATTACTCTTGGTGTCGCTTGCGCGATACTGTTTCCATATTACATGAAAAACAAGCTGTTTACAATTCCCGAATTTCTGGAAATCAGGTACAGCAGGCGTGCAAGAACATTCTTTTCAGGACTTATGCTCATAATAAGCATCATGACAAAACTTGCCTTTACTCTTTTTGCCGGGGCGCTTGTTTTGCACAGTATCCTTGGATGGAGCATTATGCCGACAATTTTCTACATCGGCATGATTGTCGCCGTTTTTACTATTATCGGAGGTTTTACTGCAGTGGCATACACCGATGCAATTCAGGTAATAATAATGATAGCAGGTTCATTGATAATGATGCTTATAGGGCTCGACAAGGTCGGAGGCTGGACCGGACTTATTGAAAAAGCACCACAGATGATGTCTATTGCACGTCCCTATGACGATCCGGTATATCCTTTCTGGGGAATACTTGCAACTGCATTTTATGCAGGAATCTTTTACTGGGGAATGGATCAGGTGAATGTTCAGAGAGTCCTGGCAGCACCCGATCTTAAAAATGCACGTTGGGGGGCAATGTTCGCCACTCTTCTGAAGCTTCTTCCGGTTTTTATTTTTGCCTTGCCCGGGGTTATAGCTTTTGCCCTTTTCCCGGCCGAACTCCAGGGCGATGAAACCAAACAGACTTTTGTCCTCCTGCTGAATAAGCTTCTTCCTGAAGGATTGAGAGGTTTGCTGATGGCCTCTTTGCTTGCGGCATTAATTACTTCTCTTATAGGAGTCCTGAATTCTGTATCCACTCTTGTGGTGAGGGATTTCATCATTGAATTCAGGCCTGCGACGCCTGAAAAAAAACAGGTTACCCTTGGGAGGTTTGTGATATTAATTGTCACTCTGCTTGGCATCGGAGCTGCTTATATGGTTTACAAAAATGAGGAAGGGTTGTATAAATATCTTCAGACAATATCCGCTTACCTGGTTGTCCCGGTGTTTCCTGCGATCCTCTTTGGAATCGTAAGTAAAAAGGTCACAATGAAGGGTGCTGCCGTTTCGGTCTTTGTAGGAATAATTATTGCGACAATATTTGTAATTGACCAGATGCTGGGCCCTGAGACAGGTAAATCGGTCTTTCCTTTTCTTCATCATAAGCTTACCCTGAATTTCGGTTATCGGGGACTCTGGGCTGAAATACTGATCACCCTGGTCTTGTTTGGGGTTTCTGCTTTTACCGAAAAGACTGAGCTTTCGAGGCTTGAGAAAACAACAATCGACTATTCAAAAGGTGTGGCAGCTTTCAAAGGAATATCAGACTGGAGGCTTCACCTGGGTATCCTTACCCTGATAACAATCATAATTCTTATCTGGTTAAAGTGATCTCAATCACAATCTGATTCCATTAATCTATGGTACAATTCACACAGGAAATCTCTGTTGTCAGCTGATAAATAGTTCATTTCCCCGCCCATCCTGCTGAATGTTTTGCAATACCTGAGATAATATGCGGGATTATCGG
>DOTV01000203.1:4638-15948 GCA_003520925.1 Bacteroidales bacterium | reverse complement strand
GCAGCTTTCAGCCACCCTACTACCCATACAACATCCTTGACGGCAATATTGGAACAATTTGGTCGGCAAACGGAGATAATGAGTGGGTTATAATGGAAATGAAAGAATTATTCAGTATCCAGCATGTCAAAGTAGCTTTCCAGCCTGGACAGAAAACTGAATCCTATTTTGATGTCTTTGGTTCGGAAAACAAGGAAATCTGGGAACCTATATTAATAAAATCAGCTTCATGCGGCTTTTCGGGCGATCTTCAGGTATTTGATTTTCCGGCTTCAAAATCGCTTGTGGAATACAGGTATATTAAACTTGTCGGACATTCTAACTCTGCCGACAGCTGGAATCATATTTCCGAGTTTAAGGTCTTCGGCTACAAGCACCGGAATCCGGGAACCTATGAAGAACAACCGGTAAAAATGTACCCGAACCCGGCGAAGGAGTCGGTCAACATCCGGATTGATGATCCGGCTCTCAGGTTTAGTTTTATCAGGATAGTCTCTCTGACAGGAAAAGTTATGTATGAGAACAAAATAGAACCTGAAATTAAAGATTTTCGTATTCCCATTACCTTCAGGCAGGGGATCTATATAGTACAAATGGGAGCAGGTGATCTTACCATGTTTACCCAAAAGCTTGTGGTTAATATTTAATGTATTACTGCAAAAAGAATTAATTTCACCCTCTGAACCATTAAAAGATAATAATTCCCTTATGAAAATCACTCTTCCCATTATACTGACTATCCTTATTCAATCTGTCATTCTTACATCATGTAAAGATGAAGACTCGTCGGTAAATCCGAAGTTCCTCGTCAGTGAAAATTATGTCCCGGCCCCCGAAGATGATCCTGACGGATCACTAAGTGTATCTGTTTTTCTTTCTGCAGTAAGTGACAAGACCGTTAGTGTTGATTATGTAACTGCTGACAGTACAGCTATTGCCGGGAAGGATTATGTTGCAATTACATCAGGAAAACTGACTTTCCAGCCTGGAGAACTGGCAAAAGAGATAAACTTCAAAGTATTGCCGGATACAGCCGTAAAAAAAGATGTCTATTTTTCAATCAAATTCAACAATCCGGTAAACGGGACACTTTCAAAGCCGGGGATTACAATCAGAATTATCAATGTTGATTTTACCAATCTGGCCTGGACCGAAGATTTTACTACAATGGCCCTGAACACGACAATCTGGAATTATGAACAAGGTGCAGGCGGGTGGGGCAACAACGAACTTCAGACCTATACCAACTTACCTGATAATGTGCATCTCGATTCAGGATATCTGCATATAACAGCTCTTAAAACGACCGGTACAAACTATACTTCAGGAAGAATTAATACCCAGGGAAGAAAGCAGTTTACTTATGGCCGGATAGATATCCGTGCGAAGCTTCCTGAAGGTAAAGGAATATGGCCAGCATTATGGATGCTCGGGTCGGGATTTCCGACTCAGGGCTGGCCGGCATGCGGAGAGATAGATATGATGGAGCTTCTCGGTCACGAGCCTTCGGTAGCTCACGGGGCAGTTCACTGGAATTCAAACGGCCATAAAAGCAGAACCAACTCATTTACACTTTCAAACGATAAGTTCAGTTCAGGATTTCATATTTTCAGTTTTACCTGGACTCCAAACAAACTGATCTGGATGGTAGACAAGCAACAGTATTTTTTTCTTACACGTGCCGAAATGCCGGATTTCCCGTTTGATCTGCCACAATTCCTTATCTGCAACGTTGCCGTTGGAGGCAACTGGCCCGGATCACCTGACGGAACGACAGTTTTCCCTCAACACATGATAGTGGATTATATCAGGATCTATCAATAGCATATTGAGTTACACCTCCGGTCTTCTCATCATACTACATGACAATTGACCAGTCATTAACTTTAATCACTCCAAACTTTAGCTCACTCCAAACTTTAGCTCACTTTAAGTAAAATTAGTCCCAATATGCCAAATACAATATTCTGTGTTCCAGGATTGGTATGTAATTTGCATTATACTGATAGAACTAAAAACAGAGGTTATGAAACCCACATAATTGACTTCAATTATGTGCGGTTCCATCAGACAACTAAAATAAATTATAAACTGATGAAAATAATTAAATTTAAAACTGTAAGCCTCTTTTGGATAATGGGATTATTATGTATTTCTCTCAATATCAATTCTCAGGAACGCAAATTAACCCGTCAGGAACTGAAAGAGGTAAGAAAGGCCCAGCTGGAAGCAAACTACCGGGCTATTGATTCTCTTCTGAATGCTAAGAGCTTTGTGCTCGTAGCAGATTATCTTCAGAACAGGTACGGTGACAGGATTATCGTCACCCCGACCCTGAATTTTATAAAGCTGAATACAAATAATGGGATTCTTCAGACAGGATCAAACTGGAGCATGGGATCAAACAACGTCGGTGGAGTGACGGCTGAAGGATCTATTGGCAAATATGAGCTTTTCAGGGACCCGAAGAGACTGAATTTTACATTGCAATTCAGCCTGCTTACAAATCTCGGATTTTATGACGTTCAAATGATTGTCTCAGCCGATGCTTCTGCAAGGGCTACGATAACAGGTATGGGACGAGGTAAACTTACATGGGAAGGACGCCTGGAGACAATTGAGAACTCGAGGGTCTTCAAAGGCCAGAATTCTATCTGAAATACAAAGCCCTCCGTGTCTCAGACGTCGGAGGGCCCTTTGTGGGGCGTACTGGAGTCGAACCAGTGACCTCTTGCCTGTCAAGCAAGCGTTCTGAACCAACTGAACTAACGTCCCTTTCTTACCGCAAAAATAATATTTAATTTCTATCCGGGATCACGGTTACGAAAAATCGAATCCTGAAATATAGGCCGGAGCATCATAGAAAATCTCCTTTTCCTTTTCATTAAAATTGAGGAACCGGGTATAAACCAGACCCGGTTTTGCATTCAGCATCCGATTAAGTGCACCCATTTTTACACCCGATCTGAGCTTGTCAAAAAGTTCGCTGCGGTCGTCAAGCCATGTGAGCCCTGTATAATATCCCTCCGATGCGCACGCTGATTCGAACAGAACTGCAAGCTTATCTTCCATTCCCTTCCTGCAATATATTGCGTCAAAAACAAGATGACGGAACTCTTCAGGATGGAAAAGCCGTTTAAAATAAGGCGCCTTCGGCAATATTTTCATGTAGATCCATCCCCATATCCCTGGCATATCATAGATCTTATATACTGATGGTATAGCACTTACTCCTGCAATGATTTCTTCTCCCTCTTTCAGAACATAGTATTTATCACCGTAAAAAGCATTGTCGGAATTAAAAAGAGAATAATCATTATAGAATCCGAGAAGAAGAGATCTCATCTTTTCCTTCTCCTCTTCTGAAGCTATCTTAGTGACCCTGCTGTCGGGTTTGGGAGAAAACCTGCTGAAAGCCACTGTGAGAAAAGATCTTATATATTCATACCCTGCCTGATTGACAAGGTTTTTTGACCTTTCATTCATGCTTTCAATGAAAGCATACATTATATGCCTGTCGTTTTCATTAACCTCTTTAAAATCTAGCAGATGCGGCTTACTGAAGATTTCAAGCGTTTTTTGCTTGAATGTATCATCTTTTTCAGGTTTAATTATTTCCTTCTTTTTCTTCTTCCAGGAGATATCTGACTGGTAAACCGTGTCAAAAGCCAAATATCTTATATATGAGGAGGGAAATCTCAGGTTACCCTGGCCTGTCATCCTGTAACACGATCCGACGGTACCGGTTATTTTATTCTTTTTGTAAAGTGAAACAAATCTTATCTGATCCCCGTAGGCTGCAATTCTCTCAGGGATATTCTGAAGCTGAAATCTTAACCCTCCCTCAGAGCCCTGAACAGCATGCTTCATAATGTCAAGCATCCCTTCATTCGCAAAATCAGAGATCCTAACTTCAAGCTCATTTTGTTTTACAATAGTCCTTTCAAACATATTTTTCAGGTGTCAGTCTGGTTTATTTGGTGTCGAGCGATCCAAATACTCTCTTCAATAATGGAGTAATCCTGGCAGATACTTCTTTCCTGATCTTCATCTCTTCAATCGCGACTTTGGAAAATATTCCTTCGAGGGCTTTGGAGGTCAGATAGGCGTCAAGGTCAGTATTGACAGGTTTCAGTCCTGCAATTCTTCCGGCGACTGAACCGGCGACCGAATTCCATTTCCCTGTAAGAGTTACCCAGGAATCTTTTGTTGAAACATTGCCGATAATCTTTTTTTCAGTTGAGTTCTGGATTTTTGGCTTGTAAAGCGAATACAATTCATCGTAGGTGGTGGCCTTCAGATAGGATGTAGCAGCATTATCCGGACCCTTCAGAATATTAAAGGCATCCTTTATTGTCATGCTGGTGACACTGTTCACGAAAATGGGCGCCACCTCTTTTGCAGCATCTTCAGCTGCCCTGTTAATTCTGAGAATAACGTCTTCAACGAGCTGTTCTCCTCCCGGGATCTTAGAGATATTGTCAATTATTGTTTTTGCTTCTTCGGGCAGCAGAATTTTTATTGCCTGATCTCCATAATATCCGTTTTCCTTAGCCAGTCTTTCTGCCGAATTTTTAGCTCCAAGTGCCAGCGCCTCCTTAAGGCCGCTGACTACTTCATCCTCGGAAAGAGGAGTCGCAACCGAAGACTGAAGGACATTCAGTACCTCAGCACATCCAGTAAAAACTATAAGAAGAACAATAATCAGTGTATTTCTGATTTTCATAATAAAAAGAATTAGAGCTGTTGCAAGATACAAATTACCGGGAAAGTCAGAAAATCGTTTTAAACAGCGCTTCTGCCATTGCCAGATCACCGGGATTTGTAATTTTCATATTTTCCCTGTTCCCGTCAACAAGATGAATGACTTCACCTGTTTTTTCAAGAAGAGTGGCATCGTCAGTAAATTCAGGACTGTAATCCTGGAGATACGCTTTTTTTATAAGTTTCGAATCAAATACCTGTGGAGTCTGTATTATCCTTAAATATTGCCTGTTGACCGGGATGTTACCCTGTTCCGTAACCCTCCTTATTGAATCGGCGGGACAGATTACCGGAACTGCGTTTCCGGATTCCCTGGCCATGTCGAAACACCTTTTAATGGTTGCTGAGCTTACCAGAGGCCTGACCCCGTCGTGTATGGCAACAAGGCTGTCATCTTCCACCTGATCCAGACCGTTTTTTACGGAATAAAATCTTTCGGGACCTCCTGCAACAACAATGTTGGGTATTGAAAATGAGTGCTTCTTCTGAAGCTCTCCCCAGAATATTATCTGATCTTCCGGGAGTACAGTAATTATTCTTATTGAATTATCAAATGACCAGAACCTTTCAATGCTTCGCATCAGGAGCGGTTTGCCGGAGAGTTCAAGAAACTGCTTGGGGATATCCGTCCCCATTCTTTTCCCGGAGCCTCCTGCTACAATTAATGCATAACGAATCATAAAACCTGCTTTAACCCCCCTTTGGGGGCTGGGGGGGTTATTCTTTAGTGTACAAGAATCTCTTTATGCTCCTCTTTGGTGTTTTCGCAAACTCTTCATTATGAATCCTGAATTTGTGAACTGCCATAAAATCGGGAAGACGTTCATTCACTGCTTTCCTTGTATCTTCGAGTATTCCAAGGAGCTGTTCCTCTGAAATGTTATCTTTTTTAATAGCTTCATAATCGGGGTATATCAATGCTATAAGCTTATTATCTTCAGATATGACGACCGATTCTGCGATATAAGGTTTGTTATTGATGACAGCTTCTATTTCTTCCGGGAAGATATTCTTTCCCGAAGGGCCGAGAAGCATGCTTTTGCTTCTTCCCTTGATAAAAATATTCCCATCCTTATCCATTACTCCAAGATCACCGGTATGCATCCATCCTTTTTCATCAATTATCTCCCTTGTGGCTTTATCATTCTTGTAATATCCCATCATTACATTTTCACCCCTGAGAATAATTTCTCCATTCTCTTTTAGCGGGTCAGAAGAATCGATAGTTACCTCAAGAGTATCGACAGGTTTCCCGGAACCCCCGAGTTTTGTAGTGTCCCATGAAGTGTAGCTTATAAGAGGTCCGCATTCAGTCATACCGTAACCTACAGTAAATCTGAACCCTATCTTCCTGAAAAATCTTTCTGCTTCAGGGTTGAATGCTGCCCCGCCTATAACAATCTCTTTAAACCTGCCTCCGAATGTCTCTGTCAGCGTATTGTTGATTTTTTTATGAAGCAGTTTGTTCAGGCCGGGTACTGAAAGCAGGATCTTCATATGAGGCTTGCTGATGACCGGCAGCAATTGTTTTTTGAATATTTTTTCGATAACCAGTGGTACTGAAAGTATAAGTCTTGGCCTTATCTCCTTGAATGCCTGAACAATAATCTGGGGAGAAGGCGTTTTTGAGAGTATCGTTATATGGCACCCGAATGTAAAAGGGAAAAGGAACTCAAATGCACACCCATAGGTATGGGCAAGCGGAAGAAACGACACAAGAGGATCACCTGGTTTAAGTGGCATATTAGCCTGAGCATACCTGACATTGGCAGCAAGACTGTTATGAGAAAGCATGACTCCTTTTGAAAAACCGGTAGTTCCGCCTGTATAGCTTATCACTGCAAGCTTCTCATTTGTTATATCTGAGAATTTAATGTCCTCGGGTTTAAGAACAGGATATTCTTTAAGATATATTTCATCGAGAGCCAGATACTTCCTTTTAAGATCAGCGTTTTTTGCTGCAATCATTGAAAAATCATCAAGGGAGATAATGCTCTCTATCTGGGGGATCTTTGAATTGTCAAGTGATTCGTTGATCTTGTCATCGACGAACAGAAGTGTTGCATCAGAATGATTGATAAGATTTGTAAGATCTTCGGGCTTAAAATCCGGTAGAATAGGAACTATAACTGCTCCGTAGGTCACAGTGGCAAGATATGTAATGCACCAGTTTGCCGAATTCCGTCCTACAAGGCCGACCTTGTTGCCTTCCTTTATTCCTGCGTCTTTAAAAAATATATGCAGCTTCAGTATCTTTTCCGCAATTTCCTTGTAAGAAAATCCTTTCTCTTTATAATTCGACAAAGCTTCAATTTCCCAGTTTTGCTTTATACTCTGTTCAATATAACCAACGAGCCGTTCCTTGATCATTGTATCAGGTTTTAAGTTTATAACAAAGGTATGACTTGAATTATAATATCAAAATATGCAGTTTCTTTATACAAAGTACATTACAAGTATAGCAACCACTGACAAAAGATTTACCACTGTAAAAAAATAATTGTATCCTTCACGCTTTTTGCTGAAATAACTTAGCTTTCTGGCAAAAATCCCGATAGTCGGCGCAAACAGAACGATCAGAAATGCAAAAAACTCAATTCCGTAAAAGACTTTGTCAAGGCCTCCTTTAACAAGTGCTGAAAGGTATACAATAATACAAAGTACCAGTACATAAAACAGATAGCTGAGCTTCAGGAGAAGGGTTGAAAATAGCCTTCGCTTGTGAAGCTGATGAGGTTTCAGGTAGGCATATGCAACTGAAAATATTATGACTATAAAGATGATCCCAAGAATATGATTTAAAATTTCATTGAAATTTGCTACTTCCATGGGTATTAGTTGTCGTATCATGATTCTTTAATTGACCAGATTAGTGAGCTGGCACCAAGGACCGCTGCATTATGGGTGCTTAGTTGCGATGGCAGCAGTTTCACCTTGTTCTTGTAAATGTGAAGAAGGGTCCCTTCCATTGATTCTTTGGCTGGTTCAAAAATAAGCTCTTTTGCGAGAGCAAGGCCTCCGAACAGAAATATAGCCTCCGGGTTTGTATGTGCCACAACATTTGCAAGCATGTATCCAAGCATTTTGCCTGTATGTTCAAAAGCCCTCTTTGCAAGCACATCACCGCGTTTTGCAGCCTGATGGATAACTTCAGCATCAAGCTCATCAAAACCATATTTTCTCAACTCACTCGGAATGATGCTGTCGGCCATTATTTTAAACATTGTGCGTTTCAGTCCGGTGGCTGAAACATATGTTTCAAGACAACCTTTTTTTCCACAACCGCATTCGCGGTTCCCTGGTTCGGGACGAACAGCTGTGTGTCCAAGCTCTCCGGCAAAGCCATCATGCCCATAGACCAGCTTTCCGTCGATAACAAATCCGCTTCCCAGTCCGGTTCCCAGGGTGATTACAACAAAGTTTTTCATGCCTTTGGCGCCACCGTAAATCATTTCTCCTACGGCTGCAGCATTACCATCATTGGTTACAATTACAGGAAGGTCGGTATGGCGTTTGAAAAGATCGGCAAGCGGCATTATCCCCTTCCAGGGCAGATTTGCCGGATATTCAATGGTCCCCTTGTTAATATTTCCCATCGGGGCGCCTATGCCAAATCCAAGTAACTGGATATCACTTTCAATTTTATTCCGCGTAACCATTATCTTTTCATAAAGGGCCGCAACAAACACTTCAAAATCTTCATAATGAGAAGTCTTTAATCTGTCCTCGGCAAGGATATTGCCCTCCCTGTCGACCAGACCAAAAACAGTATTCGTGCCGCCTATGTCGATTCCTACTACCAATTGCCGGGTTGCCATAGATAAATTATTGCTCGGGTACATATTCATTTCCAACCTTTCGTGCTCTTTTAGGATGATCCAGATCTATACCAAGTGCAACCCCGGTCTCGACAAGAATATTCCATCCTGCTGCAAGCTGCAGATATTCGGCATATTCGCCGCCATCAGGAATAATAATTGTCGGAAACACGGTCGGCTTAGATGAAACTGCGATCACATGAACGCCAACTCCTTTGACAATGCATTCCAGGAATTTGTCCTGATCCACGTCAAACGGATCTATCCATATCAGAACTTCATCTTTATTCATTATCTCCTCAATACCGTGAAGTGCAATAGTCCCTTCATAAAATGCCGATCTTTGACGGGTTATCTCATTTGTTTTCAATGCCAGTTCTGCCGCTACACCATTATCACGGCCTGCGAAATAAACAATACCGGCTTTGCTTATAAGTTCAGTCACTTTTTTATCAATGGAAGAATTAAGGACCTGTTCTGTCAGCTGAGCCAGCTTTTTCAGTCCTTCCATTTTTTCATTTCTGAGATTCCGCAGCAGCGAATCATAAAAGAGGCCCTGTTCAAACACCGATTTTGTTGCAGCAACTGCATTTTCTTTTCCGCATGAAAGAACATGCGTGTCATTTGCAACCTCCTCCAGCTTCGTGTTTCTGTTTGCTGTCAAACCAAAAATTGAATTGTGGTTCCGCTCTTTTAAAACATTTATCAGCCTGATAACTTCCTTTGTCTGACCTGAATTTGATGCCAGGAACACAGCATAATCATCAAGGTTATATTCCCGGGCCTGAGTACATCCCTCGGTTATAACAGGCATCAGATACTCTTTCTTAAGAGATGATGAAATGGCTCTTTTAGCGGGGAACAGCCTGCTGCTTCCCTCCCCGGTCAGGAATAATCCCTTTTTTGATCTGATCCTCTTTATAAAACGTTCTGAAACCGAGGGATCAAACAAACGGATAATGTCGGGTGTTTCAAGCATCTCCCGTATCAGGGCAAACCGGCTGTACTTTTCTTCATTTAAATTCATTGAAATGAGTTTTATTAAAATAGCATATTTACGATTTTTATTCAGACAAATCTCAGAAACCCGAAGTATTCAGGCCTGTGGAAATCGGGCTTCATTGTTCCGACAGGGCTCCATGTCAGATAATGTGGTACAGAAAGCCTGTCACCGCATTTGTAGAAATTAGCCCTGAAAGTCAATCCATTCAGCTTCCTTAACTTATGGTGATAGAAAACACTGAACGGGATTGCTAAAGTTATTGCCCAGGAAAATTCACCGGTCTTTTCGCTTATTACCTCATCTCCGGCAGATCCTTTGCGCCTTATAGCGGCGATAATTTCCGGGTCAGTTCTTTTTCTGTTCTCCCTGCCGGTACCCGATCCCATAAGGCATGCTCCGATCGCATTGAACTCGAGGTTATAATAAATTCCGTCATTCGTAGGAGAAACAAAAAATTCGACACACGAATCCTCGTACACCTCCTGGTTTGTTCCGCTCTTTTCGGCCTTGAACCATTTTTCTGTCACATAGTACTTCAGAAGCAATTCTTGCCGGGTATATGCTAATTTAAAATTTACATCCGGCTTATAGTCAAAGTTTTTCCAGTTTAAAACATCAACCTGATTTGCAGATTCCAGTTCATCAAGCTTTCCTGAAATTTCATCCAGTCCGGGGTATTCCGGACTGAATTCAATCTCACTGACTTCTAAAGTCTTAACAGGCAGGTTCATCTTACTCCATGGTAAACTGAACCAAATTTAGATAAAATCTTTTCTAAACAAAAAGTTTCCTTCAGTAATCGTATTACTTAAGCTCGTTCAGAATAAGTGCTGCAGCTCCCATAACGGCTCCGTTGCTCTCGGGAATTCCTGAGGGCAGAATTTTTACTGTATTCTTGAACAGCACATAATTATTCTTCTTCAGATACTCCCTGACTGGTTTAAACAGCAATTCACCTGCCTGTGCAAGTCCGCCAAACAAGAATATGGCTTCCGGGCTTGTATAGACTATAGAATTGATAATTCCCAAACCAAGTTTTTCGGCAGTATATTCCATAGCTCTGACGGCAATAGGATCTCCTTTCGCTGCAGCTTCGGCTATTGCCTTCGATGTAAGCTTTGACGGGGGAATATCCCTTAAAACACTTTCATCTCTCATTTCGCTTATCATAAGAGAAACAGTTTTGACAAGACCTGAAGCAGAAGCATAAGTTTCGAGACAGCCTTTCCTGCCGCATCCGCATTCTCTTCCTCCGGGAACAACAGTCAGGTGGCCAACTTCTCCGGCAAAACCTGTATGCCCATAAACCATTTTGCCATCAACCACTATCCCGCTGCCGAGCCCTGTTCCAAGTGTCAGAATAATAAAATCCTTCATCTTCTTTGCTCCGCCAAAAACCATTTCTCCCATTGCAGCAGCATTTGCATCATTTGTGACAGCAACCGGCACCTTGAGTTCCTTTTTTACAAGATCTCCCAGCGGGACAATTCCCTTCCATGCCAGATTGGGTGCATGTTCGATTGTCCCCCTGTGATAATTTGCGTCGGGAGCACCAATACCTATTCCGGTAAGCTCGAGATCCTTTTTGCCCGACAGTAGCTTTTTAATGCCGCTGCCAAGAGCTTTTACAAAATCCTCGATCTTTGGATAATCAGTTGTTTTCAGATGACCTTCCGCCAATACTTTACCTGTTGTATCGACCAGACCGAAAACTGTGTTTGTTCC
>DOTV01000203.1:0-4378 GCA_003520925.1 Bacteroidales bacterium | reverse complement strand
CCGATATCAACACCTGCTACTACTTTTTTCATTTTTGTAAATTTTAATTGTTAATATATTATCACTAATTGCCCGGATTTACGGGGGCATGTTCTCATTTTCTTTTTATCGGACTGATGTTTTGACAATCTGAAGCTTACTCTCCTTATAATTTTCCTGACTGAGCTTCCATGGATTCACTATTTCCCAGTTCTCCTTAATTTCAATTTCCCCGGGGTAATATGATACAGGTTCAGGCTGCCGGTGCTGATTAAAATCGCCTGTGGTCCATTTTCCGTCATTATTAAGGTCAAAAATAGCCCGTACTCTGTATTTCCCCTTTTCAAGAAGAGGAAACTCAAGCTTTATTGTATCTCTCTGATACACCTGCCTGACGAGTTTTTCCTGGCTGTCGAGGAGCTGGATGATCTTACCTCCCTTAAATCCGCTCAGATCAAGGATCAGCTTGCCGTACGATTCAGCCGGCATTACTGAAAACCTTATACCGGCAGAATCTGAGTAATCACCATAAATACTTGAGAATGCTGCAGAATCAGTAATAAAAAGATAGCTTTTCCCGGGTAAGAGTTCTGTTTTCAAATGGTAACGACTGGCATAGGATGTGTCCCTTGAGAGTGTAAAAGGGTGTCTTACCCTTTGTTCCTTAACAAGCTCATAAAGGATTAGCTTTGATGTATCGGGCGGAAGCAATGGAGACTGTGCGGTAAATGTGATCTTTTTATCGGGTCTTTCCTGGCTTGTTATACCGGTGCTGACCTTGTAAGGTGTACGTTTCACAATCTTTGTTCTCACTGCCCTTGGGGCCTGGTACCTCATTTGTATTGTATCATATTTCATTGCAGTGATACCAAGAGTATCGGTAAAAGGATATCTCACAATTGTTTCTATCTCCTGCCGGTTATAAACAGTGCTGTCGGTAAGCCATACGGTTATTGAATCCCTGTTTCTGCTTTTCTCAATGAACCAGGCGTCAGGAGCGACTCCCGGAATTGCAAACTCAAATTTCAATGAGTCGGGGGGAAGAGACAGAGCATAGAAAAGCTGGTAAGGCTGTTTTCTTGAAGAAGATGTAAGGTAATGCAATCTCTTTTCTGCACTGAAAAGGATCAGCGGGTATTCACCTTTAACCGGAGGTTTGACGATTACCTTTCCGGCAGCTGCAGGCTTTATCGTAACGGTAACAGAATCTTTTTTTACAGGAAGAAAATTCTTTTCAGGAGTAACAATTATCGGCTCCGTATAAAATGCAAATAGCTCGTCACTGTTGTTGTAGTTCTTGCTGTTATCGGCATCCGACAACGCATAAAGCCTGTATGTTCCGGGGTGAACATTATCGATCCGGAATTCACCATTGCTCTCAGCCCTTGTGATATAATCGGGTATCTGCTTCACGACTGCAGAATCGTTAAGCTGACTGTATAGCAGGACCAGTGTATTTTCAGGAGGATCAAGATTAAGGGCGGAATAGACATTACCGGTTACTGACAGGGAGTCGATGAATGGTCCGGTTGAAAATACAAACTGATAATTATTTATCGGATTATTTTCATTGAGATCCCTTATGGCATCCTGAAAATAAAATGTGTAGGTTGTACTGTCTCTAAGCTCGTCCTCATATCTAATGCGGATGCTTTTACCCCTGACAACTACCTCAGGTTTCTTTTTCATCGGCGGCGATACCATGAATTTTTCTGCAATCTTTTCGAGAACCACGTATTCATCGAAGGTCACAAGAATTTCCCGGCCTTTGAACCCTGTAGCCCCGTTTTCAGGAATACTTTTTACGATGACGGGAATAGTCTTATCTTTTGGCCCTCCTGACGGAGTGTTCATTTTTGCACATCCGAATGCCACCATCAGAAAAGGAACCAGAACCAAGTATCTCCGGATAATGCTTTCTCTCATCAAAAAATTCATATTATACGCAAACATACATTTTTTACAGATACTTTTTACAGCCTTTGGGGATGCTGAAATATAAAGTATATTAATATTTTCTACCTTTGCGTGTCATTATATTCCCGACTATGCACTTACTTGTTATTCCATGGGATGTTAATCCCGAGATATTCCGGATAGGTTCGTTTGCAGTCAGATGGTACGGATTATTGTTTGCTTCATCATTCTTATTCGGATATATCATCCTTGATAAAGTCTTTAAAAATGAAAACCTGTCGCAGGCTACACTTGATCGTCTTACAGTTTATGTGGCAGTTGGAGTTATAGCCGGGGCGCGCCTCGGGCACTGCCTTTTTTATGAGCCGGGTTACTACCTTAGTCATCCGGTTGAGATTCTCAAGATCTGGCACGGAGGGCTTGCTAGCCACGGTGCTGCCATTGGAATCCTGATAGCTTTATGGCTTTTTGTCAGAAAAGAAAAGAAAGATTATACATGGATCATCGACCGGGTTGCAATTGTCGTTGCACTTTCAGGTTTTTTCATAAGGATGGGAAACCTTATGAACTCCGAAATATACGGTGTTGAAACAACCCTGCCCTGGGGTTTTGTATTTCTCAGGAATGGGGAGACTGCACCAAAACATCCGACACAGATCTATGAAGCCCTGACATACCTGTTTATATTTTTGCTTCTCCTCAGGATCTATTGGAAATCCAAAGGTGAATATATTCAGGGGTTGTTGATCAGCCTGACACTTATCCTGATCTTTACATCAAGGTTCTTCATTGAATTCCTGAAGGAAGACCAGGTCGCTTTTGAATCGGGTATGAAGCTTAATATGGGTCAGATTCTCAGCATACCATTTGTGATTGCCGGATTTGTCTGGCTTTATTTCAGCCTCAAACAGAAGAAAAGACTGGTTATCAAAAGAAAAGGCTGAGGGCTGAGAGCCGGGAGCCGGGGAAAATGTTTTCTGAGAAAATCAGCAAGAAATTAAAAACTTAATATGTAATTACATTGTAATTACTTCTTCAGGATTCCATTGAAGAGCACATCCAGAATTCCGTTAAGCCTGTCTTCGATATTAAGTTCGCGCTTTTTCCAGAAGAGCGGGACTTCAAGCCCTTTTAGAGTGGTCTGGACTGCAAGGGCTGTAAATTCGCTGTTTCTTACATTGAATGCTTTCTTCCTGGCACCATGGTATAAAATAAGACGAAGAATTGCCAGTTCCTCGCGGTCATATTTTTCGCGAATCGCTTCAATAAATTCAAAGTGATCAAGGTTTTTGTCAAAGATCGCATTGTAGTAATTCGAAAGTTTTTCGAACGCTTTCATCCTGACAAAAACATAATTTCTCATTTTTTCGACAGGTGATTCAACCGATTTGATAGCCGTAGTAAGCTCATTCCTAAGCAAATTGGCTTCAAACAGTACTACTGCCTCAAAGATTTCTTCTTTGCTTTTGAAATAATAATAAACCGAACTTTTCCCCATTTTCAATGCCCTGGCTATTTCGTCCATTGTGGTTTTTTTAAAACCGTACCGGCTGAAAATTTGTCCTGAGGTGATTATTATTTTTTCTCTAAACTCTTCTTTATTAACCATATAGAAACTGGTTTCACAAGAAATATTAATCTGCTGCAAATTTAGAACATAAAAAAATATTATCAAAATATTCGAATATATTGGTCGAAAATTCGAATATGCACACTGTATTAGATATTTCGGCTGTTTTAAAAAATAAAAGCATCTTCTCAATTTTTTCTTAAACTACTCTTAAATCCTATTTTCCATCGATGAATACCAAACCAACCAAAATAACTGGAACCCTGAAAGGACTTAACAAAGGCCCCACAGTAGTGGTGCAATATGAATAACCCCTGGTGAAACCGGGGTAGAGAATAAAAACAAATGTTAAGCCCTGAAGGGGCGTAATATGATTTTTTGAATCGTGATGGATATTTCTCGCTATATATTTGTTCAGCTCCTTCATGGAGAGTGTGAGTTTGTTCAGCTCCTTCAGAGCTGGAGAGTGTGAGAGGATCGACTACCTCCGGTTTCACCGGAGGTTATTCATATCCCGCCGCTATGCGGCGAGAAGTCCCATTGGGACAATTAAAGGCTGAGCATGTGAGTAGGTTTATCTTAAAGAAGCTAACAGAGTTTTTAGCTTGCAATATCAAATCCCCGCTAATTTTGTAAATTTGAACCTCAAATGATTCCGGTCGGGAAGAATTATATCGATGCTTATAGACGGGAAATACTATCAGAGTATCTGGCTCAATGAAGAAGACAAGGGCAAAATAATGGTTATTGACCAGCAGAAACTGCCGTTTTTCTTTGAGATAAAAGAGCTATGCTCTGTCGAAGATATCTATAATGCGATAAAGGATATGACAGTAAGGGGTGCTCCACTGATTGGTGCAGCAGGTGCTTTCGGAATTTACCTGGCAACCCTCGAAATAACGCATAACACAA
>DOTV01000189.1:8983-14332 GCA_003520925.1 Bacteroidales bacterium | reverse complement strand
GACCTCAAACAATCCACATTCGCCTCCCGGCAGATCAATGGTCTTTTATTTTTCTGTTTTGATTAATTCCAGTTCCCGGTCAGGAATGACGACATCTAATCATCCCACGTTGTGGAATAGTATATAAGAGTACTGTCATTTACATTTGTGGTCTTGCTGGTAATGGGCACTCTCTTTTGTACACTCATAGTTATTGAGGAATCTGCTTTTGAGCCTGCCTGGAAAGATGCATCTGACTCCCGCCTTAGATTATCCCGTTTAATTGCAAAAAACAATAGTCCCAGAATAATTAAAGGGAAAATCCAAAAAAGATAATCATTGTGATTTCTGTCTAACTTTAAGGCCATTATTTGTCAGGTTATCAATCTTTTCTTTGTTGCTGTAAAGTTCCAAAATCTTACTCCCAAAATCAACTGGTTTTGTCAAATTAAAAGGCAGCTTTGTCAATTATAATGATGGGTTCATCAATTTATTGACTTTTCATAAATTCATGTAAAAACCAGGCAGTGATCAGTTAGTTTTCTGGCTTGTCAATGCCTTTTTTACCGCTTCAAGATGCAGATGCACATTATGCCGGTATGAGGGACTTAATTCCCGGGATTTTTCAATGTATTTTAAGGCTTCGGCATATTGCCCCTTTTTATATAAACCCCATCCTTTGGCATCCATGTACCAATAATAGCCAGGGCGCAATTCCAGAGCTTTGTCAACTAACTGCAGACCCTCATCAATATTTCTATCCTTATCTATAAGGAACCATCCAAGATCCCATAGCCTGTCAGGATTATTTGGTTCTAAAGCTACTTCCTGCCTGTGATACTCCTCTGCTTTGTCAAGATAACCTGCCTCTTTGTAAATCTCACCAATACTGTAAGCAATACCTGCATCGGACCATGACCTTTCCTTACGCAACGTCTTATATTTATCAATTAGCTTATCAGCAGCAACGGTATCTCTTTCTGTTAATGAAAGCATTGCCTTCTGCCAGATTATTGCAGGATCATCAGGAAAATCCCTGTCGGCGTCCTTAAAGAGTTTCCTTTCTTTCTTATACTGACCTGTTGCATGATATGAATAAGCAAGCAGTGAATAATTAAATATCCACCAGGGCCGTGAATCAAACTTATCATATAATTCAAGAGCCTTTTCAAATTCGGGGATTGCTTTTTCATATTGGTACATTGTGTAGTAGATGAGACCAATATCATAATATGTACCCGGAAACTGGTCGTCAATCTCCAGATATTGCCTGAGAAAATTAAGCTCATCGTACGGAGTTCCAAAGAAGCTGGCATGATTTTTTTCAGTGATAATCCTCGACCTTTGAGACATTTTATCTTTTTTGGCGTAAGCCTTGATGCTCCATTCTTTGGCCTCCTCATATCTTCCCTCATTTATACATACAGCGGAAAGCAACAGATTCATCTGATGAAAATTTGAGTCAATAGTCAATGCCTGAGCGAACAATCTTCTTGCTTCAGGGTAGTCCCTTTTGCTTCGTGCAGCTTCACCCAAAAGATAACACCTGAAGGCTTCTGAAGAGTTTGTTGGGGGCAGCCTCTGCTCAATAACAGGAAGGCTCTTTACCAATTTTGTAATTATCAGGCAGTTTCTGACCATATCCGAGAGAGAGTCGGTCAAATGGAGAATATTTTCATTTTTACCCTCTACCTGGAACGATTTATATATTTCTTCATTCGATGAATTAATCAGCTGAGCATTTAACCGCACAATATCTTCAACCTTTTTTATGCTTCCATGGATAAAAACATCTGCATCCAGCTTCTTTGAGATCATACCGGCTACATCAGGACCAATCGATGCATAATTTGTAAGTCCTTTACTTTTAAGAAGTGTATTGGTAGTCTCCTTTTGCCTCACTTTTAACTCATCCGAATATGTAAGCAAGGTTATTAGCTCATCCTGGATACCACTCTGCCAGATGTTCCAGACAGTGTCATTCGTAAGGTTTTGAAACGGCATCACGGCTACTGATATCCCTCCTCTGATCCTTAGATTTTCAAGCGAATGGCGTTTGAAAATCCTTGGATAAGCAAGTATTAATACAGCTATCAATAAAACCGCGTTCAGTACATGACTTGATCTTATCCTTCCTTTATAAGATTTTGCCGGAGCTGGTTCCTTCTCAGATTCATCCAAAGATTCGGTTTTCCTTATTCCATGAGGAGTAAAATCAAAAATCCACGACAGAATTATTGTAACCGGCAACCCTGCCAAAAGGATTACAAGTTCCACAGAAGCAAACCAGTCAGGCAGGTGCAGCGGTACAGCAAGATTATTTGTTACTTCAATGATTATATAGGCAGTAGCGGCATAAGTTGTAACTATACCAAAAACCTTCCTTCTTTTAAGTTCCTGCCAGAACCTGCTTAACCTTCCCTGTTTCTGATCCATATGTGACCTTTGTTTCCAATGACTGAAATCAAAGTTACATCTTGTTTAAACTTAAATCAATATTATTTTAAACTAACTGGAAAATCTAAAACAATAACTTAGGGGAACACAGAGTTACACACAGAAATCACAGAGATACACAGAGTTAAGAAATTAAATCTCTGTGATCCTCTGAATTGGTATATAAATTAGTAATATAGTTGCGCAAAAAGGGTCAATGGGTTTCGAGTTTTTTCTCTGAGATCTTTAAATCCACCGACCATTTCCCGCCTCCGTGAATAACCATCATGATCAGAAGCATAACAAGCGCAAAATCAACCCTGAACTCATGTGCGAAAGTAATGAATCCTCTGTCAAGCAAAACCGGCAGGTTTGCTTTAAAGAAAGCAGCTGTAAGGATTATTAAAAGAGGAATGGAAGCAACCCGGGTCAGAAATCCAATACAAATAAGCAGGCCGAATGTTATTTCAAATGATCCAGTGAATTTGGACCAGAACTCCGGATGTCCAAATCCGAGCTCTTTAAAATAAGCTGGACCAAGCATTGACACAATCATAAACTTCTGTATGCCTTCTGAGATAAAGATCAGGCCTGTAATTATCCTCGCAAATATCATCTTGCTGTCATTCCCTGTGTGCAGGATATTCCATATGAGTCCGTAACCTTTTTTCATGGTTTTATATTATGTTCAAACACCTTAGAAAATATTTTGTTCAATGATTAATCCGTGATAGTATCTTTACGGATCAATTTCTATATTTGCGTTTGTGAAAAAGGTAATATTACTATTGTTTGCGGTAATCCTGATTTCTTCCTGTAACTCTCAGGTATGCCCTGCTTACGGTGATATGGCAAATAACGTCAAATCTTCATTTTTTCAAAGTGGTTCCTACCGTGCTGACGGGATCAATAAAGTCTACAGGGATCAATATTCCTACCGGAAAAAATAATCGGGATCATCTCTTCTCACGCATTTTCTTTTCAATCCTGTATTCCCCCGAAGGTCTCTTTAACCTTTTCCCAACCGCAGCTGCTTCCCCGAAATCAGGATACCCTTTCTTATTCCACACAAACTGCTGAGCTCGTACATCTCTTTGCCATCCTTCCTTAGCGCTCTTTTTGGAATGATAAATGATCCATTCTTCACTGCCATCAGGAGATTTAACAAAGGAACAATGTCCTGTTCCGAAAGGTCCGCTGAATACAGGTCCTGACTTTTCCCAGTTCAAAGGAGAAAGAAGCAGTCCGCCTTCATCTTTTAGCTTCAGCATTCCCATCCGGTAATCAACAGTCCACGATTCACGGCATGAATATATTATAAAAAGACTATTCCCTTTCTGCAGGATCTCAGGTCCCTCCTGGAGGTCGAGCGGGCCACCCGTTTCCCATTTCTCCGTCGGGGAGGAGATTTTCACCCTGGGTCCTTTAATTGTGAAAGGGTTCTCCATCTCCGCAATATACAGATGCTGGGATGTTTTATCAGTCAGAGCTGGTTTCTCCCATCCGGACCAAACGGCATAAAGAGCTTTTTTATAGGTGAAAACAGTCATGTCAATGGCCCAGACATTGTCACTTTGCTTGTTGGGATAATCTCCTGTGCAGAGCATTCCCTTATCAGTGTAACTGCTGAAGGGATCATCGGTTGCCGACTGCAATACTCCGGTTTTCTGATGGATAAAGGGTGGTCCCGATTCTCCTGCTGCATAATAGATATACCAGCGCCCATCAATATAATGAAGTTCCGGAGCCCATATGCACGATCTGTTCCAGCCTGAAGCCGGGGCCTCCCATACCTTTTTCTTTATACCGCGTTTTGTAATGAATTCCGATCTCGAAATGCTTATACCACTACCTTCCGAGAAGCAGTAGTAGTAATACCCATCCTTCTGAAAGAACCATGGATCGGCTCCGTCAAAAACCGGGTTGGTGAAATATTTGCTTATTTCAGCCTTCCTGACTTCAGTCTGTGTAAAGGTATCCGGAGTTATTAAGAGCAGAAGCAAAAGAGCAAAAAATGACCGCATCATACAAATGTCAGAATTTGTCAATCAGCTCTTTTACTGCGTCTTTATGTACCATGAAATCCATCATTTTCAACCTGACATACTCTTCCGAAAAGAAATAGTAGCCCCACTCCTTTGCATCAGGATCATTATTCTTCGATCCTGAGCCGGAATCCTTTATGAGATACCAGTCTTTTCCGTCCTTTTCCAGGTAACCGACAAGGTGCATCCCGTGGTCATCGGTGGTCGTCTGGTTTGAGAATCTGAACTGGCGGGCATCATCATTGATATAAGCCGATGGTATATCAAAATCGGGAATTACTGCACATTGGGTACCCCGGTCAATCCCGGGCTCCGAAACATCCCCTCCGATACTTACAGTAAAACCTTTCCTGACAGCATTTTTAAGGGCAGCCATATAATCATCGAGCGGAACATTGTAATATATGCTGCTGTGCCACCAGTTATCAGGGACCTTGTATTCGACCTGTTTGTAAAAGGGCTCCTGTGTGTAGGATAATATATCAATATAGTCATCGGGATTAATCTTCAGGACTTCATTCAGGTACTGAAGGGGAGTGATTTTCTTTCCGTTATAAGTAATCTCAGCAGGTGGTACTCCAAGATAGTGGTTCAGGATCGATTTAACTGTTGCAACTGCTGACTCCTCATTCCATGAAGAATTAGTTTTCAATGAAGAAAGAAAAGTGTTAAGCTCGTTGAACATTGTTTCATGGTTATGGTACTTGCGCCCTTCAAGCAGACCGGTATAGTTTTCCAGCGGCACAATCCCGTATTTCTTCCACATCCTTGTAACTGCATTTGCTTCGGACCCTTCCGCAAAAGCTGAGTTGCCCCGCTGCTGGACAAACCGTCTGGTTTTCTCGATATATTCCCAGTAAACGGTATACATTTCCGACAATTTGACCTG
>DOTV01000189.1:8338-8617 GCA_003520925.1 Bacteroidales bacterium | reverse complement strand
ACTTGTAAAGATCAAGTTTGTTTGGAAGTGAAGCGGTTGAGAGATCAACGGCAAATGTCCTTGAAGCCCTTGGAGATTCTGCTTTCTCCCTTACTTCCCGGTCGTCCTTCATAATTGAATTCTGGAAAAAACCGGGTTTTGCTTCCCTGAAGATTGCCTTGTCCTTATTCTGGGCCTGAAGTGCTGGGAAAAAAACTCCGATCAGAAGAAGTGTTGTTGCTAAAATGTTAGTTTTCATATTGAATTTGGTTTTTATGTTATTTCGGATTGCGGATTGGC
>DOTV01000189.1:0-8073 GCA_003520925.1 Bacteroidales bacterium | reverse complement strand
GCAATTCTGAAAGATATAATTAAATCCGAAATCGAAAATCCGAAATCCGAAATTATTAACTCCGTACTGCTGGTGTCGGATCATTTTCCTTTATTCTTTTCCGGCATGACTCCTCAATTTCTGATACATTCTGTATTCCGGATATATAAATTTCATCAGGGACATACCTGTCAGGCCCGTTTTTGCTGCTTATCATTTTCCCTGATCTCAATCCCAGCTTGATATTACCTTTCTGCTCATTACCGGTAACTTCTATGTCACCTGAAAACTGTTCCCAATCCACTGACCGGTATTTCCCTTTTTGAAGGCTGATAAGCCTGGTCTGTGTTCCGATAAAGTAACCTCCCTTTTTGAACATCATAAAAATACCACCTCCAAGCATGCCTAAACCGATAAGAATGAAAATTCCAATAATTGCAGCCGGAAGAAGAATAGGCCGAAGGTTTTCAGGGCTGGCAACTGTCGGAACATCGTTTGCAAGAAAATGGACCTCTTCCCCTTTAAACAGCGGACCCAGGAAAGCAAACAGAAAAACACTTGAAAACGCAAGCCAGACAACTCCAAAGATGATCATCGCCAGTGCTGCCTTTGGAGGCGCAGCATGTTTTGCCTTAACTGCAAAATCCTTTATCTCAGTTCCTACATGAGACTCCAGTTCAGGAGGCAGGGTAATTGTTTCAAGCATTTTCCGGAATTATTTTCATTTTATCAGGCTCTCTTTTGCCAGTCTCTGTAATTCATCTGACTCAAAGATCAGTTTTTCTGCGGGAAGATCAGAAATCTTCATCATTGCAAAGGCAACATCTCTTGCGTAAATGCCTTTGTATTTCTTAAATGGCCCGGTAAAAAGCCACCCGAATCCTTTCATAAAAGCCGCCGATACTTTTTCTCCGAACCTGAATTCATCGCGGTCACCCATAAGCAATGACGGTCTGACAAATTTCAGGTTGGCATGGAAAATCTCCCTGACAGCTTTTTCCATCTCCCCTTTTGTCCTGAGATAGAAATTGGATGAACCAGTATCAGCTCCTATTGAAGATACGACAACCAGCGACGGAACCGACAGGGATTCAGCAAGACGGGCTACACTCTTTGGTATTTCAAGATCAACCTTTGCAAATTCATCTTTTGATCCGGCAGTTTTTATGGTGGTCCCGATGCAACAAAAAAAGATTCCGGCCTTTAACTTATCCCTCAGATCCATAAGTTTTGAAAAATCGGGAAGTTTTATCTGCTTAAGCCGGGTGTCGGTAAAAGCCAATTGTTTCCTGACAACAACAGTAACAAATTCAAAATCCCTGTTTTCAAGGAGAACTTTTACAAGCTCCTTTCCGACAAGTCCTGTTGCTCCGAAAACAACTGCGCTTTTAACTGTTTCTGTATTAGGGTTCATATCTTATTGATTCTGTTTTTAAGATTAAGTCTTAAGCCAGGTTATTCTCCCTGATAATCCATTTATCAATTCCAGGTGCAATATAACTTTCCATCTGATCGATCAGATTATCAATGTCATCACTGATAAGGAGCATTTTCCTGCTGGCTTCCTTGAGAAAACCATTTTCAACCATTGTTTGTGCAAGGATTTTAAGAGAATCATAATAACCGTTGATATTCAAGAGTCCTGCTGGCTTCCTGTGAAGGCCGAGCTGTGCCCAGGTAAGAGTTTCAAAGAATTCTTCAAGTGTTCCGAAACCACCAGGCAAAGCTATAACTCCGTCGGACAGCTCGTTCATTTTGGTTTTCCTTTCATGCATTGTATTGACAAGGATAAGCTCCGTAAGGTTTTTATGTGCAATTCCTTTATCTTTAATGAAAACAGGCAGGACGCCCGTCACTTCTCCGCCCTTGCTCAGTGATCCTTCTGCCACTGAATTCATCAGACCTACATTGGCTCCGCCGTAAACAAGCCCGATGTGCCTTTGTGCAAGAATCTCTCCAAGTCTGAATGCCTGTTTTTCATATATTTCATCGGTTCCAAAGTTGGAACCACAAAAGACTGTTATTCGTTTCATCTCAAATAAGGAGAACTTTCAGTGACTTTTATTACTTTTGGCTAAATTACATCATTCCTCAATAATCCGCTTTTAACCGATAAAGAAATTAACCTAAAAGATGAAAAACTTACTCAGGCAGATTCTTGCAGTATTTGTTGTACTGATTTTTCTGAACCAGGTGCTGGATGCACAAAAAGATTTCGGTTTTAAACCTGCTGCATCAAATATTCAGGGCAGCGACTTTCCAAAGATCTCACTCGATAACAGCGTTTATGTCCGCCTGATGGCACGCGAAGCTATGAAGGTGCAGGTTCAGGGTGGTGACGGACTTTGTCCAAAACCTATGGATCTTGTCAAAGACACTGCCGGCAACTGGAATGCGATTATACCTTCTGCGGGACCCGGTTTCCATTATTACTGGTTTATTGTTGATGGAGTACGGGTGAATGATCCGGGAAGCGATACATATCACGGATATGGCAGACCAACAAGCGGGATTGAAATCCCTGTTGCGGGCGAGGATTTTTTCCATGCTAAAAACGTACCTCATGGCGATGTCAGAGAACACTGGTATTATTCGGATATTACCGGAAGATGGAGACGTGCCTTTGTTTATACCCCGCCTGATTATGACAAAAACCCGAAAAAGAAGTATCCTGTTTTGTATCTCCTTCATGGTGCCGGTGAAAATGAAAGGGGATGGTCATTGCAGGGACATATGAGCTTTATTCTGGACAACTTAATAGCAGAAAAAAAAGCTGTACCGATGATAGTGGTAATGGATAACGGGTATGCAACTGCAAAAAATGCGGCGGCAGCAACATCAGGTTTTTCGATGAGAGATATGACAAAAATGGCTGAAACGCTTGAACAGGTTTATATAAAAGAGATCATCCCGAATATTGATCTTTCGTACAGGACAATACCAAAAAGGGAGAGCCGTGCAATGGCGGGCCTTTCGATGGGAGGGATGCAGACAATGCTTATCGGGATGAACCACCTGGAGTTGTTTTCATGGTATGGCTTTTTCAGCGGAGCAATACTGGGAGGCATAATGGATGATCCGAAGAATGCATTCAACGGTGCTTTTGCTGATGCAAAGGCTTTCAATGAGAAAGTAAAGCTGATGTGGTTCGGGGCAGGGTCGGGCGAAACACAGTTTGTCAAAATGGTTGACGACACAAAGAAAAAGCTGGCAGATCTGGGTATTAAATCAACAAGCTATATTTCGCAGGGAACATTCCATGAATGGCATACATGGAGGAGGCATCTGAATGAATTCGCTCCGTTGCTTTTTAATCGATAAAAGTCTCTTTCAGTACAGCTTTTAACTTTTTGATCTCGGGTGGTGCTAATTCACCAAGGGTTTTTATTATCCGGTTTTTTTCAATTGTCATGATCTGATCCAGTACCACTCTGATTGGTTTATTGTTGAATTTGATCTTTGGCCGGGTGGGATATCCTTCAGAATCAGCTGTTAAGGGCGCTATGGTTAAAGTTTTGAGAAACTTATTCATCTCATCAGGTGAGATTATAACACATTGACTGCTCCTTTTTTCTTCTTTCCCGGCAGGATCATTGGGACTCACAATTATGACCTGATATTGTTTTGCTTCCATTTCGTTAAATGACTTATTTAATTAATTACTTGAAAAGTAAATTGTCATTTCCTTTGGCATTCATTTCCGCAAATGCCTTTTCCCACCCAGCTCTCGGCTGTGAAAGAGATTTAATGTGAATATGATTTTTCCTTAAGTCCAGGTCAACCCTGTCGCCGATACTATACCGGTCAAGGATTGTCTTACTTAATCTGATTCCCCTGGAGTTGCCGATCCGGATTACAGGTATTTCCATTATCTGCGATATGTAATTACATTGTAATTACAATATTATTTCATTATTTTATAATAAACAAATTTATCAGTCACTGATTTAAGAAGTTTTACTGTGACCACCCGGTAGGTTCCCGGTCCCAGCGATGCTTTTCAAGCTCTCTCATCAAATCTGCTTCCAGCGGACCGGCATCACTGGCTGAAAGATTTGATTTTACATGAGCTGTTTTTCTCATACCCGGTATTACAGTACTTACCGCCGTTTCTCCCAGGATGAACCTCAACGCCATTTCTGACATTGTCATCCCGGCCGGGACCAAAGGTTTGAGAGCATCTGCATGTTCCACGCTTGATATCAGGTTTTCCGGAACAAAATATGTATTTCTCCAGTCGCCTTTTGGCCATTGGCTTTCTCTGGTCAGGGTTCCGGTCAGGGAACCTTCATCAAACGGGACCCTTGCTATAACGGCTACATTCATTTCGCGGCAGGCTGGAAAGAGTTCATCTTTGGGATTCTGGTCAAAAATATTGTAGATGACCTGCACTGAATCGATAAGGCCGCTCTTCACTGCTTTTAATCCGTTCCATGGTTCCCACCGGTTCATGCTAATGCCTATTGCATGGAACAACCCCTGTTTTTTAAGGTCGAGCATCTTATTTATACCCCTTTCATCCTTAAGCCAGTCGTCTTCCCAGGTATGGAACTGCATAAGATCAAATGATTCCAATCCCGCGTTTTTGAGACTTTTATTCACATATTTCTCAATATGATCGGGAGGGAAGCAATCGTCAAGAGTGTATTCACGACGGCTTGGCCACTTGAAATTCTTTGGAGGCATTTTGGTTGCGGTAAATAGTTTTTTGTCACTGTTGGCTCTGATAAGGTCCCCAAGCAGATGCTCACTTTTTCCTGCACCATAGCCCCAGGCTGTATCGAAAAAATTGCATCCCATATCGACTGCCATCTGCAGGGATATTGAAGACTCCTCATTATCTGAGCCGGTCCATCCGGCCATGCCCCACATTCCATAACCGATCTCGCTTACTGTCCAGTTAGTTCGTCCGAAGGTCCTGTATTTCATTTTTATATGATTTAATTATTGTTGTTGCTTGTTGCTGGTTAAAACCGATTTTAAAAAAAGTATTAACCATTTTTTAAAAATTCAGGGAAATTTATGCTCCATGATACACTTGATTCCGCCCCGAATCTTACGTGCATTCTCAAAATGTTTTTATCAGTCATTTTAAGTGTAAACCCTTTAAAATCATTATAAAGAGCTATCCCTCCCTGGCGCCATTGGTGTGCATCGGGAACATAAATATACATATTATAGGAACTTTCCGGGATACCATGGGATACTCCGCTTAAAACCTTAGTTGCGGGATCCCATCTGACGTCGGTAAGCTCAACTGCTCCCTGGAGGATATGACGGTCAGTGGAAATAACCTCAGGAATTTCGGATTTCTGATGAATTGATAACAGTGTAACTGATGCCGGAGGAATACGGACCCTCAGCTCACTGATAACTTCACCCAAATAGCGGCAGTTCCAGAAGTCATAAGCCAGATAGGTAGCGGAATTGTCAAGTCCTAAGCGATTCATGGGAAGAGCATACTCCTTCATTTCATTATAATCACTATTGAAGAATCCGGCAATAGTCCATTCACCGAATGGTTTCGTTATTTTTAAAGCAAAGATTCTGTGCTGATCAGTATCAAAAAGATCAACAGGCCGGGCTGCTTCGCCATAGGAGGGGAATGTTTTTTTGAGGATTTCGAGCCTTACTGGATCGAGGTCAGGGAGCCTGTCTCCTGAGATCATATTACCGCCTGTAAGGGAAAGGAGTGTTGCAGCTGCCTGAGACTGGGTAGGTGATAACAAGCTTATGCAAAGATGATCTGCGTCATTTATCCAGGTACGTTTGTGGAAATAATATCTTTTTGCGGCAGCAGGTGCGCTGCTTGCAGAATTTGTAAAGTAGGTCCTCCAGACCTCTTCAGAATAACCATAATTCTGGTCAAGCTCAATCCTCATGCTGTCGAGCAATCCAACAGTCACCGGTCCTGGTCCGCAGTCCTGCAGGTGGCACTCACCTCCGATGGCATTCCGTATGATCTCAAAACCTTTGCGGTAGGCCATGGCACGGCTTACAGAAGGATCATTATAATGGTGTGCAGATAATAATGACCAGTCGACGAAATCGATCTTTATCATTTCATAACCCCATTGTTTTGAGACCTTTTCAAAAAGGTTATACATCCAGGCCGCCGCTTCCGGGTTAGTAATATCCAACCCATACCGTTTAGGATTTTCATTTTTCGCCCAGTCGGTGTTCTCGTCCGGCCATGGACCGACACGTTTCAGACTGCCATCAGGGTTTTTTATCAGCCAATCCTTATGCTCCTGAAAAATCCCGGCTGGTTCTGAAATAACGTATGGGGCTATCCACAGACCAGGTTTTAATCCATAGGAACGGATACGGTCAGCGAGCCATTTCATGCCATGGGGAAACCTGTCGTTGCCATCCCATTCTCCATGCCATTTCTGATATCCTTCATCAATCTGAATATATTCCATTCCGTACGGCTTCAGAATACGGGATGCAAACTCAGCATTGCGGACAACTTCATCCTCGGTGATATGTTCATATGTAAAGAACCAGTTGCACCAGCCATTTACGATTGAATTTATTCGTGCCTTGTTAACTTTTCCCATGATTTCAGCAAATCCTTCAAGTGCTGAATATGGGTCGCTGCCGATATAAAGAACAAAACGATTGGAACGAACCTTCTTTCCCGCTCCGAGAATAAAACCATCGGCTAATACTGATCTGGCAATTAATCCGATCCTGTCCCCCTCACCCCGTTTTACTGAAATTATGCCCTGGGCCGTAAGGTTTTCAACAGTGCCGGCAGCAAGACCTTCATTGTCATATCCGCTGAACAGACCAATATTCCACCAGCTTTGTCTTGTTTCATTGTCTGCGCTACCAAAGTCAATTATTTCTCCAGGGTTATAATACATTGGTCCGTTTGTCAGCAGCTTTGATGTCAGCGGCCAGTAAAGGGCACCACCTGTTTCCTCGCAGGCGCAAACAGGTTCAATGCTCTGCAGAACAACCGGATTAGAGGATCGATTTATGCAGGCAGCTTCAAGAAAAACTGCATGGCGACTCTTGTAAAATGATATTGTAAGATTTAAATCAAAGCTCTTATCAGGACTTGTCGAGATAATTGTCAGCTGCTCTCCCTCACCGAGAGTGTCGGATAATTTCCCTGACCTTACAGAATGTCTGAAGGAGGTTAATCCGGATGAAATATATCCCTGGTCCGTAAAAGCGCGGACGACAGAACCTGAAAGCAGTTTCGCACCGTTTCTCCTATAGATGTCGGTCCTCCCTGTTTTTGTATCGAATGAAACTGAAAAGTAATCATTCTGAAAAACCTGAGATTTTAAATCATGCGGGTAATCCAACAGATTTAATTGTCCGGCCAATGGAAACGAAAGACCTGCTGCCCGGAGCCTGGCCAGGAAATCTCTTCGGGTTAACATTTATTTATCTTTTAAATTCAACAGAAACACTCCCTTTTTCTTTTTTAAGATCGACCTCTTTTGCAACTCCATTAACGATAACTTTGTACTTGCCAAAGAAAGCAGGAACAGAAAAAGTCCCGTCTTCGCCAATTGTCGCCGTTTCGCTGGTCCACCACTCGTTGAAAATCAGATTATGATATGCTTCTGCAGCCGGAGTTGGTGACCAGTCGCGGTTATAAAGTGATGAGACCGGGATCCAGTTGGCTCCTGCCCAGAAACCCCACATAAGAATACCCTCAACTGCAGGATGTGCAAAGCAAATTTTGTAATAATCCACTAGTTCTTTTGCTTTAAGTTCTTCCTCCTGTGGTGACATGACTTTAATATTTTCAATGTAATATTTTGACCGTTGTCCGGGCATGTTAAATTCAGTCACCCGGACCGGCAGTTTAAAAACAGCCAGTGAATCAAGCGCTTTCTTCAGTTGAGATCGATCGAAAGTCTCGCCATGCAGATGCCCCTGAACGCCAATACCGGAGATTGGTACCCCTTGTTTTTGTAATTTACGGATATGGGCCATATAGTCATTAAGCCTGTTACCGGTAAGAATGTCATAGTCATTTACCCAGAGCTTTGCATCAGGATCACCATTGTGAGCCCATTCCGCCATCAACTTTGTTATCTCCTGACCGAGCCGGTCTTCATAGTAATT
>DOTV01000173.1 GCA_003520925.1 Bacteroidales bacterium | reverse complement strand
ATTCCGCCTGACTGGGGTGATTACAGCCCTTATCGTCCATCAAAAGCTGACGAAGCGGTATTTGAAGGGATCCATTCAAAAAAACCGTTTTATATTACGCCTTATGCATTGACAGGTTATCAGCAGGATTATGCTATCAATGAATCGGAAACATCATACGAAATGAATGGGAGCCCTAAGCTGAATGCCGGACTTGATGCAAAATACGGGATAACCAACAATCTTACTCTTGATGTTACAGCTAACACAGATTTTGCCCAGGTGGAAGCCGATGATGAAGAGATCAATCTGACCCGTTTTTCTCTATATTTCCCGGAAAAAAGAACGTTCTTTCAGGAAAGGTCCAGCATTTTCAATTTTGGATTTGAGGGTAAAAGTAACTTGTTTTACAGCAGAAAGATTGGTCTTTATAAGGGAGAGCAGGTCCCAATTCTTGGAGGTGGAAGGATAACAGGGATGGCAGGTAAATGGGATATCGGGTTCCTGGATCTGCAAACCCGGTCATTTGAACCATCAGATCCTGAACAAAAGGGTCTTCCTTCAGAAAATTTCGGCGTTCTGAGACTTCGCCGCCAGGTGATCAACAGTAACAGCTACATTGGAGGAATTATTTCATCGAGGTTGGGAATGGATGGTACCTATAATACATCATACGGAATTGACGGAATATTTAAGATACTTAAGAATGATTATTTGAATATTAAACTTGCGCAGGTTATGTCTGAAGGAGCTTCAAACAATATCTTATCATTGGATCCGTCCAGAATATTTATGAACTGGAAAAGATTCAACAATAAAGGTCTGGGCTATGATTTTACATTTACAAGAAGCGGTAAAGATTTTAATCCCGGTATAGGATTCCAGCAAAGGAAAGATTATTCTTTCTATGCAGGAAGCCTTCAATATGGATGGCTGCCAGGTGGGAATTCCCCTCTTATCAGTCATAAGTTTGAACTTAATGAGGAGGTTTATGTAGATAATCCGACAAATGACCGCCAGTCTTCGCAAACAGAACTGGCATACAAATTCAATTTCAAATCAGGATTTAACGGGATGGTTGGAGTAACAAATGATTATGAAAATGTTGATAAGGAATTCAGCATATCAGAGGATGCAAGTGTCCCTGCAGGGAAATACAATTTCTCGCAATTTGTAACACATCTTCACTCCTCTGCATCAAAAAGGCTTATAATGAATATTGATGCATTTGCAGGAGGTTTCTATGATGGTAATCTCCTTACGATCGGCATGGAACCTCAATTGAACATAGGTTCTTCATTGCAACTAAGCCTTGCATATGAGTATAATAAAGTAAAATTCCATGGGCGTAATCAGGAATTTAAGGGGAATATAGCCAGGTTAAAGGCCCTGTTCATGTTTACCACTACCCTTTCTGTCAGCTCATTTGTACAATATAACAGTACTGAAAATAATCTGACATCAAATATCAGATTACGGTATAATCCACGTGAAGGGAATGATTTCTACATAGTTTTCAATGAAGGCAGGAATACTTACAGAGATCTTGAAAATCCAAGGCTCCCTGCTTTTAACAACAGGTCAATCCTGCTTAAATATACATATACATTTATTTTGTAGAGACCTAAAATTGATTTAAAAAAACCAAAAGATGATTATAAAACTCATTCTGGGGAATTGAAAAGTACCAACTACTTATTTAACTTTATCCATCCTCAACAACATTAAAGTTTCAGGGCATCAAAAATATTAATGAGCTTTATTCTTCACTTTGACAAATACGTTTGACAATGGAAGAACTTAAGATTTTATTTACGGCTGTCCTGGCTTTTCTTTTAACCAGCAGCTCGTACGGACAGACTGACATCCGTAACCTCGATATTGTATATATCGGAAACAGCATCACCCAGGGAGTCCAGATTGACGATCCGGCTGAGGAAGCGCCTCCGGCCTTTGCAACGAAATATATCCGGACACTCAAAGGGGTAGAGTCAGCCAGGTTCCTGAACCGGGGGAAGAGCGGATATACAACGGTAAATTTTCTTCCGACGCCCGACGGAGAACTCTCAAAAGCTATCTCGGCCGTGAAAGAATTCCATACTGACGACAGTCGTCATCTAGTCTTTTCCATAATGCTGGGTACTAACGACAGCGCTGAAGAAGGACCAAGGGGCTCACCTCTTTATCCGGAAGAATATCACTTCAATATAAAAGCAATCACCGATAAACTTCTTTCCGAGTTCCCGGGATGCAATGTCGTGTACCAGCAGCCCATATGGTACAGTCCGAATACATATAACCGTTCGAGATACCTGAAAGCCGGACTCGAACGACTTCAGTCGTATTTCCCGGAGCTCAATTCCCTCGTTGCAGAATACTCGGCTACCAGACCGGATCAGGTGTTAATGGGTGATACAAGGGCTTTCGATTATTTCAAAGAAAACCATCTTACTGATCAGATACCCGAACAGGGTAATGCAGGTACATTCTATCTTCATCCGAATAAAAAGGGGGCGGAAGCACTTGGTAAGTTCTGGGGTAATAGTATTTATGAGGTGTTGTTTAAGAAGTAATAAATCTATCTATTATGCCTGGCCCTGCGCTATCAGTATTCCATCAGCACTTTCAATGCTTTAAATGTTACCCATTTTGATTCGGTGCCTTTACTTTCGATGTTTTTGATCATCCTGCCGTTGAAAGAGTTCTCAAGTTTCCATCGTCCTTCCTTTGTTCGCTTTGATCTGAGGATCTCTATGGCTTCTTCCATGCGGGGATCGTGGTAACCAAGATTTGTAAGTATTTCCAATATCTCCAGGATATCGGTCTGGTACATCAGGGGGAATCCCAATTTCAGCCAGCCGGGCCGTGATATTTTTAAAGGATCATGGCTTTTCTTGTGGATCTTGTGAACCAGCAGATATTCTGTAAGCTGTTCAATCTTGTCATTTACTTCTTTGTTTCTCTCTTCAGGAGGTATCTCAGCCAACGCTTTAAGCGATTTAACAACTCCCATGAAACAGGTATGTTTTCCCCAACACATTTCATAGCGCTCGTACAGAGGCAATTTTGGAGCTTTATTAATCCCATCATCAGCCCGTTGGTATTTACAGATCCATTCTATACCTTTTTTTACCCTCTCATCTTCAGAAAATCCCAGTCGTACCAGACTCCATACCATGTTGCCTGTCAGACAGGGGATCACACCACTGGCAAGGCCACCTCCGGTCTTTTCACTTCGCCGGTAGGAAAAACCATAATCTGTACTCTCCTGTGAATTCTCAAGAATGAACTCAGCCATCTTTTTTATTCTGCTGTCACTGCCGTCGGCATAAAGCTCCGCCAGGATCATCATCTGCCATACTGTCCCCTTGTATTTATCAGTGTAGAACCTTTCAGGAGCACCCCAGTAACCACTTTCTTCCTGTTTCGCCAGGATGGCGGGAACAATACCTGTTGTCATTATATCTTTCATCGTTTCAGAAATCTCCGGGTCTGTTAAGGGT
>DOTV01000174.1:2505-3861 GCA_003520925.1 Bacteroidales bacterium | reverse complement strand
ATAACGGGCTTAGAGCCGATGCAAAATGCCCGATCCCTTTTCAGAGGAATCTTAATATTACTGCAGATACGGTATATATACATCATAGTAATCCTGAGGCAGGATCTTGGTCGGAACTTAAAATAAAAGTATTTTTTGATGATCCGGCCGGAGAGAAAAACTACTACTGCATTGAGGGCAGGATGCTCGATTACAACAGATTTTACGGAGGTTATCCATATATCACCGATCTTCATAATGAGGATGAAATCTGGTTCAGCGATGAAGAATACGACGGGAAGCGGATATTTGCAAATAGTTTCAGTTCCCAGTACAATCCGTCAACCTCTGATTCAGTTAAGGCAGTTATTTATATCCTGAATACAAATAAGGATTATTTCACATATCATAAATCACTTACAAATTATTCAGGGGGTGAGAATCCCTTTTCGGAAGTATCACCTGTTTTTACAAATATAAATGGCGGCCTTGGAATTTTTGCAGGATTCACGGTTGATTCGATGGTTTTAAGACTGAAATAACCGAGATTCTTATCATACAACCACCTAATCTTTAACAATATAAATGTCGCAATTAATGCTTTAACATATGATTAACATTAAATTAACATATTTTGCTGCAACAAAACGATATCCCAGGCGTCTATATATTGAAAAACGTTCTAAAAAAAGGCCGTCCGGCCAAATTCTACGATCAGGTTTAGGTTAATGAAGGAAAGGTAACTCCCAACTATCTTTCCTTTTTTTTTTATCTGACTTTGATCATCCGGAATTAGTAGAAAATAGGTTTTCTTTGTAAAAGGTATGCGGTTGATGGAAATCATTACCATATCGATAATATATCCCTGTAATAACATCATCCGGAAAATGAAGAGAAAGATCCGTTTCAGTCTTGTCTATCGCGACATGTGGCAGTCGTCAGGCAAATATCAGCCAAGAGTTGAACAATTAAAGGAAGTCGCTCCCGGTATTATTGAAATGGGGTGTTTTGACCGGATTGAAACTAATGGCGGTGCTTTTGAACAGGTTCAATTGTTGTACGGGGAAAATCCCAATACTGCTGTCAGGGAATGGACTAAACCATTCAATGAGGCAGGTATTCAGACACATATGCTCGAGCGTGCTCTTAACGGCATAAGGATGTATCCTGTCCCTGCCGATATCCGAAGGCTCATGTTCAAAGTGAAAAAAGCCCAGGGTGTAAATATTGCCAGGTCGTTCTGCGGTCTGAATGATCACAGAAATCTTGAACTCTCAATAAAATATGCCAAGGAGGCAGGAATGATCTCCCAGGCTGCGCTTTCAGTCACACATTCACCCGTTCATACAATTGAATATTATATGGATGTTGTCAATC
>DOTV01000174.1:0-2190 GCA_003520925.1 Bacteroidales bacterium | reverse complement strand
GGAAGACCAGCAACACTTGGGGAACTTGTAAGACAGATAAAAAAGAAATATCCGGGCATAATAGTTCAGTATCATGGCCATTCAGGCCCCGGGATGTCGGTGGCCTCAATGCTGGAGGTTGCCAGGGCAGGAGCCGACTATCTGGATGTGGCAATGGAACCTTTAAGCTGGGGGATGATACATCCCGATGTTATTGCTATCAGATCTGTTATGGATGACGCGGGATTTGACGTCCCGGCGATCAATATGGAAGCATATATGAAAGTCAGGGCTCTTACCCAGTCATTTATCGATGACTTTCTGGGATATTTTATTGATCCGAGGAACAAACAGGTATCCTCACTGCTGATCAGCAGCGGATTACCTGGAGGAATGATGGGCAGTATGATGGCCGACCTGAAAGGTGTACATCAGGGGATAAATACATCCCTGAAAAAGCAGGGCAGGCAGGAGCTTTCTGAGGATGAACTTATTATCAGATTATTCAGTGAGGTAGAAACCATCTGGCCTGTACTTGGATATCCACCACTTGTAACGCCTTTCAGCCAATATGTAAAAAATGTGGCTCTGATGAATATAATTCAGATGACAAGCGGCAAAGAGCGATACGGAATGATCGACAATAATACCTGGGATATGATCCTTGGAAAAGCAGGGAAGCTGCCGGGCAAATTAGGCAAAGAGGTAACTGATCTTGCTGAAAAGCTTGGAAAGGAATTCTATTCAGGAAATCCTCAGGACGCATATCCTGATGAACTTCCGGCTTTCAGATCGGAGATGAAAAAGAATGGATGGGAAACGGGGGATGATGGCGAGGAACTGTTTGAGTTTGCCATTCACGACAGGCAGTATCGCGATTACAGGAGCGGAGCTGCAAAAACCCGTTTTGAAAATGAACTTGCAAAAGCAAAGGAACAGCTTATAGTAAGCACCACAATTCAGGTTGCTGAAACAGTATCTAAAAAAACAGAATCTTTAAAATCAAAGCATAGTGATAGCGACCTCATGCTCATTACTTCTCCGTCAAAAGGCAAAATATATTATAACCTGTTCGGTGAGCTTACCGAGCCATCAAAACCGGGCGATCAGGTAAATGCAGGTGAAAGGATCTGTTATATCCAGACGAACTCATATATCGATGAGATAAAATCCCCTTGCGATGGTGAAGTCGCTGAGATCGTTGTTTTACAGGGGGCTGATGTCAATAAGGGAGATATTCTTTTCAGGATAAGAGAACAAAAGAGGAAGAAAAACAAGAAAATAGCCGGATAGCTCTTGAAAATACCCGGAAATTATAATCTTTGTATCCGACTGTTCAGGGATATTAATTAACCTCATCCAAAATATGAAAAATCTTGTTTTACTTCTGATCATCGCCTCCATGATACTTGTTTCATGTGTGCAAAAAGTGAAGAATGACAATCCGTTACTAAACGATTTCGATACTCCATTCGGAGTCCCTCCTTTTGATCTGATAAAAGCCTCACATTTCAAACCTGCTTATCTGAAGGCCTTTGAGGAACAGAAAGCTGAAATAAAGGCAATAATTAATAATCCTTCCGAACCTGATTTCAATAACACGATTAAAATGCTGACCTACAGCGGTGAACTCCTGAACAAAGTCGGCAGAGTGTTTGGCGCTCTTAATTCAGCAAATACAAACGATTCGCTCCAGGCTATTAATAGGGAGATCGCACCGGTTTCATCCAGGCACAGAGATGATATTAACCTGAATGACACTCTTTTCCGCAGGGTGAAATCAGTTTATGATAAAAGGGATAACCTTAATCTGACCGGTGAGGAGAAGAAGCTGCTAGAAGATACCTATAAAGACTTTGTAAGAAGCGGGGCAGCACTGCCCCCTGAAAGCAAGGAAAAACTCCGGAAAATAAACGAGGAGCTTTCAATGCTCCAGGTTAAGTTCGGGCAAAACCTGCTGGCAGAAACCAATGGGTTCAAGCTTATTCTAGACAGGAAAGAAGATCTTTCAGGATTACCAGAAGGAGTTATCGAACAGGCAGCCTCGATGGCTAAATCCCTGAAAATGGATGGTAAATGGGTATTCACTCTCCAGGTTCCGAGCATGACGCCGTTCCTTCAATATTCCGATAATCGTGACTTAAGGGAAAAACTCTTTACCGGATATTTCATGAAAGGCGACAATGATAATGAATATGATAATAAATCGAT
>DOTV01000063.1:10160-11142 GCA_003520925.1 Bacteroidales bacterium | reverse complement strand
GGCACCGGTAACATATTATCCTTAATAACATGAAGATTATCAATAAAATGCATGATCTTGGTCTGCCCACCGCCGGAACAATGTATCATGCCATGGATTTCCGGACGCATGGTTTCGAGAACCTTCTTTATAACCGGACTATAAGTGCGTGTAGGTGAAAGAACAAGTTTACCGGCATCCAGATCAAGACCTTCCAATTTACTGGTTAACTTAAGTCTGCCCGAGTAGACAAGATCGTAAGGCAGTTCTGTATTAAAACTTTCAGGGTATTTTGATGCCAGGTAGGGTCCGAAAACATCATGCCTTGCAGAAGTAAGTCCATTGCTACCGATTCCGCTGTTATAACTCTTTTCCCATGTCGTCTGGCCATAGGATGCCAGCCCGACAATAACATCTCCTGCCTCGATTTTATGATTGGAGATCACGTCTGATCTCTTCATGCGGACGGCAACCGTAGAGTCCACAACTATTGTCCTTATCAGGTCACTGAGGTCAGCTGTTTCACCGCCTGTCGACCATATTCCGATCCCAAGAGCCCTGAGTTCTTCAAGTACTTCTTCTGTACCGTTAATAAGTGCGGAAATGACTTCACCGGGGATCAGACTCTTATTTCTTCCAATTGTAGAGGAGAGAAGGATATTATCGCAGGCACCGACGCAGAGAAGGTCATCGGTGTTCATTACTACTGCATCCTGTGCAATCCCTTTCCAGACTGACATATCACCAGTCTCTTTCCAATAGATATATGCAAGCGAAGATTTTGTCCCTGCCCCGTCGGCATGAATTATATTGCAAAAGTCTTCATCACCACCCAGAAGATCAGGTACAATTTTACAGAATGCTTTTGGGAAAAGACCTTTGTCGAGGTTTTTAATTGCTGAATGTACATCCTCCTTTTGTGAAGAGACTCCACGCCTGCTGTATTTTGATTCAGTGGACATTTTATATCAGGTAATGCAACAAAGATAAAAAAAACGGATAA
>DOTV01000063.1:0-9840 GCA_003520925.1 Bacteroidales bacterium | reverse complement strand
GGGGGGCTGGGGGGCTTTACCTCAGTGGAACATAAAGGTCTTATTTCTTAGAGACCCATTCAATAGCCTGTCTCAGCAGCTTCCGGAAATTCTCATTTTCAAAAGTCGGAACATCATGTCCGCTTTGCAGGACAACTACCCGTGATTTTCCATATTGTTTTGCCCAGCCAATAGTTGGTGTGCTGCTGGGCTCCTCGGTTGTGAGTAAAGGAGTTACCCCATCTTCAACATAGTATCCCTTGTATGTTTCGTCGAATACCGGAAAATCACTTAATCCTTTTGTGACCGGGTGTTTTCTGTCAGTTATCCTTACATTAAAATGAAGATCATGAATATATGAGCAGGGTGCATATTCTTTATCCTTAAAGGTTGTTGTTTTATGGAAATATTTTCCTCCAATTATATTCCAGTATTCCGGCCAGTCATCGAATGCGCAAATACTGTGATGAAGTGCGACGACAGGTTTTCCCTGTCTGATGCAATCTGCAAAATCCGTTTCCTGTTCATCGCTGATTGTCTGCCACATATGATAAAAGACAAGAACATCGTATTTATCGCGGTTTTCAGGCTTGAACATTTCAAAGGCCACAGGCAGCTCCGCCACCTGATATGTTATCCGGGGTCCAAGGCTGGCAAGCATCTGGTTGAATTCTTCAACCTTATAGCCATGACCACCGGTAATTACCAAAATTCTTATCGATCCCGGAACAGCTTTCAGTGAAGTAAGCGGGATTAATAAGGTAAAAAGGAAGATAAATAGTATTCTGGCCTTCATGTTAATATGTAATTACAATGTAATTACACAGTGTTACTCCGTGCTTTCAAGCAGTGTAACCCAGTGGTTAAGAAGAACTTTTTTTATTTTATTTCTTTGGTGATACATAATCCGTTCTCAGCACCCTGAACTCGGTTCTCCTGTTAATCTGGTGCGCAATTTCTTTTTGTTCTTCGCTTGCAAGCGTATTAATGAATTGCTCAGTAAGTGTTGTTCCCTCCTTAAGGAATGGATTTTGTGCTGCAATTGCTGCGTCGACAACTTTTGGGGTCGATTCACCATATCCTTTTGCCGAAAGCCGAGCAGGTTCTATCCCTTTTTCTATCAGGTACTGAACAACCGACTGTGCTCTTTTCTGTGAAAGATCCTGGTTATATGCCTCGGTGTCGCGGGAGTCGGTATGGGACATTAGCTCTATGGTCACATTTGAATTGTCATTCAGAGTTTCAACAAGTTTATCGAGTGAGACCATTGATTCGGGTCTCAGATCCCATTTACCGAAATCATAGAAAATATTCGGAAGTTCAATTGGCCTGTCAATAGCGGTTAAAAGGATGGTGACCATATAATCGCGGCTTTTTTCCTGAGCTTTTGTGGTCTCCTTTTCCTTGCCGTTCAGGTATCCTTTCTTTGAAGCAAGGAATATATAGTCAACATCCTGCTTAAGGGCAAATTTAAAATCTCCTCCTGTTCCGGTTTCAGCCTGCAGGTTTGATGCATCGCTTGCAATCAGCTGGACTACAGCTCCCTGTATCGGACTTCCTGTCTTTTCATCTTTAACAAGCCCTGTAACGTTGAACCTCAGAGGCGGTAGTTCAAATGTATAGAGTTCATCATTCCCTTTCCCCTTGCGGGTCGAGCTGAAAATTCCACGCTCGTTGCTGTTTTCAAAGACTATCCCGAAATCGTCGGCGAAGCTGTTGATGGGAGGTTTCATATTCTTAATCACCCATGAACCATCAGGCTGAGCTGCAGCCTTGAATATATCAAGACCTCCCATACCGATCTGTCCGTCCGATGCAAAATAGAGGCTCCCGTCATCCCTGATGTAAGGAAATAGTTCATTACCGGTTGTATTTATATCCGGACCAAGATTTCTGGGTTTCGACCACGAACCATTTTCATCATCGCGGGTAACTTCATAAATATCCTTCATGCCATAGCCGCCCGGCATATCTGATACAAAACAGAGTGTGAGTCCGTCAGCTGAGATAGCAGGGTGTGCCGCAACCAGGGAATCCGGAAGAATTTTGGTATCTTCAGGGTCGCTCCATTTTTCGCCCGAACGTTTGGAAACCATAATTACACATCCTTTCTTTTCACGTTTTCCGGCTTCACATCTTGTAAAAAAAACCTCTTTGTAATTTGCTGAAAAGCAGGGTGTGCCATCTTCTGAATCGCTGTTCAGGTTCTCAGCAGGAACAGGTGTACTCCATTTTGACTTTTTATCGAGACGGCTCTCAAAAATATCAGTAAAACTTTGTCCGGTTGCACCGTGTGTTTTACTTCCTGCTGCACCTTCGCGTGAAGAAGTAAAATATATAACACCGAAATCATCACGACCATAGGCCGGACTGAAATCGGCATCTTTGGAATTAAGATCCTTGAGTTCTTCAACCTTGTATGCTTCAGGGTTCCGCTGCCATTCCAGAGCGAGCTCACATGATCTAATCTCCTGGTCGGCCCGTGAATCGGAAGGTGCTACCTGCTTGTATTTTTTAAATTCGTCAACTGCCTGCTGATACTTCCCGGTTTTCTTGAGCGATTCCGCCAGCCAGTACTGTGCATCGGGCTTTGAGAATGCTGATTTCACTGCAAGCCTGTACCATGTTTCAGCATTTTTGGGATCATTTGTTAGGCGATAACATTCAGCAATCATAAAACCTAGTTCGGTCCTGGATGCCTTATCAGTTTTCTTTGCTTTCGAATATGAATCCTTAAACTGGTCGATTGCATCATAATATTCACCTGCATTGAACGAGGCATATGCTCTCGCTGCTTTCCGATTCTGTCCTGCTGAATCCTGAAAACTGACTGCAATCAATAGTATTATAAAGAGAAGCAGAACTCGTTTCATAGTATCAGTGTAGATTTGAACTCAAAAGTAATCAATTTAGGGAGATAGATATAACATCAAACGATATGCCAAAGTAAATATTTCAAAACGAAGCAGGGACATTTAATGGAATGTCCCTGCCTGAATCTAACCAATTATCTAACTAACTGTCCTTTATCTTGTAAAAAGCATTTCCCTGTATTTAGGTAAAGGCCATATTTCATCATCCACTATCAATTCAAGCTTATCGATATGCTGGCGGATCTCCTCAAGGTACGGCTTTACCTTATTTTCATATGCAAGTGCTTTCTTATATTCATTCTCAATTACATTTGCCTTTTTCCTCTCCTCTACCATTTCAAAAACCAGATTCTTGATCATAGTAATATGGTCTGATATTATCAAAATGGCTTCTTTACTGGTAGCAGCAAGTTTCTCATATTCTGATGCGTCAAACACCTCTTTCAACGCTTTAATATTTTCAAGAAGAGAGGACATATACTTAATACCCGTCGGGACTATATGATTAATTGCAAGATCAGCAAGAATTCTGGATTCTATCTGGACTTTCTTGGTGAATTTCTCATATTCAACTTCCACACGGCTTTCAAGCTCCTTCTCGGTAAAAACACCTGAACCTATTAGCACATCTCTGGAAGCGGCTGTCAGATATCTGCTAATCGATTCCGGAATACTCTTAATATTTGACAATCCTCTTCTCTGGGCTTCCTTATGCCATTCCTTTGTATAGTTATCACCTTCAAAAAGAACATTTTCCGATTCGATGATTGTTTTTTTCAGAACCTGGAAAATTGCTTCATCCTTTGTTCTGCCCTTTCTTATAATTGAATCCACCTCATTTTTGAATTTTACAAGCTGGCTGGCAACCGCTGCATTCAGGGCGATCATAGCTGCACTGCAGTTGGCTGATGATCCCACAGCCCTGAATTCAAACCTGTTGCCTGTAAAGGCAAATGGAGATGTGCGGTTACGGTCAGTATTGTCGAGCAGGATCTCGGGGATCTTTCCGATTCCAAGCTTGAGCTCAGTTTTCTGGGCAGGAGTCATTTTCTTGTCTGTCACCTTCCTGGCGATCTCATTCAGGGTATTAATAAGGTAAGTACCAAGGAATACTGAAATTATTGCCGGCGGTGCTTCATGACCACCAAGCCTCCATGAATTGGATTCGTTCATTACGGAGGCTCGTATCAGTTCATTGCTGTCGTGAACCGCTTTAATCACATTTACAAGGAAAGTGAGAAACTGCAGGTTTGTTTTTGGATTTTTCCCCGGAGATAAAAGATTAACACCGGTATTAGTTGCCATCGACCAGTTATTGTGTTTTCCGGAACCATTTATTCCGGCAAAAGGTTTTTCATGAAAAAGAACACGGAACTTATGTTTCTTTGCAACCCGTCGCATAATGTCCATTAAAAGCTGATTATGATCAATCGCAAGGTTGACCTCCTCGAACATCGGCGCGCATTCAAACTGGTTCGGAGCAACTTCGTTGTGACGGGTTTTTACAGGTATCCCAAGCTTATGTGCCTCACATTCAAAATCTTCGATAAAGCACATCACTCTTTCAGGGATTGATCCGAAATAATGATCTGATAATTGCTGATCTTTTGCCGACTGATGTCCCATAAGAGTTCTTTCAGCAAGAATTAAGTCCGGCCGTGCATAATATAATGCTTCATCAATAAGGAAATATTCCTGTTCGCATCCCAGGGTCGCAATCACCTTTCTGACATCCTTATCGAAGTATTGGCATATATCTGTTGCCGCCCGGTCGAGCTCCGACAGTGCTTTCAGAAGTGGTGCTTTATAATCAAGAGCTTCACCTGTATATGATACAAATATTGTGGGAATACAAAGAGTAGTTCCGACTATGAAAACAGGTGATGAAACATCCCAGGCTGTATAACCTCTTGCTTCAAAGGTGTTTCTGATTCCTCCGCTTGGAAAACTTGAAGCATCGGGTTCCGACTGAACGAGAACTGCACCGGAAAAATTCTCAACAATGTGACCATTATCTCCGTACTCGATGAATCCGTCATGCTTCTCAGCTGTACCATCAGTAAGGGGATGGAACCAGTGGGTATAATGGGTTGCTCCTCTTTCGATTGCCCATACCTTGAGCCCGATTGCTACCTGATCAGCCTCCTGTCTGGTAAGTGATTTTCCCTCATCCATTGCACGCTTAATAACCTTGAATGCCTCTTTCGACAGGTAATGTTCCATCTTGTGAAGATTGAATACATCTACCCCATAATATTTTGAAACATCGTTTGCCGGAGTGGTAACCTTAACCGGGACCCTGCCGAATAATTCCTTTAATGCGCTAAATCTTAGTTCTGCCATTTTTTAAAATTTTTTTACAAAAATATCTATTTTTTTGACATAACCCCTTCTTTTAAAATATTTTTTTTAAAATAACTGCACTTTTTACACAGCTACCCCTATTTTAATGGGGTGTATTCCACATTAAATATGTCTTTTTTGACATTAGCCCTGTTTTATCATTTTTAAAATTGCATTTTTATTCCCAACCCAATAAACATCGGGCAAATGAATCAGAGCCATTTTTTAATAGGAAATTTGTTATATTTGTCGCCTGAATTTAAAATGGATACATTTTCGATATAAATAAAAAGAATTTTCATGTCAGCACTTCAATTTTTACGGGAAAAAGCAGGTGTATTGGTTGCAGGACTTATCGGGCTTTCATTATTCATTTTTGTTGTAAGTGATTTTTTCGGTAATGGTACCGGACAGAGAGCAAAGCAAAGAAAATACTATGAAATAGGGAAAATCGGTGATGAGTCAATTTCATACCAGGACTATGAGCTGGAATTGCAGAATCTCCTTGAAATTTACAAATTATCCGGCAACACAAATCTCGACGAATCGACTACCGAATCATTAAGGGAACAGACCTGGCAGCAAATGATCAGACATAGCATACTCGAAAGTCAGTATAAGAAACTGGGGATCGGAGTCAGTGCAGAAGAGCTCGACGGGCTTGTCCTTGGTGATAATCCGCACCAGATAGTACAGCAGTTATTTACCGATCAGAAGACAGGGACTTTCAACAAATCAGCCCTTGTTAACTTTCTCAAACAGACCGAGGTTGATGAAACAACTAAGAAATACTGGCTCTTTTTCGAAAATGAGATTGTTAACGACAGGATGAGTACAAAGTACAATTCCCTGGTCTCCAAAGGACTTTTTGTGACCTCGAAACAGGCTGAATTCGACAAGAATCTTGCATCTGAAACTGTTGATTTCAGTTATATAATGAAGAATTATTCCTTTGTATCCGATTCACTAGTAAAAATCACGGCTGCCGATCTTGAAGCCTATTATTCGAAACACAAGGAAAGTTTTAAGAAAACTGCCCTGAGGGACGCTGAATATGTCACTTTTGATGTTGTTCCCTCCGAAGATGATATTAAGCAGGCTGAAGACTGGATAAACAAGACAAAAACCGAATTCAGCGAAGCGGCAGATCCTGTTCAGTTTATCAATCTTACTGCCGATACCCGTTATGTCGGATTTTACTCTTCATTAAGTGATGTACCCGACCAGCTGAAAGACTTTGTAAAAAAAGACGACCTGAAAGAAGTATTTGGTCCATATAATGAAGATGGAGTATTAAAGGTGGCAAAATTGCTTGATGTTGCTGACAGGCCCGACTCGGTTCATGTCAGGCATATACTTCTGGGAACCGGACAGACCCGATCGCTCAGTATTGCAAAAAATCAGGCTGACAGCTTAATTAAGCTTATTAAATCAGGAACTTCATTTTCAACCCTCGCAATAACAAATTCTGATGACCAGGGATCGGCTCAGCTTGGAGGTGATCTTGGCTGGTTCCCCGAGGGAAGAATGGTAGTCCCCTTCAATAATGCCTGTTTCTCAGGAAAGAAGGGAGAAATTGTTACCGCTGAAACCACGTACGGAATTCATATAATTGAAATCCTCGCACAATCAAAGAGCTCCCGGAAATACAATATAGGTATAGTAGACAGAAAGATAATTCCCGGATCATTAACTAATCAGAGAATTTACAGCGAAGCCAGTCAGTTTGCAGGAACAAATAATACATACGAAAAATTCAACCAGGCAATAGCTGAAAAAAAACTTACAAAACGTGTTGCAAACGATATTACTCCTCAGCAGAAAACACTTCCAGGCCTTGATAATCCCCGCAACCTTGTAATTTCTTTGTTTCAGACAGAGAAGGGAAAAATAGTTCTCGACAACAATGATCAGGCTGTGTTTGAGGTAGGAGACAAATACGTGGTTGCTTATTGCACGAGGGTTCAGGAAGAAGGCATTGCACCTATGAAAGATGTTGAAAATGATATTAGGTTTATAGTTACAAAAGATAAGAAGGCTGAAATTATTTCAGCTGAATTTGCAAAGAACAATACATCCGGTAAGACTCTCGATGATATTGCCCGCTCAATGGGACTGTCCGTCCAGGAAGCGACTCAGATCAATTTCAGATCATATACGGTACCTGGTGCCGGTTCGGAGCCAGCACTTATCTCTGCAGCCTCGGCTTCAAAACAGGGAAGTGTTTCGGGACCTGTCAAAGGCGATAACGGCGTTTATATGCTTACAGTGAACAATACTTCAGCAGCCAGCGGTGAAGACCTTAAGCTGCTTAAGGATCGACTCACTTCCACTTACCAGATGAGAGGAAGCTATGAAGCATTTGAGGCACTCCGTAAAGCGGCAAATATAGAGGATAAAAGATATAAATTCTATTAGAAACCGGCTTCCTTCCGGTTATATCCAGGGTTAATAAGGACAGGAGCTTTGAATTCCTGTCAGATCAATTATTTCGTATTACTGATTATCGTATGCTTTTTTGTATAATTTAGCGTCAGATATAAATTTTTGACCTGTGAGAAAGCTACAATCAATCCTGTCGAAATACGATGCTCCTCAGAAAGCAATGAATGCTGGTATATATCCTTATTTCAGAGAGATCGAGTCGGACCAGGATACTGTCGTAAAAATAAATGGGAAGAAAGTCCTTATGTTCGGATCCAACAGTTACCTTGGACTTACCAATCATCCCAAAATAAAGGAAGCCGCACGAAAGGCAATTGATAAATATGGTACCGGTTGCGCCGGTTCGAGGTTTCTCAATGGCACGCTTGATATTCATATTAAACTTGAAGAGCGGCTTGCTGATCTTGTAGGAAAAGAGGGTGCTCTTTGTTACAGTACCGGATTCCAGGTAAATCTCGGAGTTGTTTCAGCATTGACCGGACGCAGGGATCATATTCTGCTTGATGAACTCGACCATGCTTCAATAATAGAAGGAAGCAGGCTTTCATTCTCGAAGGTTCTCAAGTTCGCCCATAATGATATGGCTGCTCTTGAATCCAAATTGAAGCGCTGTACACATGAGAGTATTAAGCTGATTGTTGTCGACGGCATATTTTCGATGGAAGGCGATATTGTCAAGTTACCTGAGCTTGTCAGGCTCGCAGATAAATATGATGCCACAATAATGGTCGATGATGCTCATGCAATAGGTGTAATCGGAAAAAACGGATCAGGCACCGCTTCACATTTTAATCTGACCGACAATGTCGATCTGATCATGGGAACCTTTTCAAAATCGCTGGCTTCACTTGGAGGTTTTATAGCTTCTGATAAATATACAATAAACTATATAAAGCATAATTCACGTTCACTGATTTTCAGTGCAAGCATGACACCTGCATCGGCAGCTTCAGTCCTGGCTGCAATTGATATAATGGTAAGTGAACCTGAAAGGATAAGACACCTCTGGGAAATAACAGATTATGCGCTCAGGGGATTCAAGGCGATGGGGTTCGACACCGGAAAGTCGGAAACACCTATCATACCTTTATTTATACGTGACGATGTCAAATCCCTGCTCTTGACGCAGGCTCTGCTTGCCGACGGAGTGTTTGTCAACCCTGTTGTATCGCCTGCTGTTCCCAGGGAGGACTGCCTTATAAGGTATTCTCTTATGGCAACTCATACAAAAGAGCAGGTTGAGATCTCAATTGAGAAAATTACAAAGGCCGCAAAAGCACTTGAGATTCTATGACCAGGGTTATTCTGATAACTGGAATCTCTTCAGGTTTTGGCCGGGAAACGGCAAAGCTTCTTGCTGAAGAGGGTCATTCAGTGTATGGTACAATGCGTAAAGAATGTGAGACGACCACACTGGTCAATGTCCTGAAGATGGATCTCACAGATAAAGAATCCATTCAAAATGTCGTCAGAACTATAATTGAGAAGGAGGGCAGGATAGATGTGCTTATAAACAATGCCGGTATGCATACCGGCGGACCAGTTGAAACGACTCCTGAAAAAAACATTAGGCTTCAGATTGATACGAATTTTACCGGTATTGTAAATCTCACAAATACAGTGTTGCCGGTTATGAGAAACCAGGGTGGCGGAATGATAATAAATATAAGTTCGATTGGAGGATTGATGGGATTGCCCTTTCAGGCTTTCTATTCAGCTAGTAAGTTTGCAATTGAAGGATACAGTGAAGCCCTGAGAATAGAAGTGAGAGGGTTCAATATTAAAGTAGTTGTTGTAAATCCCGGTGATTTTCACACGAGCAATTCAGCCAACCGGCGGAATTTTCTTGCACCCGGCGGGCCTTATCTGGAGCAATTCGAAAGGTCGCTGTCGATAATTGAAAAAGATGAAGCAAATGGATGGAGTCCGGAAATACTTGCAAAAAAAATCTCAGTGATAATTAAAAGGAAGAATCCCCGTCAGAGATATGTTGTCGCGTCGATTGAGCAGAAGCTTGCAGTACTACTGAAGCGGATTCTGCCTGGCAGGTTGTTCATGAAGATTCTTGCGGGGCATTATAGAACCAATTAACCTGACCCTATAAAACAAGTAGAGCCAGATCTAAGATCTGGCTCTCTTGTTATAAGTCGGCGACTACCTACTCTCCCACAATTAGCAGTACCATCGGCGCTGACGGGCT
>DOTV01000064.1:14911-30282 GCA_003520925.1 Bacteroidales bacterium | reverse complement strand
TTAAGGATAATATGTTACCGGTGCCCCCATTGTTCAGGATTATTCAGGAGCAGTCGGGTACTGCCTGGCACGAGATGTACAAAGTTTTTAATATGGGACACAGGTTTGAGATTTTTACAAGTGAAAAACATGCTGATAAAATAATTAAGATCGCAACAGGCTTTAATCTTGAAGCTAAAGTGATCGGCCATTGTGAGGCTTCGGACAGGAAAAGACTTACAATTGATACCGATAACGGTAAATTCGAATACTGAAAAAGAATTAAGTTCCACAGAGAATACACAGAGTTCTACAGAGATGGTCTGTTCTAATTGATTTGCTTCCTGCTCCCGGCTCCCTTCCCCCGGCTCAAAGCCCCCTTCCCCCAGCTCCCAGTTCCCCGGCCCTCTGCCAAACCTTTAAGCCTTTATACCGTTGCGCCTTTTCACCTTTTTATTATCTTTGTCCCCTGAAATTTATCCGAAAATGGCAAATAATATGATTCTGGAGAGGCTTGAGGGTGTAAAAGCCAGATTCGTTGAGGTAGGTGAGCTCCTGACACAACAGGATGTGCTTTCAGATATGGACAGGTACGTAAAGCTCAGCAGGGAATATAAAGATCTTCAGCCCATTATTGAATCTTATGAGAAGTACAAGCTTGCGCTTGAAAATATCTCAAGCACAAAAGAACTACTTTCCTCTGAAAAGGATGAAGAGATGAGGGAGATGGCTAAAGCGGAGCTGGATCAGCTTAATGCGGCCATTCCTGAAATGGAGGATGAGATCAAAATGCTTCTGATTCCTGCTGACCCTGAGGATAATAAAAATGCCGTTATGGAAATCCGGGCAGGTACGGGAGGTGACGAGGCCAGTATTTTTGCCGGTGACCTCTTCAGAATGTACAGCAAGTTTTTCGAACTTCAGGGATGGAAAGCAGAAGTTAACAGTGTTTCGGAGGGCACTGCCGGAGGATATAAGGAGATTGTACTTAGTGTTTCAGGACAGGGTGTTTATGGTTTATTAAAATATGAATCCGGAGTTCACAGGGTACAGAGGGTACCTCAGACAGAAACACAGGGCAGGATTCATACTTCAGCCGCTTCGGTAGTTGTTCTTCCCGAGGCCGACGAGTTTGATGTGGATTTAAAGAGTGAAGATATCCGGAAGGATACCTACTGTTCTTCCGGTCCGGGCGGACAATCGGTCAACACGACATATTCAGCCATCAGGCTCACACACATACCTACCGGAATTGTTGTTACATGCCAGGACGAGAAGTCACAGATCAAAAATTACGACAAGGCCCTTAAGGAGCTGAGGACAAGGCTATATAATCTTGAATACCAGAAGTATCTGGATGAGGTATCTCATAAAAGGAAAACGATGGTTTCAACCGGAGACCGGTCAGCCAAGATCAGGACATATAATTATCCGCAGGGCAGGATGACCGATCACAGGATAACCCTGACAATGTATAACCTTCCCTCTATTCTTGATGGTAATATCCTTGAAATTATAGAAAAGCTTCAGATGGCAGAAAATACCGAGCGGTTAAAGGAAAGCACCAACTAAAACTGATCTTTATGAATCATTCTCAGTTATTTAAGAACATCGCTGAAAAAAAGTCATTCCTTTGCGTGGGTCTTGATCCTGAGATTGAAAAAATACCTTCCTTCCTTCTTAAAACCAGGGATCCTGTTTTTGAATTCAACAGGCGTATAATTGACTCCACCCATCAATATGCAGTAGCTTATAAACCTAACGTTGCATTTTACGAATGCAATGGCCCAAAGGGGTGGAAGTCGCTTGAATCTACATTGAATTATATCCGGAAAAACTTTCCCGGGATACTGGTAATTGCCGATGCGAAACGGGGCGATATAGGCAACACTTCGAAAATGTATGCCAGGGAGTTTTTTGAAAACATGAATTTTGATGCAGTTACTGTCGCCCCCTATATGGGTGAGGATTCGGTGACTCCTTTTCTGACATACAGCAATAAATGGGTCATCCTTCTCGCGCTGACATCAAATAAAGGTGCGGATGATTTTCAGTACCATAATGAAGATGGCCTGAAACTCTTTGAAAGAGTCCTTACATTATCCCGCCGATGGGGGTCAATTGATAATCTTATGTATGTTGTCGGCGCAACCCGTGCTGAAATGCTGAAGGACATCAGGAAGATTGTCCCGGAACATTTTCTCCTAATTCCGGGGGTCGGGGCCCAGGGCGGCAGTCTTCAGGAAGTTGTAAAATACGGGATAACAAGTAAATGCGGACTACTTGTCAACTCCTCCAGAGGTATAATTTTTGCCGACAAGTCTGAAAACTTCGATAAGGTGGCTGGTGAAAAAGCAGCTGAAATCCAGAAAGAAATGGAGTTGTATCTCGCACAGCACAAATTAATTTGAATATCTGGTATTTGATAAGGATTGCTTCATCGCTTCGCTCCTCGCAATGACCTTAATACTAAGCTAACTTGCGAGCAGTGTCATTGCGAGTCCCGCGTTGCGTGACGAAGCAATCTTTTTCCCGTTCCCGAATTGTTATTTAAAGTACATTTCGTACCTTTATATTCTCGCTGTAAAATTAATTCGTGCCGTCATGAAAGAAGAATTCCTTCACTATTTGTGGAAATACAACCTCTTTGATCAGGATTCACTTATTGACAATGAGAATAATAGGATTGAAGTGATAAACCCCGGTGACTATAACCGGGATTCGGGCCCCGATTTTTTTAACGCAAGAATTTTAATCGGTGGTACCGAGTGGGCAGGTAACGTAGAAATCCATATTAAAGCATCCCATTTCAACAGCCACGGGCATAACAGTGATCCTGCATTTGATAATGTTATACTGCATATTGTGGCGGAAAATGACAAAAAAGTCTTTAACTCAAAGGGCGAAGAGTTGCTTACAGTTGTAATTAAATATGACCATGGTCTCTATGAGAAATATACAGATCTCATTAATAATCCCTTTGTTATAGCCTGCCATAATGAGATCGGAAGTACTGACCTGTTCATTCTAAGGAGCTGGCTTCATTCACTCCTTATCGAAAGACTTCAGTCAAAATCTGAAGCCTTAATGAAAATACTTACAGCGACAGGGAACGACTGGGAAGAGACATTTTACAGGATTCTTACCCGATATTTTGGTTTCAGGGTTAATACTGAGCCCTTCGAAATGCTTGCCAATGCTCTTCCTTTTAAAATAATCCGCAAACATAACGACAGCCGATTCCAGATTGAGGCGCTGCTTTTCGGAACTGCCGGAATGCTTGATGAGGCTCTTTTTAAAGATGCAATTTCTGACAAATATTATAAGGACCTTATTAAAGAGTACAGGATCCTCAAAGCGAAGTATTCACTTCGACCCATGCACGGATGGGTCTGGAAATTCAACAGGCTGAGGCCTGTGAATTTCCCCACTGTAAGAATATCACAGCTTTCAGCCATGCTTTCTGATACTGACGGGTTGTTTTCAGAAGCAATTGAAGCAGTTGAGATCAGACAACTTAAAAGAATGTTCAAAGTCCCGGCTTCATCATATTGGGATGATCATTATATTTTTGGAAAAAAGAGCAAGAGGACCTCAAAATATACAGGAAATCAGGCAACGGATATATTCCTTATCAATGCTGTTATACCACTTGTTTTTATCTATGGCCGGTTTCATGATGACGGCAGGATTTGTGAAAAAGCCCTGACATTTCTCGAAAATATTGATCCTGAAGCAAATTCTGTAACAAGAGTATGGGAGTCAGTCGGAATTAAAGTGGAATCAGCATTCTACACCCAGGCTCTGCTTCAGCTTTCTGATGAATATTGCAGGAAAAGAAGATGTCTTGTATGTCGTATCGGAAGCAATATAGTAAGTACGGGGAGAAGCCTGATAAATTCCAGCGAACTTATGCTGGAACCTTGAACCCATATGAAAACTACCTCATATTGTTGATAAAATGTTTATGTTAAGCAAAATCCGACGCAACTTTTACCGGTAACTTTACGTCTTTAATAGAACAAAGGGCAATAATTACTGTCACGAAGTCGTTGGCATAATAAGAAATATTTAACAGCTTTTAAAAAAAAGTAGTCAATTGTTTGATAGTTTACATAAAAAAGCCTTATTTTTGCGTTCCAAAATTGGGGACTCAATTTATTTATGGATAAACAACATATTAATTAAAGACATGTATTTGACTACTGAAAAGAAACAAGAGTTTTTCAAGACGTTTGGGACATCTGAGATTGACACAGGAACTGCAGAAGGACAGATAGCATTGTTTTCGTACAGGATATCACATCTTACCGAACATCTTAAGAAGAACAAGAAGGACTTCAGTACCCAGAGGGCGCTTATTAAGCTCGTTGGAAGAAGAAGGAGACTTCTGGATTATCTTAAGATAAAAGATATTGAGCGTTATCGCGAAATAGTCAAAGCGTTGAAATTACGTAAATAAGGAGGAAGGCAATTAGAGATTGCCTTTTTTCTTATTATCCTTAATAAATTGTAATTTCGACAATCAAAAAATCATTATATAATGTTTAATATTAAAGAGAAGAATATTGATCTCGGCGACGGGAGAATAATTACACTTGAGACAGGGAGAATGGCGAGGCAGGCTGACGGATCAGTTCTGCTGAAAATGGGCAAGACCATGCTGCTGGCAACTGTGGTATCGGCAAAGGAAGCCAAGGAAGATACAGATTTTATGCCGCTTTCTGTTGAGTATAAGGAAAAATATGCCTCTTCCGGTCGTATTCCGGGAGGATTTCTTAAAAGGGAATCAAGGCCTTCCGATTATGAAGTCCTTATTTCAAGGCTTGTTGACAGGGCGCTGAGACCGCTTTTTCCTGATGACTATCATGCAGAGACTTTTGTTACTGTTAATCTCATTTCTGCCGATATTGATATTATTCCTGATGCTCTTGCGGGTCTGGCCGCTTCAACAGCCCTTGCTCTTTCTGATGTTCCTTTTAACGGACCTATGTCGGAAGTGAGAGTGGCCAGGATCAATAATAATTATATTGTTAACCCAACCGCTTCACAGCTTAAGGATGCTGATATCGACCTGATGGTCGGAGCAACCTTCGAGAATATACTTATGGTTGAAGGTGAAATGAAGGAAGTCTCTGAAGCTGACATGATTGAAGCTCTCAGGGTAGCGCATAAAGCAATTAAAGTTCAATGTCAGGCTCAGATGGAATTTGCTGTTGAGGTTGGCAAAACGGTGAAACGCGAATATTCTCATGAGTCGAACGATGAGGATCTTAAGAAGAAAGTCTGGGATGAAACTTATGAAAAATGTTACCAGGCAGCAAAATCCGGGACTAATGATAAACATAAGAGGGAAGAAGCTTTCGATCAGGTGATCAATGACTTCCTTTCTCAATATACAGAAGAAGACGCTGTTAACGAAACACTGGTTAAGAAATACTACCACGATGTTGTCAAGGAAGCTGCAAGGCGCCTTGTTCTTGATGAAAGCATCCGTCTTGATGGAAGAAAGCCCGACCAGATCAGGCAGATTACGTGTGAAATTGATCCTCTGCCTGCCACCCATGGTTCTGCTCTCTTCACCAGAGGAGAGACCCAATCACTTACAACAGTTACCCTCGGCACCAAGCTCGATGAGAAAATAATTGATGACGTTCTCAACAAGGGGACTGAAAAATTTACACTGCATTATAATTTCCCGCCTTTTTCGACAGGTGAAGCAAAAGCTGCCAGGGGAATAAGCCGGCGCGAAATAGGACATGGTAACCTTGCCCACAGGGCATTGAAGAACATGATGCCTCCCGATGCCGAGAATCCTTATGCAATAAGAATTGTTTCAGATATTCTGGAATCAAACGGATCATCATCAATGGCAACAGTTTGTGCCGGAACTCTGGCACTGATGGATTCAGGGATCAAGCTCCGCAAACCCGTCTCAGGAATTGCAATGGGACTTATAACCGATAAAAATTCGGATAAATATGCCATCCTTTCTGATATTCTGGGCGATGAGGACCACCTTGGTGATATGGATTTCAAGGTTACAGGAACCCGCGACGGGATTACGGCAACACAGATGGACATTAAGGTAGAGGGATTGTCCTTTGAAGTTCTGACAAAGGCTTTGGAACAGGCTAAGGCAGGCAGGCTGCATATCCTTGATATAATGAAGGGTACTATTGCAGAACCCAGACCAGAACTTAAACCACATGCACCAAGGATTGAAATGCTTACAATACCGAAGGATATGATCGGGGCACTGATTGGACCGGGAGGTAAAGTAATTCAGGAGATCCAGCGTGAGACCGGTACAACTATTATTGTGGAAGAGGTCGACGGGCATGGTGACGTGAATATTTTTGGTGAGAACAAGGAGGCAATTACTGCAGCTCTAGCCTGGGTGAGAAAAATTGTAACGGTCCCTGAAGTAGGCCAGGTTTATAAGGGCAAGGTTAAAACTATTGTTCAGTTCGGAGCTTTTGTGGAGATACTTCCAAACAAGGATGGACTGCTTCATATTTCGGAAATAGACTGGAAAAAAATAGGAACTGTTGAGGAAGTTTTAAAAGAAGGTGATGAGATTGAAGTTAAGCTCATTGATATTGATCCCAAGACGGGCAAACTGAAACTCTCGAGAAAAGCACTGCTTCCGCGGCCACCCAGAGAAGAGGGCGGCGATAACAGGAGGCCGGACAATCACCGGAATTAAAATATTGTAGTGGCGTTGCATGCAACGCCATTACCATTTATATTGATCGTTTCCATGGCATTTTGTATATTTGGTATATTAAAAGTGTCTGATGGAGGTCAAATACAATTATGTAGTTATTGAGGGCAATATCGGTGCAGGGAAGACAACCCTTGCAACCAGAATCGCCGAACAGTTCAATGCACGCCTGATTCTCGAGCAATTTGCAGATAATCCTTTCCTCCCGAAATTCTATTCTGATCCTGAAAAATATTCATTTCCGCTGGAGCTTTCATTTCTTGCAAGCCGGTACAAACAACTGAATGAAGAACTTGGATCTCTGGATATTTTCAAAACCTTTACTGTAGCCGATTACTACTTCATGAAATCGCTGGTGTTTGCAGCGTCCACTCTGACCGGAGATGAATACAACCTTTACAGACAAATATTTTACATTATATATAACTCCCTCCCGAAGCCGGACATCTATGTATATTTGCATATTAATACGGATCGTCTGCTAAATAATATCAATAAACGTGGCCGGGAATATGAAAAATCAATAACCGGGGAGTATCTTCAGAAGATTCAGGATAGTTATTTCACCTTTTTCAAACAAAATCCTGAAAACAAATATCTGATAATCGATATAAATGAGGTAGATTTTGTTGCCGACGAAAATGATTATTCAAGAATTATCAACACTATTTTTAAGAACAATTATCCAGCCGGATTGAATAAGGTAATAATGTAAGGGAACCTTATAATTGAATTTGAAATCTGATAAAGACTACATGGTGGTAAATTGGGGTAATTAATTATTTAATTGATCTTTAATAGTATGCGAACCATGAAATGCAATTATTATCATTCATTTCCGGGAGTCATTTTGTTTTAACTAATTTTATCATAAATTTGCACTTATATTGAAACTTTAATTTAGTGTTTAACGTAAAGAACCAATACGGATATCATAAACAAACAACAATTTAAATTATGAAAAAAATCAGAAGCTATTTTATCCTTATCCTCGCAGCTGCATTTTTAGCCAGTTGCAGCGGTCTGAATAAAATGAAAAAAGAGGCCGGCGACATCAAGTACGAAGTTACCCCCAAAGTTCTTGAAGCACATGGCGGACTTGTAAATGTTACAATCAAAGGCACGTTCCCCGAGAAGTATTTCAACAAGAAAGCTACTCTGGCTGTTACCCCTGTTCTTACTTACACTGGTGGAGAGACTGCTTTTGACAAAGTACAGGTTCTCCAGGGAGAAAAAGTTACTGCAAACAACAAAGTGATCACTTACACAGGTGGTGATTTCACTTACACAAGTGCAATTCCCTACAAGGACGGGATGAAAATGTCAGAGCTGGTTCTGAGAACCACTGCAAGTATAAAGGATAAATCTCTCGACTTTGAACCTGTTAAGCTTGCTGATGGTGTTATTGCCACTTCAACGCTTGTAGAGAAGCATGCAATGCCAATCTATATGAAAGATAATTATGTCAGAATTATCCCTGAAACAAAGGTAGCTGACGTTAATTATGCAATTAATCAGGCAAATATCCGCCCTGCAGAACTTAAAGGCGAGGATGTAAAACTTCTGAAGGAATATATCTCGACAGTAAGCACCGATCCAAACAAACAACTGAAAGGCGCTGTTGTAAGTTCATACGCTTCTCCTGATGGTAAGTTTAATGAGAATGAAAAACTTGCCGGCAAAAGAGGCACCACTGCCGACAAACTGATAAAAGGTGAATTTACGAAAATTGAAGCTGCAAAAGCTGATAATTTCTTCAGTTCACTGACAACAGCCGAAGACTGGGATGGATTCAAAAACGAAGTTGAAAATTCAAGTATTCAGGACAAGGATCTGATCCTCAGGGTGCTTTCAATGTATTCCGATCCGGAAGTCCGCGAAAAGGAGATTAAAAATATGTCCTCTGCATTTGAAGCTCTCAAAACCGATATTCTTCCTAAACTGAGAAGATCCAAAATGATGGTCAATGTTGATAACATTGGACGCACTGATGAGCAGATTCTTGCACAGGCAAAATCTGATCCTAAAGTTCTGAGTCTTGAGGAAATTCTTCATGCAGGTATGCTTGCAACAGATGCCAATGATAAACTTGCCTTCTTCAAAGCTGCCGGAGAGAATAACCCCAAATGTGTCCGTGCCCAGAATAATATAGGATGCGCCCTGCTCGCACTCGATAAAGCTGATGAAGCACTGGTTGCATTTGATAAGGCGAAAGCACTTCAGAATAGTGATGTCGTTAAAAACAACACCGGCTTTGCATATCTTGTAAAAGGTGATCTGGTAAAGGCTGAAGAACTGTTTAATTCAATGACTGCAGCAACCACGGAATCAAAATGGGGTCTTGGTGTTATTGCAATAACAAAAGGTGAATATGACAAGGCAGTAAATTACTTCGGAACTGAGCCATGTTTTAACCTTGCTCTTGCACAGGTTCTAAAAGGTGATGTCAGTAAAGCCAAAGCTACTCTCGACAGTATGACAGAAATGTGCAAATGCGGAAAGCCTTCATACCTGAAAGGTATCGTTGGTGCTCGTCTCGACGACAAGACATATATGGTTAACGGTCTGAAAGAGGCTATCGGTTTTAAGCCTGAATGGAAAGCATACGCAAAAACAGATCTGGAATTTGCAAAATTCTTTTCTGACGCTGCTTTTACAAGCTTAGTTCAGTAAAAATAAAAACTTTTGATATTTATCGGGGCGTTGCATTGCAACGCCCTTTTTTATATAACTCCCACAAGACAATCCCTGCACTTATAGCGATATTAAATGAATGCTTGGTACCGAACTGGGGAATCTCAGCACAAATATCGCACATGTCAATAACCTTCTGACTGACTCCATTAATTTCATGCCCGAAAACAAGAGCATATTCTTGTCCGGGTTCAATCTTAAGATCCTGCAGTTCAACGGCCCCTTCAGCCTGCTCAATCCCGATAATTTTGTAACCCTCCACTTTCAGCTCAGCTACCGCATCCGTGGTTTCTTCATAATAGCTCCATTCTACTGATTCGGTAGCACCAAGTGCTGTTTTTTGTATATCTCTGTGGGGAGGTTTAGGCGTTATACCGCATAATACAATTTTCTTAGTAAGGAATGCATCGGCAGTTCTGAAAACCGAACCTACATTGTTAAAACTTCTTACATTATCGAGGACTATGGCAAATGGTGATTTCTCAGAGCTTCTGTACTCTTCAATACTCTTCCTGCCAAGTTCGCTGTTAAGAAGTTTCCGCATCCTTTTTTATGCTAAAATAGGTAAAATATCCTTTTATTTTTTTAAATTTCCATCATTGACAGGCAGACCAGATATCAGGATTTAAATACTTACATCAGAATGAACATTCATGAATTCCAGGGGAAGTCACTCCTGAAAGCTTATAATGTAGATATCCAGGAAGGATTCGTTGCAGAAACGGCCGATCAGGCAGTAATGATTGCCAGACAGATGCAGGAGAAATTCGGCACCGGATATTTTGTCGTAAAGGCACAGATACATGCGGGGGGAAGAGGTAAGGGCGGTGGAGTAAAGCTTGCAAAATCGGTTGATGAAGCCGGGATCATTGCAGGCAGGATGCTGGGGATGAATCTGGTGACACCTCAGACTGGGCCTGCAGGGAGAAAAGTCAATAAAGTATTAATAGCACAGGATGTTTACTACCCCGGCGATGCAAAACATGAGGAGTTCTACGTCAGTCTGCTGCTGAACAGAAAAAGCGGAAGATACGTTTTAATGTATTCTTCTGAAGGAGGAATGGATATTGAACAGGTTGCAGAAAAAACACCCGGCCTTATATTTACGGAAGAAATCTCCCCGCTGACCGGACTTCAGCCCTTTCAGGCCAGAAAAATTGCCTTTAAACTGGGTCTCAGTGGAACCGCATTTAAAAATATGCTCAAGTTTCTTGAAGGGATTTATGAAACATTCATTAGTTGCGATGCTCAGCTTCTTGAGATCAATCCGGTTCTTAAAACAAGCGACGACAGAGTCCTGGCTGTCGACTGCAAATTAATTCTTGATGATAATGCGCTGTACCGGCATCAGGAACTTGCGCAAATGCGAGATATTAACGAAGAAGATCCTGTAGAAGTCGAAGCAGGCAAGTACAGTCTGAATTATGTCAGGCTCGACGGGAATGTAGGCTGCATGGTAAATGGTGCAGGACTTGCAATGGCTACAATGGATATAATAAAGCTCTCCGGCGGATCGCCAGCAAATTTCCTTGATGTAGGAGGCGGGGCAAATAAAGACACAGTTGAAGCCGGGTTCCGGATTATTCTGAAGGATCCTGCAGTAAAAGCCATCCTGATAAACATCTTTGGAGGCATAGTAAGGTGCGACAGGGTAGCCAACGGGGTGGTTGAAGCTTATAAATCAATAGGTGAAATTAAGGTGCCGGTAATTGTCAGACTTCAGGGAACCAATGCTACTGAGGCGAAAGAGATTATAGACAAATCGGGGTTAAGTGTTATTTCAGCCACCTCGTTCAGGGAAGCTGCCGAAAAGGTAGGGGCTGCCCTTTCATCAAAATAAACTGAGGTAATCTGACCGGAGGAGTTTAGCAATTATGCGACTTATCGCAATATGGCTTATTGCATGAGTGACCGCATCTGCAAAGGTAAACTTCTGCAGGGCTTGCAGTGATATCTTTTTTTGGATCCTTCAAAATGAGGTGCCCGGTAATCTTAAGAGGACCTCCATCGATGACCTCAACCAGTGTAAAGGATTTATTATTTCCGTCTGTTCCCATAATCTCTATTTATCTTCAAAACCTATTTTCCTGTGCATACCATCGCAGAAAGGCATATGATTGCTTGCCCCGCAGCGACATATCGAAATAATCCCGTCTTTCATTTCTTTGGTATTCCCGCTGTACTGAAAAGTAAAATCACCTTTAATGACTATCGGGCCATCCATCATGATCTTTATTGAAACAGGATTTTTTTCAATGACATTTTCCTTCTCAATTAAAAGCTCAGGCCTTCTGAAAATTACATGATTTGTCTGGTCTGGACTTATATTCTTGTTCTTCTCTTCATCATTCCACTTCCAGGTAAGTGCTTCAGTCGGACACATATTAACAACCTCAATGATCCTGTCGGTTGTGGCTCCGTTCATATCAACCCATGGCCTTCTGCCAGGATCGAACACTTCAATTAGTTCCCTATAGCAGTATGATGCGTGAACGCAGGCATCAGGCAACCAGTAGACAGTTATTTCGTTATTCCTGTATCGCCTTCCTCCTGAAAAACTGTTATTGTCTCTTTCCATCTCAGCATGGCATTTGTTTGCAATTTAGTGTTTTTTGTGCAATAAATTGTTCATATCTTGAAGTCAGTTAATTGACGAATTTTTATCTTTGACCCCTGGATGCAGATTGAAAGTTAATTCGGGGTTGAATCTAAGCTTTTTTTCATGGAAATGCTTTTGAGGTCAGTTGCGACCAGGATCAGACAAAAGTTCCTGTTCTTTATTTCCATCATGATTATCATGATGTCTTCTCCTGTTCAGTCATTTGCCTCTTCAGTCACCGGAGTTGTTTCTGAATCAAAAGGAACTTATTCTATCTTATCTATTTCCACACTTGCTTTCATTATCACACTCGCAGGAGCCCTGGTAATATTATGCATAATGATACTGATCTTTTCGTCGAAGCTCAGAAAGGCAAACAGGGAGTTAATAGAAAGAAACAAACAAATTGAAGAGATTAATTTAAATCTTCAGAAGACAAACAAGGACTTGTCGATTGAAAAAGAAACAATAACCCGCGAGTATTCATATTCGGAAATGTTCTACAGAATGCTTGTACAGTCGGCTGACGACGGGATCTCCTTCTATGACAGGGATTGGAACCTTAAATACGCCAATGGTGCCTTTTATGCCATGATCGGTGTTTCAAGGGAGCAGTACAATGCGTTAGATGCCAGGGAGATTGTTCATCCTGATGATTTAATATATGAACAGACCAGAACTGAGGCTCTTCAGAAAAACGGATTTTTTGAAACTGAACTGAGGCTAAAACATAAGGACGGGCATTATATAAATCTTTCAACCAGATCGGTGACAGTTAAAAATGAAAATGCTGATATAATAGGGGCATTAACAATATCAAGAGACATAACTTCCCTTAAGAAAGTACACGAGGAACTTGTTAAGGCAAATGTTGAGGCAGAAGCAAGTAACAGGCTTAAATCAAGCTTTCTGGCAAATATTTCGCATGAAATAAGAACACCGCTTAACAGCGTTGTCGGATTTGCAAACCTCCTGCTGGCAAATGATCTTTCAAATGATGTCAAGGAGGAATATATTGAGCACATTAACCACAACAGTGAAAAACTTCTTCAGATAATTGGAGACATAATTGACCTGTCACGGCTTGAGAGTTCCCAGATTGAGATAACATACGAAGAAGCATCGGTAAGCAGCATTGTGAATGAAATTGTGGAAGATGCCAGGAAAATAATCAGACGCAACGAAAAATCGATTATCATCAATGTGATGAATCTTCTCGAGGAGAACGGGGACCTTATATTCACTGACAGGATCTGGCTTAAGAGAGTACTTAATCACCTGATGGATAACGCTGTCAAATTCACTCTGGAAGGTTCTGTTAGTCTCTCCTATGCAAAAGAGAATGAGAATCTTGTCTTCAGGATTAAGGATACCGGGATAGGTATTAACAAAGAGAATCTCGATCATATTTTTGAGGAGTTCCGTCAGGAAATTGACGGCCACCACCGTCCTTTTGAAGGACTGGGAGTGGGTCTTACCCTTGCAAAGGAGGTCATCGAAAGAATGGGAGGCAAAATTTTTGTTCAGTCCGAGAAAGGGGTCGGCTCAGAGTTCAGCTTTTCAATACCTTACCGGCCGGCAGGTGGAAGCACAAGAATTAGATCGAAGGTTGCCGCCTCTGAACCCCGCGATCTTCAGTTAAACTGGAACAATAAGACGTGCCTTCTGGTTGATGACAATAAAGACGTATTGCTTTATCTGAACAGAACGCTGGCCGACACCGGGATAAAGACACTAAGTGCCAGGTCGGGAATTGAAGCCATCGATATTGTAAAAACCATTCCGGGCATTGACGTAGTGCTGCTTGATATGCAAATGCCCGAAATGAACGGCATCGAAGCGACAAAAGAGATCAGGAAGATCAGGAAGGATATTCCAATTATTGCGCAGACGGCGTTTATTTTCGAAGACGATAAGGACATTATTCTTGAGGCAGGATGCGATGCATGCCTAATAAAACCTATCAGGAAGGACCACCTTCTGACTGTAATGTCAAGTTTCTTAAAGTCGGTTTAATTGTTTATTTTGCAGAGAGCTGAGACAAATGGTGGAACATCATTTTGCTGATATCATTTTGCCCTTTGCGGTAAAGGGAACTTTTACCTACAATATCCCCGGGGAGCTTGCCGGAATTATCTCCACTGGTTCCAGGGTACTTGTTCAGTTTGGCAGCAGGAAGCTCTATTCCGGAATTGTTTACAGGATCCATGATGATACTCTTTCTTCCGTTAAAATCAGATCGATATTAAGAGTTCTCGACCCGGTACCTGTTGTTAATGAAATACAGCTTAAACTCTGGCTCTGGATATCAGATTACTATATGTGCTCGATAGGTGAAGTGATGAAAGCTGCACTTCCGTCCGACCTGTGTCTCGAAGGAGTTACGGAAATCCCTGTTCCGGAAAAATACAGGCCGGCAGTAGAACCATTTGTACAGCTGACATCCGATTTTACTGAAGATCAGTTAAATGATATTCTGGATAAGCTGGCAAAAGCGCCGGTCCAGTTAAGAATCCTGACAGCATATCTAGAATTAAGCGGGTATGCAGAAAACAAAGTGAACAGACCGGTAAATAAATCGGTGTTATTGAAAGAGGCTCATTCATCGCAGGGAGGTATTGACGGACTTTTACAAAAAGGAATATTGTCTGTGCTTTTACGGCAAAAGTGGAGGCTTACAGATTTTACATCACCTTCCGAAAACCTTAAACAACTTAGTGAAGAGCAAAAGAATGCATTAAATAAGGTTTCCGGTATCTTCAGAGAGAAGGATATTGTATTGCTGCACGGTGTAACCTCAAGCGGCAAGACTGAGATATATATTCATCTGATTGAGGAGCAGTTAAAACTTGGCAGGCAGGTGCTTTATCTTCTGCCTGAGATAGCACTGACAACTCAGATAATTCAGCGTCTTCATAAACATTTCAGTTCAGTGACCGGTATTTACCATTCACGCTTCAGCAACCCTGAAAGGGTGGAGATATGGAACCGGGTGGCCGGACTGGATCCGGTAAAAGAATACAGGCTTGTGATCGGTGCCCGGTCTGCCCTGTTCCTGCCATTTAAAAACCTTGGACTTGTAATTGTTGATGAAGAACATGATGGTTCATATAAGCAGCATGATCCATCGCCAAGATATCATGCACGCGATACAGCAATTGTTCTTGCAGGTCTTCATAAGGCAAAAACGCTCCTCGGCTCCGCTTCCCCCTCAATTGAAAGCTATAATAATGCCATGTCGGCAAAATATGGCCTCGTTGAGCTTAATGAGAGATTCGGATCGATAAAGTTACCGGACATAATACTGGCAAATTCGCGGGAGGCTTACAGGAAAAAACTGATGGTATCACACTTCACTCCTCAGCTGCTTGA
>DOTV01000064.1:7433-14546 GCA_003520925.1 Bacteroidales bacterium | reverse complement strand
AAATGCATTCAATGCGCGGTCAGCCTCACATACCATAAAGGTATCGGCCGGATGGTATGCCATTATTGCGGTTTTTCAACCTCGATCCCTTCAAAATGCGGTAATTGCCAGTCACCCGGACTCTCAACAAGGGGCTTCGGAACTGAGAAGATCGAAGATGAAATCAAGATCATATTCCCTGCCGCAAGGGTTGGCAGGATGGATCAGGATACTACAAAGGGGAAGAAATCATTCGATAAAATCATCAGGGCACTTGAAGAGAGACAGACAGATATTCTTATCGGTACTCAGATGATCTCAAAGGGTCTTGATATCGAAAATCTGACAGTTGTCGGAATACTTAATGCTGATAACCTTCTAAATTATCCCGATTTCAGGGCTCATGAAAGAAGTTTTCAGCTTATGGAGCAGGTCAGCGGCCGAGCAGGTAGAAGACAGAAACGTGGGAAGGTAATAATTCAGACTTCAGATCCTGATAATAAGATAATAAGGCTAGTTTTAAATCACGATTATGTAAACATGTTCAGGATTCAGATGGAGGAAAGGAGAGCCTTCAATTATCCGCCCTTCTGCAGGATGATTAAGATTAGCATCAGGCATAAGGAAAGAGAACTGTTGAATATTTTTTCCGGTTTGCTGGCACGGGACCTGAAGAAAACGTTTGGCAAAAATATTCTCGGACCTGAATTCCCTCTTATCTCACAGGTTCAGCTCTGGTACATTAAAACTATACTCATAAAGCTTGAGCGGGAGAGACCTGTTGCTACCGCAAAAAAGATTATTAATGACGCAATTGAAAGGTTGGAGAAGGAAAAGGGGGGATCAGCTTTAAAAATCGGGATAGATGTAGACCCATATTGATTTTAGTTCCCCTTGTATGGTGTTTATGGCGATGTTTCATAGAGTTTCAATAACTCCCTCACATTTCTTTCCACACTCCATTCTTCAAAAATAGTCTGCCTTATTTTTCTCTTATCAATGCAAATTTCCCCCGATATGATGCTGGTGAGAATCGTGCTCAGTGATTCATGATCGTTCACAGGAAAAAGGAATCCGTTCACTCCATTTTCGATAACTTCAGAATGAATACCGACCAATTCTGTAGCAATTGTTACTAGACCGCATGCCATTGCTTCAAGACAAACCAGCGAAAATCCTTCAGATATTGACGCGATAACAACGATGCTGCTGGCCCTGTAATATTTTATGATATCATTACTTTCCGGAATGAAGTGCACTTGTGAAGAAATTCCATTCTCCCTTGCAACCGAAATTATTTCATCCGAATAGTTTTTATCATCAGTTTTCCCGATAAGAAGCAATCCCCAGTCAACACTATTTTTCAGTGGTGCAATCAAAGCCTTCATTACCACCAGCTGGCCTTTGGCAGGGCGAACACGCCCGATAACAGTGATAAGCTTTTTCTGCGGAATGCCTTCCGGGATTATCTTCTCACCGATGTCGAAGATTTCTGTATTTACACCATGCCTGATTATGGTACTTTTAACCGGGAGGCTTTTTGCCATGGAGGAACTCAGGCTGACAATGTGATCGGCTTTTTTCATCAGCCACAGAGTAAAATCCGAAGGTTTGGTCTCGGAATGCCGGGTAAATATAAGTTTAAATTTTCCTCCAAGTGTCCTTAGAAGTAAAGCAAAAATTATTTCATTATTCCGGTGCGCATGAATAACGAGTTTATTGCCGGAATTTGCAAGCTTCAGAAGGTGAAGTAATTTTATCTTTGGTGCATCTATGCCATATCCGAAAACCAGTGCCTCTGAATATTTGTTCAATACAGGGATAATATTCTCTACACTCCTGGTAACCCCGGTCTTGTGGGAATGGAAATGGATATGGATGACCATTTGATTAAATTGTTAAGCAAATATATTAATTTAGTCCGCCCTTGTTATCAGAACAAGAAAGCATCGAAAGGTTAAATAGTAATTCAAAAAATGATTTATGACGCCTGATGAAAAGATCTTAACTGCGGATTACCTTGGAAAAAAGTTGAAAATACCATATTTCGCTGCTGCCACAACAGGAAGCTTCAGGGGAAATATAAAAAACGGACAGGCTATTGTGCGTGAAACCGAGAAAATAAAAATCTTTCTGGACCTTAGTTATAAGATTAATGATCCTGTTCTCTTTGATATCGGAGCATGTTTCGGAACCTACAGCTTTATTTCTCTTTTCAATCCCGATCTGAGGGTTGAGACATTTGAACCATATCCCAAAATGATTGAGTATATGAAGGATATTATAAGATTAAACAATATCCCGAATATCACAGTAAATGAATTTGGACTTTCCGACAAAGAACGTAAATGCGATATGGAATTTGGTTCCAGCTTTCACCGCTCGGAACTCAATTTAAATGTCGGTACCACAAATATCCGCACTGATACTGAAGGTAATTATATGTTCAAAACTCTCGATTCGCTGAATATCCCAAAGATGGATCTTGTAAAAATAGATGTGGAGGGTCACGAAATGGAAGTTCTTGAAGGAGCTGCCGAGACGCTTAAAAGATGCAGACCTTTATATATCCAGATAGAGATACATAACCGTAAAAAGGACAGAAAGGAGAGAGTGAATACAATTTTAAACAGATACCTGAATAACGAGTATACCGTCTCACATAATTTCTTCAGATTTCACGGGGACTTCTTCTTTAAACGCAAAGATTTATGAAAGCAATTGTTAAATATTTAAGAGTGGCCTCATTCTGTATCTTATCAGGATGCTCAGTGCAACAAAACAGTGAGGAAGTTTCTGATCCCGTTGAATTCGTTAATCCGCTTATGGGCACGGATTCTGAATTCCGGTTATCTACCGGGAATACATACCCTGCAGTTGCTTTGCCGTGGGGAATGAATTTCTGGACGCCGCAGACCAGGAATATTAATAATGGCTGGGCCTATACTTATGATGATTTTAAAATCCAGGGTATAAAGCAGACTCATCAACCGAGTCCGTGGATCAACGACTATGGGGCATTCTCACTTATGGCTTTAACCGGCAGTCTTAAGGTTGGGGGAGAGGAGCGAGCCTCATGGTTTTCACATAAGGCAGAAATTGCCAAGCCATACTATTACAGTGTCTATCTTGCTGATTATGACGTAACGGCTGAGGTGACTCCAACCGAAAGAACCGCCCTTTTCAGGTTTACTTTCCCTGCCTGCGACTCTTCATATATACTCCTTGATGCTTTTGATAAAGGGTCGATGGTGAAGATCTTTCCTTCAGAACGAAAAGTGATTGGTTATTGCAGAAACAATCATGGGGGTGTACCTGAAAATTTTCGTAATTACATTGTAATTACATTCGATAAAGACTTCTCCTCCGCTCATACCTGGAACGGAACTTCAATTAATATGAATGATCTCGGGGAGGAAGGTGATCATGTTGGAGCTGTTCTTGGTTTCAGGACTTCAAGGGGTGAAAAGATAATTGCCCGTGTGGCATCATCCTTTATAAGTCATGAACAGGCACTTTTAAACCTTCAGAATGAAGCTGGAGAAAAGGATTTTGAGACAGTATGTGATGAAGCCAGGGCTGAATGGAACAGGCAGATGAACCGCATCAGGGTTGAAGGCGGTACTGATGACCAGATCAGAACATTCTATTCATGCCTGTACCGTACACTTTTATTTCCGAGAAAATTCTTTGAGATAAATGCAAAAAAGGAGATAGTTCATTACAGTCCATATAATGGGGAGGTCCTCCCGGGCTATATGTTCACCGATAATGGTTTCTGGGACACCTTCAGATCGCTTTTCCCGTTTCTTACCCTTATGTTTCCTGAGCTTGACAGCCAGATCATGGAAGGACTTGTTAACACATACAATGAGAGCGGCTGGTTACCGGAATGGGCAAGTCCGGGTCACCGCGACTGCATGATAGGATCCAATTCAGCCTCTCTTATTGCTGATGCTTATCTTAAGGGAATAAGAGGATACAATATTGAAACCCTGTACAAAGCGATAATGAAAAATACCGACAGCGTTGGTCCTGTTTCATCAGTCGGAAGATTGGGAGCAAAGTATTACAATGACCTGGGATATGTTCCGTATAATGCCGGAATAAACGAAAATGCCGCAAGGACTCTCGAATATGCTTATGCTGATTTTTGTATTGCAAGACTTGCAGAATCCCTTGGGCGTCCCTCAGCGGAAATAGAGAAGTTCGAAAAAAGAGCGATGAATTACAAAAATGTGTTCGATCCCGGACGTAAGCTTATGCGCGGGAGAAATCTTGACGGCTCATTCCAGTCACCTTTCAGCCCTTTCAAATGGGGTGATGCATTTACGGAGGGTAACAGCTGGCATTACACATGGAGCGTATTTCAGGACATAGAAGGACTTATTGACCTGATGGGTGGTAAAGACTATTTTACAGCAAAGCTTGATTCGGTATTCGAAGTTCCCCCGGTATTTGATTATTCATACTATGGCCAGGTAATTCATGAGATCCGTGAAATGCAGATTATGAATATGGGAAACTATGCTCATGGCAACCAGCCAGTACAGCATATGATCTATCTGTACAACTATGCCGGGCAACCATGGAAGACTCAGCATCATGTCCGGGATGTGATGGATAAGCTTTATAATTATCTTCCTGATGGTTATTGCGGGGATGAGGACAATGGACAGACTTCAGCATGGTATGTCTTTTCAACCCTGGGATTTTATCCGGTTACCCCGGGAACGGATGAATATGTTTTTGGGTCCCCGTTGTTCAAAAAAGCTGAACTTGAATTTGAAAACGGGAAGAAGCTGACAATTGATGCCCCTGGTAACTCTAAAGAAAATATTTATGTAAGAGATATAAAGATGAATGGCAAAACATTGATGCGTAATTATATTACGCATAGTGAATTGCAGTCAGGCGGGAAGCTGTTATTTTATATGCAGAAATTCCCCGATAAAAACCGTGGTACGTCGGAGGATGCATTCCCGTTTTCAATGAGTAGAAAATAGTTCATTTACAAACAGAGCTTTTAAGAAAGTCCTTTGTATACCTTAGTGTAACCTTTGTGCGACTTTGTGGTAAATAAAAATCATTTAAACACAAAGGATCTCAAAGTATACACGAAGGGACTCAAAGCTTAAATCCATCAGAGACCACTTTTAGGTATTGTCTTATTTTAAGAAATACTAAAACATATGAAAATTCAAAAACTTTTATTCCTGTTGTTCTGTATAATAACAACATCCTGTGGTTCAGGAAAAAACAATAAGCGTTTAGATGCAAATCCTGAACAAGCGCGATATCCGGAGAAATACCGTCCTCAATTTCATTTTTCGCCAGAAACCGGCTGGATGAATGATCCGAACGGTATGGTATATTACGGAGGTGAATACCATCTGTTCTATCAGTATTATCCCGACAGCACAGTCTGGGGTCCCATGCACTGGGGGCATGCCATCAGCACTGACCTGGTTCACTGGACTCACATGCCGGTAGCTCTTTATCCCGATTCACTGGGTTACATTTTCTCAGGTAGTGCTGTAACTGATGCTAAAAACAGTTCAGGTTTCGGAACAGGCAGTAATCCTCCGCTAGTTGCAATTTTCACATATCATAACAGTGAACTTGAAAAAGGCGGAAGTAACACCTTCCAGAGCCAGGGGATTGCCTGGAGTATCGACAAAGGAAGGACTTGGACAAAATATTCAGGTAATCCTGTCCTGCCAAATCCTGGCAAAAGAGACTTCAGGGATCCCAAAGTTTTCTGGCATAAAGAGACCGGGAAATGGATAATGATACTTGCAGTCCACGACAGGGTGAATCTGTTCTCTTCCGCTGATCTGAAGTCCTGGTCGTTTGAAAGTGAATTTGGAGCCGATGCCGGTGCACACGGCGGTGTATGGGAGTGTCCCGATCTTTTTCCCCTGAAGGTTTTTGGTAGCGATGATACAAAATGGGTAATGCTGGTAAGCATTAATCCCGGAGGACCGAATGGCGGATCAGCAACTCAATATTTTACGGGGGAATTTGACGGTAGTCACTTTACCGCGGATGAAAAGGCAGTAAAATGGATCGATTGGGGTACCGATAATTATGCGGGAGTTACCTGGTCAGATATTCCAGAGGCTGACGGACGGAGACTGTTTCTTGGATGGATGAGTAACTGGAATTATGCGACGGTTGTCCCAACATCACTATGGCGAAGCGCTATGACAATTCCGAGAGAATTGATTTTATCGGGCGAAAACGGTAAATATTTTCTGATATCCCGGCCGGTAAGTGAACTCTCTGTTCTCAAAAAAGAAGTGAAATCAATTGTTCCCCGTGTGAAAGATAATATGTCAGATGCGGGTCCACTAATTGAAGATCCGGGATTAAACCAGTGTGAGATTGAATTCGAGTACAGGATTCCTGATGGATACCATGATTCCCTTGGGATAATACTTGAAAACAATATCGGAGAGCAATTGGTTTTTGGTTTTTCGGTAGAAGCTAAATTGATATTTATCGACCGGACAAATTCAGGCAATACAAATTTTTCAAAAAGATTTGTCGGGGTTGCAACCGCACCTTATGAATCGGGTAAGAGGTTAAAGATGCATCTGTTTATTGATGCTTCATCGGCAGAATTGTTTATTGATGAGGGGAAACTGGTTATGACAAGTCTTTTTTTCGCCGGGGAGAAATACTCAAAGCTTAGATTCTTCTCAAAAAACCCCGGATCATTCCCTGAAATTGTGAATTATTATACACTGGAGAGTATCTGGGCTGATAAGAAATCCGGATTAAAGTTTTAAGCTTATTCCCCAACGTTTAAGGAAGGCTGTCAGCCACACCATTAAAATGGCCCAGACAATTGATCCTGCAACAACTACAATAGGGTATTCCGATTGTTTATAGAACAATAGTGGAAGGCCGCTCATCCATATCAGGTAGTAAAGAATATCAGGTGCAAGATAAGTGGTAAGGGAGTTTTCACCGGCAGGTTTAAAAAATGACGCCCATTCTTTTTTCTTCCAGACATCAGTAACCAGGTAAATCAGGGTAAATACAAAGAAGCTTATGCCGCTGCTAACAAGTCCCCAGCTTGGTGTTGCCTTTATCTTTGATAAGATGAACCAGCTGCGTAAAAAAAAT
>DOTV01000064.1:1181-7184 GCA_003520925.1 Bacteroidales bacterium | reverse complement strand
AAAAAAAATCCGGAAACAAGACAAACAGCTGCCAGCGCAGAAAAAGTCAGCAGCACCATATTATGACCCGATCGGGTAGTTTTTCTGAGTATCAGACCTGCTGTTAAACCGGTCAGTACTATAAAGGGAACATTCCCTTCAATAATAACACCAAGAAGAGGTTTTACAGGATTGAGAAATTCAAGGAGTTTCAAACCTGAAAGGATATTAAGAAGGAGAAAAAAGAGGGTGACAGCGGCAGTTTTCAAGATTGATTCACGGCAAAACTGATATGTAAATGCTGTAACAAGATATCCCCATCCTATCAGTCCGAGGATCCCCCACCAGCCTGTTATCAGGGAACCTTCATTAACGGGCTGACCGGATCTGAATTTTAGTACAAGTATAACCAGGATTCCTATTCCAGCCAGTCGCAAACCGGTAATTTTAAAAAACTTCTTGTCTTTATTGACATAATCGTTCCAGATAAGAAATACTCCGACATACATCATCAGGGCCCACAAATTTTCGCTGATCCCGGTAAGTTCCTGATTAACCCTTCCGGTGTTGAGCATCAGAACACCAATTATCAATAAGCTAATCGTTCTGATAAATATATGCCTGCTGTTTTCAGGCAGAGTCATTCCCTGTGATATCCTTTTTGAGAATGAATACGGGATTGCCATTCCAACCATGAAAAGAAATCCGGGAAATACCCAGTCAGCCAGCCCCATTCCGTCGAAATCAGCTTTCATATGACCGAGCCAGGCAGGGGCTACATCCATATTCAGGTCATTTACAAAAAGCATCAGAAGGAGTGTCAGGCCACGCATTATATCTATTGAGCTTATGCGGTCGGACGACATTGCGTTTTAATTGATTATTGATTAATTTTATAACATGCCAAGTTATGAAATTAATGATTAATCCATAAAATGATTATCTGTCATTATAAAGGAATAAATTTTGCTTACGATGTGTCTATTAATTTTACCCTGATCCATTAATGAAATTCAGATACTTTTTTCTGTTACTGATTATACTACACTTATCATTTTGCAATACTCTGCAGGCAAGAGTCTACAGGGTCATTGTGACCAAAACAGAACCATTCTCGGGCGGTAAAAATTTCGGACAGGCAGGATCATATGAAAAACTTACGGGTCAGGCTTATGGTGAAGTTGATCCGGATAATAAGCTGAACAGCATAATACAGGATATTCAGCTTGCTCCCAGAAATTCGCGCGGGAAGGTTGATTATATTTCTGATTTTATCATTCTTCGTCCAACTGATATCTCAAAATCCAACGGCATTCTATTTCTCAGCCTTCCAAACCGGGGAAATTCATTTCCTGCTGATACTGCTTTACTGGCAAGAGGCTACATATATTTCTGGTGTGCATGGCAGGGCGATGTCCTGAGAGGAAATAACCGTCTTACAATGAGGGTCCCCTATGCAAGTAATAATGGGGCAACAATTGCAGGAATATTAAGGACAGAATTCCAGGTGACTTCTGAAACTGCCACACTGAACCTGAGCAGCGGGTTTTTCACCGGGCTGACCCACCACAGCTATGAGACTGTAAGTCTGAACAATAAGGATTTAACCCTGACAAAAAGAATCCTTGAATCGGATACCCGCGATACAGTGAATGAAAGCGAATGGGCATTTTCTGACTGTTCAAAGGGTCGATTCCCCGGAATACCGAGCACAACAAAGATCTCACTCAGAAACGGATTTCAGCCAAATTTCATTTATGAACTAATATATACAGCAAAAGATCCGCTTGTTCTTGGGCTGGGATTTGCTGCAATCCGCGATTTTTCATCGTTTCTCAAGTATGAACTGAAAGATGAATCGGGATTTCCGAATCCCCTGGTCAGCAAGGGGGAATCCTTAAATCCTGTAAGGGCTGCAATTATGCAGGGAGTATCACAATGCAGCAACTTTGCACGCACTTTCCTGTTTCTTGGTTTTAATCAGGATGAAAACGGGTTAAAGGTATTTGATGGAGTGAATGCTCATATAGGGACACGACGGATCTCACTGAACATCCGTTTTGGTCGTCCCGGCGGAGGCGGACTTCAGCATGAAGACCATCTCTTCCCTGGTAGTGATCCGCCATTTTCATGGGATAATGAATCAGATCAGATTTCCGGAATAACAGGAGGGATTCTTGAAAAATGCATCAGTAACGGAACCTGTCCCCGGATAATGCAGACCCTTAGTTCATCGGAATACTGGCAGCTCAGGGCTTCTCTCACAACCACAGATTCATATGGCACCAGGGACCTTCAGATCCCTGACAATGTGAGGATCTATTTATTTTCTGGAACCCAGCATTCACCGGCAGGGAGTGCTGATCAGGTTAGCGGATTCAGCATGAATTATAATTCATATGAACCATACCTCAGGGCGTTGATAGTAGCACTTGAGAAATGGGTTCTGGATGGAAAAGAACCGCCTGTGAGCTTATATCCGACAATTTCTACAATGACGCTGACAACCCCGCAAAAGGTTGACATCGGCTGGCCTGACATTCCCGGAGTTCCTTTCAACGGTAAGGCAAATGAACTTCCGTTGCTTGATTATGGACCCCAGTATGACTTCATGAATGTTTCAGGAATACTGACACAGGAACCGCCGAAGGTAAAATCGGATAAACCATATAAAACCCTTGTCCCAAAAGTAGATAAGGATGGAAACGAAATTGCGGGGATAAGAGGAATTAATATCAGGGTCCCGGTTGGCACTTATACAGGATGGGCTCTTCGGAGAAGAGGTTTCGGTGAAGGAGACCTTTCATCCCTTAACGGAATGTTTATTTCTTTCAAAAATACCAGGAAGGATCGTAAGGCTATAAATGATCCCCGGCTATCGCTTGAAGAAAGGTATGGGTCGCATGAAAAATATGTCGAAGCTGTCAGAAGAGCGGCTGGGGAACTCATTAATGAGGGTTTTCTGCTTCCTGAGGATGCAAAGGCAGAGATAGAAAAAGCTGAAAAATCGGGCATTTTGAAATAAAAATCTTATTCTTTACTTAACCAGAAAATAATTAAAACTTATGAGAAAAAAACCTTCAACCAGAATTGTAACAATTGTTACAAATTTAGTTTTGTTATGTATAACAATCAGCTCCATGGCCCAGGAACCGGTAAGACCGGCTGCTGCACCGGCTGCACCACCGGCTTTCAGAATGCCGGCAAGAATTATCTCCCCTGAGATCCTTCCCGATAACAAAGTTACTTTCAGAGTGTACTCAAAAAATGCCCAGAAGATCACTGTTTCCGGTGAATGGCAGACCGGACCCGGTGGTGCCGAAGAACTTGTAAAGAACGATACCGGCCTGTTCGTTTTCACTGCAGGACCTCTGAAACCTGAGCTTTATGCATATACTTTCACAGTCGATGGCGTAAGAACCATCGATCAGAACAATGTTCAGGTAAGACGTGACGGCGCAAGCTACCAGAGCTTCTTTATCATCCCGGGATCAGAATCGGATCTTTATATCCATAAGAATAATGTCCCGCACGGAACAGTAAACAAAGTCTGGTACAACTCCTCAGTGCTTGGTTTCGCAAGAAGGGTATATGTTTATACACCTGCAGGTTATGAAGGGGGCACTCAAAAATATCCTGTTTTTTACCTGTTACATGGAGCCGGGGGTGATGAAGATGCGTGGACTAATATGGGAAGGGCTGCCCAGATAATGGATAATCTCATTGCACAGGGTAAATCAAAACCAATGATCGTTGTCATGACAAACGGCAATGCCAACCAGGCAGGTGCACAGAATGAAGTTCCGCCCGTTCCTTCAACCGGAGAACAGGGAATGGCTGCTTATCAGCGTTATGCAGGAAAATTTGAGGAGCATCTTGTAAAGGATGTAGTTCCTTTTATTGAGAAAAACTACCGTACACTGACAGGAAAGGATAACAGGGCAATTGCAGGACTGTCGATGGGTGGCATGCATACACAGACAATTACAAATAACAATCCCGGAATGTTCAGCTATATAGGGGTTTACAGTATGGGTATAATGAACATGGGTCCCCAGACCCAGGATCCGGCAAAGATAGAACAGGAAAGGATCACAAAACTTACGGCATTGAAAAACAGCGGATACAAACTTTACTGGATTGCTGTCGGCAAGGATGATTTTGTCTATAAGGGTGTCATTACATTAAGGGAAACTCTTGATAAGGTTGGTTTGAAATATATTTATCGCGAGAGCACAGGCGGACATACATGGGCCAACTGGAGGATTTACCTGTCGGAGTTTGCGCCAATGCTTTTTAAGTGATGCAGTCTGCGGTATGTGGTATGCGGAGTGCAGTATGAAATGTTTTACATATGAAAAAATTCAAAGAATGTTTATGAAAAAGCTAAATCATATTTTGCTGACCTTACTTATTGCCATAGCAACAACAATTTTTACGGAAGCCCAGCAGGCACACGTTAATCTCAACTGGGCCCCGCAAAAAAACACACTGAATCTTATCCCTTTTTCGGCAAATGTGAACTCGCCCGAAGTGACAGACGATCATATGGTTATATTCAGGGTGAAAGCTCCTGATGCACATGAGATACTTCTTACCGGAAATGTCCTGCTTGGACTTAAGGTATCAAAACCTGTTCCCTTCACAAAAGGAGCCGATGGGATATGGACGCTGAAAGCGGGTCCCCTTGACCCGGAAATATATTATTACAAGCTTGTTATTGACGGGGTAAGCGTTGATGATCCTTCTAACACCTTTACAGGATTTGCAGGAATGCCTGCCTTCAGCATACTTGTTGTGCATGGCGAAGGCCCTGCCTTCTATGATGCAAAAAATGTCCCGCATGGGACAGTTGCAAGGCATATTTATTATTCTGAAATTACAAGTGGAGAACGTGAGGTGTACGTGTACCTTCCTCCTGATTATAAGAGTGACCGGAAGTATCCTGTTTTATACCTGCTTGGCGGTTCAGGTGAGGTTGCATCGACATGGAGCCTTTTCGGCAGGGTTAACTTCATTGAGGATAATTTAATAGCTGAAGGCAAGGCAATGCCAATGGTAATAGTAATGCCAAACAACCAGGTCGTACACAGGAACGATCCGCAACATAGTGATAAAACTTTCAGGCTATTCAATGATGAGCTTATCAGAGTAGTCATGCCGCTTGTTGAAAAGACCTATAATATCCGCACCGATCGTCATGGCAGGGCAATAGCCGGATTATCGATGGGAGGGAGGCATGCACAGGTGGTTGGGTTCAATAATCTCGATAAGTTTGCCTCTTTCGGTCTTCTAAGTTCAGCAGAGTCACTGGATAAAACTCCGGCAATTGACCAGCCTGATTTCAATTCGAAGGTTGACTACCTGTTTGTAGGTGCCGGTACCAATGAAACCAATCCGGGTGCAAGACATGAAGTACTGCATAATGAATTTGTGAAGCGCAATATTAAGCATGAGTATTATGTCGGCAGCAATGGGGCACACGATTTTATAACCTGGCGCCACCTTTTGTATTATAAATTTCTCCCGGGCTTATGGAGAAAATAACCAGAAAATTTTTGAAAAAAGAATAAAATGAAAAGGATATTTATAACGATGATTTTGTTTTATTCCGTGGCATTGTTTTATGTTTCGGGGCAGAATTCATCCTCCTGGTTTTCATTAAATGAAGTAGCCTCCAAAGTCTGGGTTATCGGCGATCATGGCGCCGATAATATGTACCTTGTCGAGGGAGCTGACAGTGCTCTTTTGATCGATACAGGGTTGGGAACAGCTGATCTGGCTTCTTTTGTAAAAAAGCTTACATCAAAGCCGTTAATTGTAGTTAATACACATGGTCATCCCGATCATGCAGGATCAAACCACCAGTTCAGGAAGGTATATGTTCATTCAGCTGATTCTGCTGCAGCCAGGGCATGCAATCTTCCGGAAGCAAGGGCAAATGCGTCAAAAAACATGTCAGGCAGCAATGCTCCATTAAAAGAAGAGATTTTTACCGGGAGGCCTTTCAATACAAAACTTGTA
>DOTV01000064.1:449-862 GCA_003520925.1 Bacteroidales bacterium | reverse complement strand
GGGCATACCCCCGGAGAAATTTGTCTCCTTGATATTGAAAACAAGCTCCTTTTCACAGGCGATAATAATAATACCCTGGTATGGCTGTTCCTTCAGAACTGCAAGCCATTGCATGAATATCTTACCACTCTTGAGAAGCAGGAGGCAATGATATCGCAGTTCAATACTATTTTCCCGGGACATGGTGATCCTTTGCCTGCTGATTTCATTAATGACCAGATTGCCTGTGTAAAGGGTATTCTGAACAATACTCTGGAGCGAAAGCCATACAAATCTTTTGCAGGGAACGCGATGGTTGCAGTTTTTGGTCGGGCAAGTGTAGCTTTTAATCCTGCTAATTTGTAGCAGACAAAAGTCAATCAGGCAGGAATGTAATTGTAAAGAAAATTGCTATTTTTGTCAGCCGGAAACTG
>DOTV01000064.1:0-129 GCA_003520925.1 Bacteroidales bacterium | reverse complement strand
CGGGGTGTGGTCACGCAAAGCGTGATAGAATACGTTGGTAGCGTTGAGATAGTATCGGGGTGTGGCGCAGTTGGTAGCGCGCTACGTTCGGGACGTAGAGGCCGGAAGTTCGAGTCTTCTCACCCCGAC
>DOTV01000137.1 GCA_003520925.1 Bacteroidales bacterium | reverse complement strand
TTTAAAACGAATTCCAGCTTTAGGTATTACAATTATAGTAATTTAAGGCCCTGTTGATTTTAACTATTTGTGAGTACAAGTGTTATTACCTGTAATGTTATTTTAATCGATAAATGACCAGTCCGGTTATAGAGGTTAATAATGTCTGGAAATCTTTTAAGACAATTCAGGCTGTAAAAGGGATAAATCTTAAGATCCCGAAAGGCCAGTTTACTGCATTGCTGGGTCCGAACGGGGCTGGAAAAACAACACTTGTGGAGATGATTGAGGGGATCCAGAAGCCCGACAAGGGTGAAATAACCATTACAGGGAAACACTGGAAGGGAAACGAAGATGAGCTTCACAGGATAATAGGGCTTTCACTGCAGGAGACAAGATTTATTGATAAGCTAAGGGTGACCGAAACCTTGAGGCTTTTCGCAAGCTTCTTTAATCTTGGGAAAGAAAGGGTCAATGAAATAATTGTAATGGTTGGACTTGAAGAAAAGCGGAAGTCATATGTTGTAAATCTTTCCGGAGGCCAGCGGCAAAGACTAGCAATCGGAATAGCCCTTATAAATTCTCCTGCAATACTTCTCCTTGATGAACCAACAACCGGACTCGATCCGAATGCCAGGCGTGAGATATGGGAAATCCTTCATAATCTCAGAAAAATCTCTGAGACTTCAATGATACTTACGACTCATTATATGGAGGAAGCCGAGAAACTGTGTGACTATATTGTAATTATGGATAACGGAGTAATTCTTCGTGAAGGCACTCTTGGCCAGCTTCTGGAGGAAGCTAAAAATCTAGACGACCTTTTTGTAATGTTAACCGGGAGGAGAATAAATGAATAGGATACTCCGGTTAAATCAGCTTTGGAGGCTTACTCTGGCCTTGTTTCACGAAATAACTCGTGAACCCGGGGTTCTCTTCTGGGGAATAATTTTCCCAATTCTAATGTCGCTGGGTCTCGGACTGGCTTTTACAAAAAAAACCGATTCTGTCCGAAAGGTTGCCGTCAGCAAATCAATTGAGATTTCCGATAACGGAATCTCTGAATTGTCAAGGTTTCTTGAAACAGAGTGCCAGAAGCAACAGCCTTCTTCAAGCGATGATTACAGATGGAAGTATGAACTTAAGGATGATAAGCTTGGCAACACTGTTTTCCTTTTTTATGAGCTCGACTGGAATGACGCAATGGTTATGCTGAAGAGAGGTACGGTAAATCTTATTCTTCAAAGCAGTAACGGAAAAACAGGTTATCATTTTGATCCGGTAAATTCGGACGCTGAACTTACATACAGGAAACTCAGAAGCACAATAGAAAGGGGAAATCAAAATTATGCTGAAAACAACTCCGAAATCAGGCCCCTGACACTTACCGGTACCCGGTATATTGATTTCCTGGTTCCCGGACTTATCACAATGGGAGTAATGATGTCATCAATGTGGGGTATAAGTTACGGCATTATTGAAAAACGCTCCAAAAAGCTACTCCGCAGACTTGTGGCAACTCCGATGAAAAAGTCACATTTTCTTATCGCACTGATAACAGTCAGGATCGCAATGAACTTTGTTGAAGCCCTGGCATTGATTTTGTTTGCACTGATTGCATTCAACATTACGATCCAGGGAAGTGTTTCCGCCCTGATACTTACTTTCATTGCCGGGAATATAGCTTTTGCAGGGATTGCAGTGTTTGTCTCATCCCATACTTCAAATACTGAGGTCGGGAACGGCCTTATTAATGCAGTTGTAATGCCAATGATGATCCTGTCAGGAATATTTTTCAGCTACCAGAATTTCCCCGACTGGGGTATAAAGATAATCAGGGCTCTTCCGCTTACAATGATGACCGATGGCGTCAGAAGCATCTTCAATGAAGGGGCAGGTTATGGTGAGGCTGGTATACCAATACTGATCCTAACCGTAATCGGCATTATTTTTTTCGCAGCAGGTCTCAGAATATTCAAATGGCATTAAGATTTCCATCTAAATGAAGTACATCGCCTTTTTTTGTTTCAGTAACATAAGTTTTATCCTTGTACCTGAGTGATAACCTTGAACCGGCAGTCGAAATTACTTTTACCGACTGAAGCAAACCCTCTTTCCATGAATAATGCAGTTCGAAACCACCTCTTGCCCTGATTCCCTTTATTATGCCATCGGGTATCGCCTGGGGCAGTGCTGGTAATAATTCTATTTCACCAAGATGGCTTTGCAGGAGCATCTCGGCTATTCCTGCGGCCCCTCCAAAATTACCGTCAATCTGGAAAGGCGGATGGGCATCAAACAGATTCGGGTACGACCCTCCTCCTGATGATCCTCCCCCCCTTGCCTGTGATGAAGATTTACCCTGTGGCCTTAAGAGCATCTGAACCATTTTCCATGCATGATCCCCTTCTTTGAACCGCGCCCAGAAATTTATCTTCCATGCCAGACTCCACCCAGTCCCCTCATCCCCTCTTGCAACAAGAGATGTCTTAGCAGCTTCCATTAATCCGGGATTCTCCTTCCAGTTAATCTCACTGCCTGGGTAGACACCCCAGAGATGAGATACATGCCTGTGCTTGTTGTCCGGATCATCAATATCGGTCATCCATTCCTGGAGCTGGCCAAACCTTCCTGTTTTATAAGGTGCTATAGAAGGCAGAAGTTTTTTAAGCGAGTCAGCAAAAGTCGCATCAGTATTCAAAATCTCTGAGGATTCAATACACGCTTTAAAAAGACTTTTAATAATCTCATGGTCCATTGTTGGACCTGATACCAGACCTCCGTTTTCGGGAGAATTTGACGGACAGGAGACCAGCCATCCTGTTGCTGGATCAGTTACGAGAAAATCCGTGTAAAACATTGCGGATTTTTTCATAACCGGCCATGCAATATTTTTCAGAAAATCAGTGTCCCTGCCGAAAAGGAAATGCTCCCAGTAATGGTGGGCCATCCAGCCACTGCCTGAAACCCATATTCCGTGATTTGAAGCATTTATAGGAGCCGCTCCCCTCCACAAATCAGTATTGTGATGCAAAACCCATCCCCTTGCATTATAATGATTCCTTGCCACTTTCTCACCGGCTGGCACCACCTCTCCTATCATCTTAAACAGAGCATTATGACATTCGGCGATATTAAGCACTTCCGCCGGCCAGTAATTCATCTCAGTGTTTATATTTACAGTGTATTTGCTGTCCCATGCAGGATTCAGTTTGTCGTTCCAAATCCCCTGCAGATTAGCCGGATATGTTCCTTCCCTGCTTGAGGAGAGAAGTAGATAACGCCCATATTGCACATAGATTGCCGCAAGTGAATTATCCATTTTCTCAGGTACTTTTAATATCCTGGCATCTGTTGGCAATCCTTCATTTCCTGAAGAGCCGAGATCAATTTTAAACCTGTTAAAGTATTTTTGATAATCAGCAATGTGCTTTTGCCTGATCTGTCTGTAAGTCTGACCAACTGCCGCTTCAACATACTTTTTGCATTGAGCATCAGGATCACCAGTGACATCAGATGGACTCACAAAATTTGTTGCGGCAGAAAGGATGATAGTAGCTTCATTGGCCTTTTCGATATGCAATTTATTCCCGTTAATAAAGATTCTGCCACCTTTTACAGTCGTTTTAATTATTGCTGTCCCCCCGAGGAGACCATCCTTTATCTTTAGCCTCAGGGTTATCATTCCATTCTTATCCGGGACTGCAGTAAATCCCTCATGAAGAGCAGTCAATGAAACATCAAAAGTCAGAGCATTCTTTTTGCTGCAAGCCAGATTTATTGCTATCAGATTATCCGGATAACTTGCAATATACTCCCTTGTAAAAGAAGTACCTCCCGCATCATAGCTGGTTTTACAGACAGCGGTTGACAAATCTAGTTCTCTCCTGTAATCAGTCACGTTACCCTGCCCGGGGAAAGTCAGCCATAAATCCCCGAATGGCTGGTATTTCTCCTGATGGAGGGGAACACTCATGAATTTCTCCAGAGCAAGATCTTCAGCTTCCTTCTGTTTTCCCTGCCATATAAGCTCCCTGATCCTGCCAAGGTATCCAAATGCCCCTTTATTTGAATAATCATGAGGTCCGCCTGTCCAGAGAGTCTCTTCGTTAAACTGGATATGATCTTCTTCCGTACCACCGTAAATCATTGCCCCCAGTCTGCCGTTTCCGACAGGCAACGCCTCTTCCCAGATGGCAGCAGGTTTTTCGTACCATAATATGAGGTTTTCTTTCTCCTGAGCACTGCAGGCGGGAGAAAGGAAAAATAATAAAGCAAGAAAAAACGACTTTGGAGCTCTCCTCATCTGTATCTTTATTTTAAGGTTTCCTTACCAAGATACGAACTTATTTTTTTACCTCATGATGGAAAATTTTTTTCTGATAATGCAGCATCCTGTTTTTCGTAAAGTCTTTATGTCGGAATGAGTACTAATAAATAAAAAATGATATGAAAAACCTGAGGTATTCTTTGATTTTGTTCCTTGCTCTCGGAATCACTTATTGCACTGATGGCCAGATCAGGAGAACAGTGTACGGCAATAATCATGTTGTAAAGAAAGAAAGGGAAGCAGGGAAATTCGCCGGTTTAAGGGTCAGCAGCGGAATTGATGTGTATCTTAAACAGGGTGACAAAGAATCAATTCAGGTTGAAGCAGACGAGAACCTGCACGAGTACATAATCACTGAGATAAGGGATGGTGTTCTGCATGTTTATTCTGAAGCCAATATCATGAGAGCTGAAATGAAAAGAGTATATGTTTCCATGAAGGACATAAACTCCCTTAAAACTTCGAGTGCCGGAGATATTATTGGTGAAACTCCGGTAAAAACCGACAGACTCGATTTATCAGCAAGCAGTGCCGGAGACATCAAACTCGAGATCTATGTAAAAGAGGCTGAGGCAAACATAAGCAGTTCTGGTGATGTGACACTTACAGGAGTGGCTGATATGCTTAATGCGGACCTTAGCAGTGCAGGCGATCTTAACGCTTACGGGCTCGAAGTAAGGGAAGCAGACGTTTCCGCTTCGAGTGCGGGAGATGCAGACATAAGTGTATCTGAAAGGTTGAGAGCAAGATCCTCAAGTGCAGGGGATATAAACTACCGCGGGAATCCGAAATACGTCGACGCCCATTCGTCGAGTGCAGGGGGTGTGCACAGGAGATAGTCCTAATCAATATATATAACTTACTCTCATTAATTGAGCCGGCAGGTATTTACTGCCGGCTTTTTTTTAACTTTGTATCATTGCAAAACAAATCTTAAATATCGTACCATAAATGAAAGAAAATATCACCTTAAGCCTTAAGAATGCTGTTAGTTTTGTATCATACGAAGAGATCCTTGCTCTCGCTCAGCAATCGGTAAGGCATCTTGACAACCTGAACAGGAGAACCGGTGCCGGAAGCGATTTCCTTGGGTGGCTTTCCCTTCCGGATGATATCCTGCCTCAGCTTGACAGAATAGAAAAGATAGCAAAACATCTTAAATCAATTTCAGACATTACAGTAGTAGTCGGAATCGGGGGTTCGTATCTTGGCTCAAGGGCAGTTATTGAAGCTCTGTCTCATACATTTTCAACCCTTCG
>DOTV01000179.1:4505-8387 GCA_003520925.1 Bacteroidales bacterium | reverse complement strand
GATGTTCAGTAAAGAGTGCCGGCAGCGCGGACAGCAATCTCAAGCTAGAATTTACTGTTGATACTATCGGTCAGACCTCAAATTCACCGATGGGTGGTTCAGGTGGTGCTGTACAGGGGGTTAAGGGTAAATCTTGCATACTTGTGCTTACTCCCGAAGGAAAGATTACAGATATGTCAGGTCCTGCAAGCTTAACCTATAGTATTGACGGCAGCGGTGAAACAAACCTGAGCCAGACGGTTGGAGATTTTTTCCCAAGGCTTCCTGAAAATCCCGTAAAAACAGGTGATACATGGAATCTCACTGACTCTGTTCTTACTACCTCCACGTCGATGACAATGAAAACTTTGGACATGAGTGTCAATAAATTAGAAGGATTTGAGACTGTAAACGGGATCGAATGTGCAAAAGTCTCCATTCAGCATACAGGGACAATGACCATGAATGTACAAAACCAGGGTATGGATATTTTTATAAAGGGTCCTTATACCGGGACATCTGAATATTTAATAGCAGTAAAAGAGGGATACCTTGTAAAACTTACATCCGCCACCAAACTCAAGGGGAATCTGGAGATAACATCAATGGGTATGGAAATGCCGATCGGAATTGAAATGAAGGGGATTACGGAGATGAAATGAAAGGCGTGACGGCGTAACGGCATAACTGCCAGCAGGGATGCATTGCAATGACTGTAGATGTCATATGACCCCTTTCTGAACATTTTAAACCAAGTCTTGTTTAATAGTCAAACATTTCAGAAATATGAAAAAACAAAAACTTTTAATAACAGCTTTTTTAATGATTATGCCTATGGCTATATTTTCGCAGACACAGGGATTCTATGATTTCAAGGTAAAGACCCTTGAAGGCAGTGATTTTGATCTTTCATCGCTAAAAGGGAAGAAAGTTATGGTCGTAAATGTCGCATCAAAATGCGGTTTTACACCCCAGTACAAGGATCTCGAGGAGATGTCAAGGAAATATGAGGGAGAACTTGTAATTATCGGATTTCCTGCAAATAATTTTGCAGGTCAGGAGCCGGGAACAGCTGCAGAAATTCGGGAATTCTGTACCAAGAACTATGGAGTTACCTTTCCTATTATGGAAAAAATCTCAGTCAAGGGAAATGATATGCATCCTTTATATAAATGGCTTACTTCGAAAGAGAAAAACGGAGTAATGGATTCGGAAGTAAAGTGGAACTTCCAGAAATACCTTATTGATGAGAATGGGAAGCTGGTTGATGTACTCTTTTCAAAGGAAAAGCCTGAATCGGATAAAACAATGAAATGGCTTTCAGCCAAATAGTTAAAAATATTTTTTGATTGGGTTTATTTTAAGAAGTCGCAAAGGAGAGATCCAATGCGGCTTCTGATTTTAAACGCAACCTGTTCCGCTTTCATTATGGATGAAAGGGAGAAGAAATTCACAAACTAATTGTAAGAATATTACCTGATTTGGATACCGAATAAGATTTTAAAGCTACCGTTGCAGGACCATTTACTACCGCACCAGTAACAGAATAGATTGACCCGTGGCAGGGGCATGGAAAATTGTTTGCAGTGGAACTGTATCCTATAGTGCAACCCTGGTGGGTGCAGGTGCTGTCGATTGCAACATATCCGGCAGGGGTGTTAGCTACTAGAATTCCCTGTGTTGTAATAACAAATCCTCCGGCATTGTTAAGGGCAGCAAATGTAGGGGTTGTAAGATCAAGATTAAGCTTGTCCCCAGGGGGTGGATTACCGGTTCCATCGGGATTGTCATCTTTTGAACAGCTATTCAGCACCGGAGGCAGTACCAGAAAAGTAACTCCGCCTATAAGCACTTTCTGAAGTAAATCTCTTCTTGTCATGGGTTTATTTATTGTTTATTAGTCAATAAACAGGCAAAAAGGAAATTTGTTCAAATTTTTTGTTATGCAGTTATACAGTCATGCAGTTATACAGTTTATACAAGTTTTCGAGTTTAAGGGGAACTGTATAGAATATAACCTGCAAAACCGCAGAACCGCAAAACCGCAGAACTAAATTATGAACGGAATAAACATCTTCGTTTCCTTCATATACTCCCTGTACGGATCTCCGAACCTTTCAATCATCTCCTTCTCCTCGGAAAGAGATGTAAACCACACAGCCGCAAGATTTATTCCGCCCAGTATAAGAGCAGGAGGTGAGGGATTTTTCATCATCACCCCTGTACCAAGCAGAAAGAGTGAGAAATATAGCGGGTGCCGTATCAGACTGTATACACCGGATTTCACAAGTACTGTCGTATTTTCAAAACTCTGCGAGGGTTTTCCTTTTCTTTTCAGAAGGAAGAAGCCTGCGAGGCCGAAATAAGCGGAGAGGATCAGAAGAATCCAGGAAAATATCTGATTCAGGGAGAATGGGTTATGAAACCAAATTCTGATGTTGAGAAGTACAAGAAGGTAAATGCTTTCGAAGGCAAAAAACCTTGGGATTCCGTGATATCTTTTATGCTTTATCGAGAATGACCAGGAAAAAAGAACTATGATCACTGTACCCGTCAACAGAGCCGCAATATTCATTTGTATATTTATTTTTCTACCGGTTTTCCGCTTACTTTCAGCATATAGTCGTAAACGTCCCTCTGGGAGCGTACACACTTTTTATCCGCCCTGGAAGTCTTATTCGATAAACCGGGGTCGAGCTTTCTTGCCTTAACATTATCGGACCACTGGATCTCAAAAATCTCTTTCAGCTCATTTCTGATATTCTTGTCAAAAATTGGACAGGTCACTTCGATCCGGTGTTCAATATTGCGTGTCATAAGGTCAGCAGAAGAGATATAGCACTCCTCATTGCCCCCGTTGCAGAAGATCATGAACCGGGAGTGCTCAAGGAAACGGTCAACTATTCCTATTGCCTTTATATTATCACTTATTTTTTTAATCCCTGTCACAAGTGAAAACATACCTCTGACTATCATACGAATTGTTACTCCAGCCTGGCTTGCCTCGTAAAGCTGATTTATGATTTCAGAGTCGGTTATGTTGTTTAATTTCAAATATATATAAGCCTTTTTTCCGGCTTTCGCATTCTTTATTTCATTGTCAATCATCAATGTCATCTTGTTCCTTAAGAAAAATGGAGACAGCACAAGGTGATAATAGTTGTCTTTCCTGTAATTGACGTTGAAGAAGTTGAAAGTTTTGAAGACTTCATTAGTGATCTTTTTATTGCTTGTAAGTAGCAGGTGGTCTGTGTAGACCCTTGCTGTATCTTCATTGAAGTTACCGGTGCCGATAGCTGCATACCGTTCAATTATATCACCCTTTGTTCTTGTAATAAGACACAGCTTGGCATGAACTTTAAGTCCGGGTACACCATAAATGACCTTCACCCCCTCTTCCGTCAGCCTGTTACCCCACAGTATATTGGCCTCCTCATCAAACCTCGCTTGCAATTCGACAATCGTTGTAACTTTCTTTCCATTTCTTACCGCGTTCATAAGGGCATTGATAACACTCGAATTCCTGGCCAGCCGGTAAAGTGTTATCTGAATTGATGTTACAAGAGGGTCAATTGATGCTTCCCTCAGCAGGTCGATGAAATGATCGAACGGGTGATATGGGAAGAAAAGCATTATATCTTTCCTGTTGATGGCTGAGAGAATGCTTTTCCCGGGCTGAATATCTTTATGAGGAATATGCCTGAGAGGTTCAAAATAGAATTTCTTTTTTCCGAACTGTGGGAGCCTCATGAAATCCTTGAAATTATGATACCTGTTACCCGGAATAACTGCATCATTGGGTCCGAATTTGAGCATTTTGGTCAGCATCTTCAGAATATCGTGGGGCATTTCCCTGTCGTAAATAAAACGGACAGGGCTTCCATGTCTTCTCTGCTGAAGACT
>DOTV01000179.1:1327-4169 GCA_003520925.1 Bacteroidales bacterium | reverse complement strand
TATGCAAATATTTCATCAAAATCAAAAATGAAAAAGATGTCCTTTAAACCAAACCTGATGACGTCATCGAGGAAGATCAGATATTTTCCATCATCCTTATCAGGCAGCACGACAAGTCGGGGCAGGACATCAGAGGGTATTTCAAGCAGTGCATATTTCTTTTTTTCAACATTCTTTTTTGTCAGGCTTATCGCGAGATAAATTGCGTCATCGGTAAGGTTGGGAAGTTCACCGTCCTTATCAATCAAAAAAGGCATAAGCCTGTTGCGGACCTCCTTAAGGAAATAATCCCTGACGAAATCTGCCTGTTCCTGATTTAACTCTTTTTCATTTATAATGTGGATATTATGCTTTGCAAGTTCCTGAAGAAGGCTGGTATAAATCTTTTCAAACCTTGAGTTCTGCTCAAGAACAATTTCATTGACTTTTTTCAATGTCGCTTTAGGGCTGTATCCCAGAATATCATGCGATTTTGAACCGAACTGGGAGAGTCTTTTAAGTGTGGCAACCCTGACCCGGAAAAATTCATCAAGGTTATTTGAATAGATCCCAAGGAATTTGAACCTTTCAATCAATGGTACTTCCCTGTTCTCAGCTTCCTGCAGCACCCGTTCGTTGAAGGAGAGCCAGCTGATCTCCTTGGGTATATAGGTCTTGCTCATATGCTCTTTTCAGGTTTCAGAAAATACTCGACTTTCCCCTTTTCGCTCACTATTCCTTTCCATGATCCGGTTCTAAATGAGATACACGCAATGCCGGTTTTCGGCATGAAATCGATGCCGCTTTTTGACAGCCTGTCAGGTATTTCCGTGAAGGAAGGGTTATGTCCGAAGAAAATTACTGTATTTATTTCATCGCTGATCTCTTCAAGTATCTCAGCAAATGATTTGAGTGTCGCATGCGAATAGAGACTATCCTTCAGAATAATTCTGTCGGGATCATATTCAAGCACCCTGGCAAAAATGATTGCTGTTTCATAGGCTCTGAAAGCCGGACTTGTAACAAGAACTGCCTGAAAATCATCTTTTTTCTTAAGAACAAGAGCCATCTGTTCCGAGATGTTTTTCCCTTTTGCGGTGAGCGACCTTTCATAATCAGGGATCATTGAGGAGGATTCCTCAGCTCTTCCATGACGGACAAAAATCAGTTTCTTCATAACTATTATAAGATTTTAGTTCCCAAAGCTAGTTCCCATATTTTTTGCTTTGATAACCATTGTATTATCGGGATTTACGAGATTAAGCCTGCCGGAAACATCTGCAAGAGGAACGGAAGTGATCTCATTATTTTTCAATGCCACCATTTTCCCGAAATCACGCTTAGCTATAAGATCAGCTGCAGCTGAACCGTATCTTGTCGCCAACACACGGTCCATGGGAGAGGGCGTTCCGCCACGCTGGATGTAACCCAGGACTGTCTCTCGGGTTTCAATACCTGTCAGCTCGGCAATTCTCCTGCTCAGATACCGGGCGGCTGATTCATCCTTAACAGGAGTTTTTATCCCTTCAGCAACAACCATAATCGAATATGCCTTGTTTTCTTGGAACCGGTTTATAAGATACTCGGCTATCTTCTTTTCATCATACTGGATTTCAGGGATTAAAATAACATCTCCACCGCCAGCCAGACCGGAGTACAAAGCTATCCAACCTGCATTATGGCCCATTAATTCTATTATCATTATCCTTTTATGGGAATTGGCAGTTGAATGAAGCCTGTCGATGGCCTCGGTTGCAATATTGACAGCAGAGTCAAATCCGAATGAGAGATCAGTGCCCCAGACATCGTTATCGATTGTTTTTGGTATGCCGACGACATTAAGTCCTTCCTCAGCAAGGAGATGTGCAGTTTTTAAAGTCCCGTTGCCACCGATGCAAACAAGGCAATCGAGGTCCATCTGTTCATAATGCTCTTTTATTAGCACGGGTTTCCGCATGTCATTTTTTCCCTTGCCATCGCTTTTAAATGGTTTCTCCCTTGATGTTCCCAGGATTGTTCCCCCAAGGGTAAGTATGCCTGAAAGATCTGATTCGGTTAACTCTCTGAATTCCTTGTTTATCAATCCGGTAAAGCCGTCGCTGATACCAATCACCTTCATATCATATCTTACAATGGCAGTCTTTCCGACTCCCCGGATTGCAGCATTAATTCCCGGACAATCCCCGCCCGCTGTCAGTATTCCTATTTTCTGTCCGTTATGAATTTTACCCATCATGAAATGGTTTAGAATATTACCTCAAATTTAGTTTTTTTTTGTTACACAGAGGACTCAGAGGAAGCACAGAGTGACACAGAGTCATTATTGGATGCAGGTATTGAAAGTATTCCCTTAAAATTATAACTTTAAAAGTTCTTTATTCCTCAATATTTAATAATGACGGAGTCGCACTTCAATCTGATCAATATTAAACCTGTTCTTTGCGGGTATATAGAGGAGGCGCAGCAGATTCTTATACCTGGCGTACCTGACGAGAAGGTTATCCATGATGTGAGAGTTCTGATGAAAAAATCGAGGGCTTCGGTAAAGCTTCTTAAAACTCAGACTGATGAGGCTATATTCATAAGGGAATATTCCGCATTCAGGGAGGTGGGGAGGATAATGTCGGGATGGCGTGAGAATTCAGTACACTGGAAACTATTAAAAGATCTTAAGAGAAGATTTCCGGAGTTATTTTCCCGTCTGAAGGATAACGAAAATATCAATCTTCTTATATCCATTAAACAGCTCAGAAATGAGCCTTCTCCTGAGATGAAAAATGATTTTGAGAAAGTTATCGGAATTCTACATAAAGCAGCCTTCAGGATAAGATTCCGGGCCATGAATAACCCCGATCAGAAACTT
>DOTV01000179.1:0-1034 GCA_003520925.1 Bacteroidales bacterium | reverse complement strand
CGACCTGGATTATAAATATATCAGAGGTGCTCCGATGACCGCATTAGACGAATTAGTTGTAATAATTAAGTTAAGGCAGGACAATTATCTTGCCAGAGTATGGGCTACCGCAAATAAGATATTTCATCCGGGGGAACAGCTTGTAAAACTGCTTGGATTCAAGCTGTTATTAATTTAGAAGGTTTCTAAATAGGGTATATTAATCAGATTGTTAATTTGTTNNCCGTTAACCTTCACATGTTCAGAAAAAGAATCAAGGATTTTCTGTATCAGTTATTTTTTTTCAGACAATTTGATCCGAAAGCTATTAGAAGACTTGAAAAAAGGATCGATGCTATAGGTCAGAACCTTGGCAAATATAATGATTACGCTGTCCTTATAAAATCTCTTGGCTATAATTATCCTTCAGGTGGAAACAACAGTTCCCTCGACGAACTGATAGTTATAATCAGGCAGGAGCAGGACAAATATCTTTCAAAAATATGGCCTTCTGCTTTCAGAATTTTCCGACCTGGAAAGAGACTGACAGATCTTCCGGGATTTAAGGTTACGAATTCTATCCCGATGGCTTAATTCTAGTATTATTAAGAAAAGAATTTATATCTTTATAATATAGACTGATTCTAAATAATAAATATTAATCAGATTGTTAATTTGTTAACAACAGGCAGTTTGTAATTCGGGAAGGCAATAATTCAAGTATCTAAATACATAAATAAAATAAATCCGATTTTTCATATTTTTACCTTTCCTTTTACAGAAATAATGTATGACCAACAGGAGAGAATTTATCAGGATCTCGCTCTATGGAGCCGGAGCGCTTGCAGTTGGAACTGGTGGATGTAAAATTTTTAGTTCTTCTCCGCCTCCGGAAGCAGCCGGGAAGATAGCGACTGACCTCCGGCGTACTCCGACATACTGCGAAGTTTGTTTCTGGAAATGTGCCGGATGGGTTTACAAAACTTCTGAGGGCAAAATCTGGAAAATAATAGGTAACGATGAAGATCAGCATTGTAATGGACGCTTTTGCCCGC
>DOTV01000193.1:40763-64824 GCA_003520925.1 Bacteroidales bacterium | reverse complement strand
GGTTCGATCCCGGCTCCGGGTACTAAAACAGAGCGAGAGTGAGAGTGAGAGCGACCACTCTCGTTGTATTTCCACAAATCTCATTATTACATTCCCTCATTTTCAATACATTTCGTATATTTATTATAAATATTCGAAATGATGAACAGGAAGAATTTTAATATCATTCTGGCAGCTGTTCTAACTTTCATTTTAAACAATAGCATCTCTGCACAGAACATTGTTACTGGTGTTGTGACAGATTCTTTAAATAATCCGGTTCCCTTTGCTTCAGTATATTTATCTAATACTTCAATTGGTAGTTATGCAGATATAAATGGAAATTATTCCCTGTTCATTCCCCAGGAGGGAGCTTACGAATTGATTGTCTCCTGCATTGGGTATAAGTTGTTCACTCTGACTATTTATGTAAATGGCGGAAAACAGATAATCAATATTAGACTCCAAGGAAGTATTTTTATTCTGAATGAAGTTATTGTCAAAGCTAAAAACAAGGATCGGAGAAAAAACTATGCAATGTTTGTAAAAACGTTCATCGGTGAGACATTAAACTCTAAAAGCTGTAAAATCATTAATCCTGAAGATCTGATTCTTCAAAGGGATACTGAAAACAATATTTTGAGCGGATATTCACTTAATCCCCTTAAGATAGAAAACAAGGCGTTGGGATACGTTATATTATATGATCTTCTTGATTACAGCTATGATTTTGAATCAGATTTTGTGAGATTTTCAGGCTATAGCCATTTTGAACCATTAAAAAGCAGTCCGGGAAGATTTGAAACACTATTGCGAAGAAGATTAGCTGTCTATTATGGTTCACAAATGCATTTTCTGAGAGCGCTTTTTTCAGATTCCCTTAACAGTGAGAGTTTTAAAATTTATGATTGTAAGTACGATTCTTTGAAAAAATCTTTTTTACTTACAAAGCAACTCCAGGGAAGTAACTTAATACTGACAGATAATAAGGACTTTATAACTTTACTGCATAGTGGTCCTTTACTTATTAGGTATGTACACAACCATCCGGAGGTTATCTCGGAAGAATTAAGCCCCGATAAAGCATTCCGGTATTCACCTAATGTACTGCGGATTTATTCATATTCCGATCCGGCTTCTGAACTTGCAACCGTAAAGCCAAAGGAATATAACAGCATCATTACTATTTCCGATACATTAAAATTATACAGCAATGGATATTATTATAAACCATATTCACTGACATGGGCAGGTGAAATGGCAAATGACAGGATAGCTGATATGCTTCCTTTGGATTTTGTGCCAGACAAAAAATTAATAGCTAAATCCGATTCGATATTAAAAAAAGAGGCTCCGTTAACTCCTGATTTCATTGAAACTGAATCAGGCCAGGTTGCCGAGAAAGTTTATCTTCAAACTGATCGGGTGACTTATATATCCGGCGACGATATCTGGTTTAAAGCTTATGTTATTGATCCATCAACGAATCTGCTGTCTTTTAATACAAACAATCTTCATGTGGAACTGATTTCACCTGATGCGAAGATCGCTCTGAGTCGTACTTTACGAATTGAAGAAGGTCTGGGGAACGGTGATTTTCTTCTGCCGGATTCAATCCCGTCAGGTCAATACAGGATACGTGCCTACACTAACCATATGCGGAACTATGATGATAATTTCTTCTTCCTGAAAGAAATAACTGTCATAAATCCTTATGATGACTCAAATGGATTAAACAAAAATCCCGAGAGAATAAATAACAGGATTGATATAAGCTTTTTCCCCGAAGGTGGTTCACTTGTTGAAAATGTTACTTCCACAGTGGCCTTCAAAGCAGTGAATGGGCTCGGAAAAGGTTGCGATGTTACTGTAAGTTTGTATTCTTTTGCCGGAGAATTGATTGCGGAATTTAAAAGTCTACACCTTGGGATGGGATATTTCAACATCAAGCCTTTACCTGGATTCAGCTATTATGCAATTGTAAAAAGTGCTGACGGTGCTGAAACAAGGGCCGAACTACCACGAAGTTTCCCAGAAGGAGTGACTATTAAGACCTCTGTAACACCTGATTCTAAAGTTATTCTGACAATCTGTACAAACGATGCAACATTACCTTCAGTTTCTGGCCGTGAATTTACAGTCAGCATCTCTGCCCGGAACCTGATCAACAGAACTGCCAAAGTAAAGATATATTCACTTGAGAACAGGTTCCTGCTGCCTGTCGACAGTCTGCCTGAAGGTATAATGAAGGTCACCTTGTATAATTTTGAAGGCTTGCCTCTTTGTGAAAAACTGGTCTACCTGCAGATTAACAATGATGTACAATTAAATGTAATAACAGACAAAAAGGAGTATAAGCCGCGTGAAAAAGTAACAGCGGTAATTTCACTATCTGGCGATGAAACAATATCGGGCAAAGGTTCATTTTCATTCTCAGCTGCTGATGACCGTTTTACAGCTAATACTTCTCAGTTTCCGACATCAATTGCATCGTGGTTCCTTCTTGAATCTGATGTGAAGGGGAACGTGGAGGAGCCATTTTATTATTTTGATCCTTCGAATAATAAAAGATTCGGTGATCTTGATCTGCTTCTTATGACCCAGGGTTGGAGGGATTTCAGGTGGAAATATGATTCAATTGCTTCATTCAAAAGTGAAACAGGATTTACAATTTCTGGCAAAGTGAAAACTCTTTCAGGTAACAAATCGCTGGGAGGAGCAAAATTGAATATCGGATTATTTGGTAGCGGTGCTGCAAGATTCCTGAGCTTATATTCTGACTCGATTGGTATCTTTAAGGTGGAAAATATCGATATAACAGGACGCAATAATATGTTTATTTCTGCTACCGGGAGAAATGAAAGACCGGTCGGAAGGATATCTCTGGATTCCATATTCTATACGTCTGCGGAAATAGTCGATTCTAAAAAACCTGGTCAGACCATGCTCCTTAATGCCGAAACTTACTCTCTTTTCAGGCAAGAAGCAAGCTATCGGCTCGAAACAAAAAGGAAATACAAACTTAGCGATACTATTAAAGTAGGAGAAGTATTTGTTACAGCAATAAAAACCGAACCTCCTGAGTCGATAAAGGTTCAGGAGAGCAGACGTGTTTATGGCATTCCCGATAAAGAACTTGTCGTTACGCCAGCCCAGGAAAACTTTGCTGGTGATGTCTTTGACTTCATTTCAGGAAGGATTCCCGGAGTACGGTTAATAAAAAATTATGATCTGCAACGTCAAAATCCTGAAAATATTTACTTTATTATTAATGGACAATTTGGTCCGGCTTTGATCCTGGTTGACGGTATGCGAATCGACAGTACAAGCTTCTTTTCTCTTTTTGCACTCCAGGTGAGCATGATTGACAGAATAGATGTCTTGAATGCCTCACCACTTTACGGCATGAGTGGCGCAAACGGGGTTATTAATATTATTACACGTATGGGAACTAGAAGGCCTCCAGAAAAGTTGGGACCTAATGCGGCCACAGTTGTAGTAAAGGGATATGATGCTCCAAGGATTTACTATTCTCCCAAATATGATGACATGACAGAGCAAGCTTTTGTGCCTGATAGTCGCGAAACAATTTACTGGGAGCCAAACATAATAGTTGAGAAAAACCGCAAATCAACACTTCACTATTTTAATGCTGATAATCCGGCAAAAATCAGTATTGTAGTTGAAGGTATTACTGAGGAAGGGATTCCTGTTACCGGGAAAATAAACTATGATGTGAAATAAATCCATTCTGACCTCAAACCGTTGATAAGCAAGATGACTTCAAATTAACCCACCCAATCAAATATAAATCACTCATAAAAGTTTCGGCTAAACTTCACTAAGCCTATTTGACTATTCACCATCGTTTTTTACAGCTTGGCAATGATTTTTCATAATCTGAAAAACCATAAGATTAATTTTATACCAATGTTACCCATGAAATAAAAAGAAACCTAATTCTAATACAAATTTGTGCCATGAAAAAGAACATTCTCACGAGACTGTCATGCCTCATTCTTGTTACATCTATATCCCAGATTGTATCTGCACAGGAACAAGGTTCAATATCAGATACAATAAGAAAAGAAGCGGTGAAGATTTTTCTTGATTGTCAAAGCTGTGATATGAATTATACCCGGCAACAAATCCCTTATGTGAATTTTGTCAGGGATGTGAAGGAAGCCCAGGTTTTTATTCTGATAACACAACAGAACGCTGGCAGCGGAGGAACACAGTACACTTTTACTTTCCAGGGACTTGGAGTTTACAACGGAATGAATGATACATTGGTTTATACAAGCAACCCGGATGAGACAAGTACAATTGTAAGGGAGAAAAAAAATAACAGGCTTCAGATGGGTTTAATGAAATATGTAGCCAGAACTCCATTATCCAGCGAAATTGAAATCAGATACAACGCAGAACTTGAACGGGAGCTGGTAGTAGATAAATGGAATAACTGGGTCTTCTCACTAGGAACTGAACCTCAGTTCCAGGCAGAAGAATCAGACAGGCAACTGCAATTAAGAAACTCATTTAATGTTACAAAAGTCACACCTGATATAAAGTTTGAACTTGAGCTCGATCAGTCTTATAGCCGAAGAAGGGTCATTGAAGATGATGATTTTGATACCACTTATGTAACCAACGAATTTCAGGGCGACAACTTGTTTGTGAAGAGTCTTGGTGAACATTGGTCAGCTGGCATAAAATGGAATATAGGGACATCCACAAGAGAAAACTACGGTTTCAGGACCGATATTCTCCCCTCCGTAGAATATGACCTTTTCCCTTATTCAGAGGCAACACATCGACAATTAAGATTCCTTTACAGTGTCGGAATGCAGTATAACAACTATAATGATTCAACTATTTATAATAAGCTTGCAGAGAATCTTTTTAAACAGGAGTTTAATATAGCTTTCCAGATTCAGAAAAAATGGGGATCCGTTAATCTATCTTTATTGGCTTCAAACTACTTTAATGATTTTTCAAAAAACCGTGTTGAACTGAACACTTCACTTAATTTCAGGATCTTTAAAGGTCTGGCGTTGCAGATTTCAGGAGGTATCGCCCACATTAATGATCAGGTAAACCTGAAAAAAGGAGATATTTCAGAAGCTGACAGGCTTTTGGAACTAAGAGAATTGTCTACACAGTACAGGATCGAAGGAGGTATAGGACTGACGTATACTTTTGGTTCAATCTATAATAATGTTGTTAACCCAAGATTTGGATTCGGAGGTGGAGGAGGTCAGGGAGGTCCGGGTCCGGATTATGACTGATAGATTAATATGTTGAAGGTATGATTTTAACAAACTGGGCAAAGCAGTACTTTAACCGGATAGAAATATTGGGAAGGTGGCATTCATGGTTAATAAAAGTTAATGTTATCAGTATTAAGTAAATAATCGGACTTTTGATTTATTTTTGTCCTGATTATGAATAATGGCAAAAGTATTCTGATAAGCCTTCTGGTTTTTTTTATCTCATTCTTATTCGTTGATGAGGGTAAAACAGTCTTGTTTATTAGCCATAACATTCAAATCCCTTTTAATCATAACCCCAATATTGAAATCGAAATTCCACATCAGCATAATTTTAATAAGACTCATGATGATGAAAAACTGATGAATCCAAATTCATTTGACCTGGAATTTTCATCTGAAATGCTTTTATTTTTCCCTTATTATCTAAACAAAAGGACAGTAGACTTTACGGGACTAATTTGGCAGCCTCCAAAATATGTATAAGGAAAATCACCTTTTTTAAGAATATCCCAGAAATTCGTATTAGCAATAAATTAGCATTAACACTGCCTTATTTATTATTAAACATTTCTTAATAACCTACTGATATAAACTTAAATAAATCTGATTAAAATGTACTCGAAGTTTCAAAGAGAAAATCTCAATGGTCTGTCACAAAAAGAGGCATCAGAGATTCTTCAAAAAGAAGGATATAACGAACTGCCTTCTTCAAAACCAAAAAGTGTATTTAAAATTTCATTTGGTGTTGTACAAGAACCCATGTTCCTGCTGTTAGTAGCTTGCGGAACCCTGTACCTTTTACTTGGAGATGTACAGGAAGGATTAATGCTTCTTAGTTTTGTATTTGTAATAATGGGTATCGAGTTTTATCAGGAGAAAAAAACTGAAAAAGCCCTTGATGCACTTAAAGACCTTGCAAGTCCAAGGGCGCTGGTTGTCCGTGATGGAGAAACCTTCAGAATACCAGGAAGAGAGGTTGTGACCGGAGATATTGTGGTTCTCCAGGAAGGAGACAGAGTCCCTGCAGATGCTCTGGTTATAAGGAATAACAATTTGCTGGCCGACGAGTCTCTTTTAACAGGAGAATCGGTACCTGTGAGAAAAAGGGAGTATAAAGAGGGAGAGATTAAGTTCATACCAGGAGGTGATGATCTGCCGGCTGTTTATTCAGGATCTATGATTGTTCAGGGAAATGGATTAGTAAAAGTCACTGCAACAGCATTAAATACTGAAATCGGAAAAATCGGGAAGGCACTTGAATCAGTAAAAGAGGAACCCACCCAGCTAAAAAGGGAAATGGGGATTTTAGTGAAACGTCTGGCTATAATAGGTATACTATTATGTATCCTTGTAATTGCTCTATATTCAATTTCAAGAGGTGATCTTATAAAAGGGTTTCTGGCAGGTATTACCCTTGCAATGGCTATGTTACCGGAGGAATTCCCGGTAGTTCTGACCATTTTCCTTGCTCTTGGAGCATGGCGGATGTCGAAAAAATCAGTTCTGACGCGTAAACCTGCGGCCATTGAAACTCTTGGCTCGGCAACAGTCCTGTGTACAGACAAAACGGGGACACTGACCCAGAACAAGATGACTGTTACACGACTCTTTAATGGTACCGATTTTTCAAAAGTGGTTTCAGGAGATACCTTCTCTGAACCATTCCACGAAATTATTGAATATGGAATTTTAGCAAGCCAGGTGAACCCTTTCGACCCAATGGAAAGGGCAATAATAAACATTGGCGATCAGTATCTTCAGAATTCAGAACATATACATGCTGACTGGGTAATGGAAAAAGAATATCCGTTATCCAAAGATCTTCTAGCCATGTCAAGGGTTTTTTCAAATACTGAAACTAAAGAACAGGTAATTGCAGTAAAAGGAGCCCCTGAGGCAATCTTTGACCTTTGCCACCTGAGTAATGAAAGAATATCACATTATGAAAAAGCAGTAGCTGAGATGGCCTCAGAAGGATTGAGGGTTTTAGGGGTAGCCAGGGCAACCTTAATTTCCGGGGAGCTTCCATCACTTCAGCACGATTTTGACCTCGAATTTGTGGGGTTAATTGGATTGTCAGATCCAATAAGGGGAAATGTACCTGATGCTGTAATGGAGTGTTATAATGCTGGTATCAGGGTAATTATGATTACAGGCGATTACCCGGTAACAGCAATCAATATTGGAAAAGAGATCGGGATAAAAAATCCGGAACTCTTCATAGCGGGTTCAGAATTAAATGAGATGCCTGAGGAGGTTCTTTGTGAACGCATTAAAACCGTGAATATTTTTGCACGCGTGATCCCGGAGCAAAAGCTTAAAATTGTTAATGCTCTTAAAAAAAACAGGGAAATAGTTGCTATGACAGGTGATGGAATAAATGATGCTCCTGCTCTCAAATCTTCAAATATTGGAATTGCCATGGGAGAAAAAGGCACCGATGTTGCCAGGGAGGCATCTTCCCTAGTATTGATGGACGATAATTTTGCATCCATTGTCGGAGCTATAAGAATGGGACGAAAAATATTCGATAATCTTCAAAAAGCCCTTTCATATATTTTTGCAATCCATGTTCCGATTGCAGGATTGTCTTTGGTACCAGTACTATTCGCTGATTTACCCCTGATCCTGTGGCCTGTTCATATAGTTTTCCTCGAATTAATCATCGATCCGGCCTGTACCATGATCTTTGAAGCAGAAAAAGAGGAAAAAAATGTAATGTCCCGACCCCCGAAAGATATCAACGAGCCATTTTTCGGTGCAAAAAAGATATTTTTCAGCTGCATGCAGGGCATTGGAATCTTTGTTACTTGTTTGCTTGTATATTTTATTGGACTAAAAATGGGATATTCTGAAAAGGGTATCAGGACACTTACATTCGTTACGTTAATAGTCTCAAATATTGCTGTTATTCTATCAAACCGCTCATGGACATACGGGATATTTAAAATTCTTGCCTCTCCGAATAAAGCAGTTACGTGGATTGTTAGCGGAGCAATTATCTTTCTGATCCTGATCCTGAACATACCATTTCTCCTTGATCTGTTTCAATTTGAGAAAATCGGTTTTGCGGAATTTATTATATGCATGGTAGCTGGCCTTTTCAGCATCACATGGTTTGAAATCTATAAACAAGTGAAGAAAGCCTGAAAATAATTGTATAAAACTCAAGTATATAAATGTAGCAACCGGCAGGGCATTGAAAAATCATGCACTGACTCCTGTTTACAGGGAGAAGAATATTCTTATTGTATCCGCAAAGAATTGTTGTCTGAATCCGGTATAGATCCGGTTATGATTACTCTACAGTTGAATTTTCTCTAATTAATCCCTGCAACAAGATCTTTCCCTACAAGCCTGAACTTATCAGCTTCATCAGGAGCAATAAGGTAAAGGGACGTTCCGGCTTCTAGTCCCTGTTTTATAATAGTATTTTTATCATTCATCTCACCAAGCACAACAATCTGCTTTGTTTTGTTTTTCTTGTAGACATAAGGGATGCCGTCAGTTCCTGTGTGTATGCATTCTGTCGGAATATATACGACATTGTCATAAGAGTTTATAATTATCTTATTGTAGGTTGTCATGGCAGGCCTTAACTCAGAATTTATGCCGTCTACTTTGATAATTACTTCGAACATTTTAGCATCGGAATTTCCAAGCACCTCACCGATATTGGCAACATTTTCTACTGAGCCGGTCCACGATTTTCCGGGCATGGCATCAATTGTCATAATAACTTTCTGACCTTTCTGTATTTTATTTACTTCGATCTCGCTTACAAATGTCTTAGAAATCATTGATGTAAGGTCAGGAAGAGTTGCAATAACCCTGTCAAAAGGATTTACCTGGGATCCGCTTTTTCTTCTGGTTCCGTTAAACTCTTCTTTATATATTACCATACCCTGCGACGGAGCTTTTACAGTAAACTGAGCCAGAAAGCTCTGCAGGTTATCCACAAGTGCCTGTCCATCAGCAAGCTGACGTTTATAAGTCCTTATGTTTGTAAGAGCTCTTGCTTTTCTTAGTTTATAATTCTTAATTTTTTGCTCGAGAGCCCTTTGCTGTTTATTCAGATTTATCTCAGCCTGGCGAATGGTAGCAGGGGGTTCATATTTTGACTGCTCCAAAGTGATCGCTACTTCTTCGACTGCAATAGCCTGATTCTTTATGGCATCTCTCAGGCTTGTAAGTGTTACAGTGGTATCAAGAATTGCCATTTCGAGGTTTGCCTGCAGAGTATTCAGGTTTTCACGGGCAGTTTTAAGCGTATTGTCATATTCTGTTCTGTCTAGTTGAGCTATATAATCGCCCTCTTTGACTATTGTACCCTCCGGTACTATGTCCTGAATCTTAAAGCTCTGTAAACGCATATGATCTCCTCCACCGCCATCACGACCGCCACCGCCCCGGTTCTGGCTATTGCTTTGCTGAATTTGAGGTCCCAAAATATCAATTGATTTTTCAGCTTCGAGTTCCCCAGAATTAGTCACTGTTATTTCAAATGGGCCCTGTTTTACCTCAGTATAAACGGTTGCAGTATCTTTTTTTGACGTCAGTCTGCCAAAGACTATCATTATAAGTACTATAACGACTGCTACAATGCCTGTGATAATAAGTGTTCTTTTCATTTTATAACTTCTTGTTAAAATTCAATCTGATTAATAGACAAACGAAGCAGTGTTTTTATTTCTTCAATGCAAAGATTATTAAAATAATGTCGTAAAAAACATTCACCTGATGGCCTCATAAAAGCAATTCTTCAGCAAAGATTCTCAAATTCTATTCCTAACTTTTTCAGGGCATAGCCTGTTTCCTTAATATAATCGCCATATACAGTTATCCAATGAAATCCCGGCATATTCTCAGCAACTTTTTTGCTTTCACAATTATACTTTATATCTATCTGTGAACGGCAGATATCAAGGAAAGGATTATCGGTGATTTTCCCCGGCAAACCCACGTATTTTTCAAAAGCAAAATCTGGCATCACATTGGTCACAGTTTGTCCTATGAGCATTTCAACTTTTGGAGCAGCTCCGTAATCCGATTCGAAATGCGTAAGGATCCTGGTTGGTGCAAGGGTTTTGCCATCCATTCTCCTGGGAGCAGTACAGTGAGCAAGTGTTATAAGGTTGTTGTGCGGGTATGTGGGATCATTTAGGAATGAAGGTTTGCCTGAAATGTTTGACAGAAGTACTCCTGCAGGCACCACAACAAAATCGGATTCACAGTATGCCAGGTACCCGGCGTCATTAAGCAGGCTGAGTGTCAGACATGCCGAAGTCTCCGCAAGAGGCATTATGGTTCCCATGCAGTTATTGATAGTAACTGCCCTGCAATTGAATCTTTCCATTAATCTTATAAGCACTGTCTCAAGCATGAAGCAATTATCGACGAATTTACTGTCAGTTTCCAGCTTTACTGCTGAATCCCTAAGGTAATCATAGGCCTTTTTTCTTGCACCGGCTGTGACTGATTTATCCGACCTTGCTTCTGTTATAAGCCTTCCCAGTTCTTCATATGAAATACTTTGTATATCCAGCTTGTACTTCTCCTTTACAGTATTTATTGTGGATTCGAGTGGCTGTGACCAGGCCCCAGGACCTCCTACGGCAAGGATCCTTGAATTCCTTGTATTTTTCAACCCGCATAGCGCCCTCAGTCGCCACAACAGTTCTTCACAACTGTCTATAACAACATCATTCTCGTTTATTCCGGTCACTTTAAGCGAGTCGGTATGCTGACGGAGGTAACGCGGGCTTATAATTTCATACCAAAGATAAACGGGCCCTGATTTATAGCGGCAGAAGAATACGATGTCCTTTCCGGTTTTGTTAAGGTAATCGAACATATTACTACCTCCGCCAGCAGGATATATCAGGTACATGTCAGCGGTTTTAATATCTTCGATTCTACTCAGATCATCAATTCCACGTACGCCGGAAACAGGCAGGAAACTGACCGGGAAGTCAGCCTTAGAGCTTAAAGTTTTTAATTCTTCCTGAATGCGTGCAATTTCTTCCTTCGCATCTTTTTCAGTCTGAATACCTCCCCAGCTCCGCCAACTGGTCTGGGGTCTCCTTTCCGGGATTTCATAAGTAAAAACAGGTTTTACAACAAGAGGCACACGCTGCGGAGCATATTTGTCAGTGGGAGGTCCGGCAATCAGGTCGGCCCATGATAATGCGATAGTTCCCAGTGCACCTGTACCTGTAAGTTGCACAAATTTACGTCTGCTCATTTCATCAGGTTGATTTTCGTTACTATTTCCGCAGAAGTGACAGTCCGGATGATGGAAATAACCGTTAAGGTTGTTTTCAGTTTTATTCATAGTCCGATTTCCAGATTAAACATGTTTTCAGGGGTTCACGGCAATAAAGGTACTAACCTGATTCATAAAGAGCAAATTATAATACGACCATCTTTCCGGCACATTTTGTTTTGGATTGCCTTAGAAAATTAATATATTGGTTGAAATTAAACCATCTTTTAATAACTCAGAAATGAAATCATTTATCTCCCTTATCTTTCTTACTCTTCTGGCTGCTTGCCCTGCTTATGGGAAAAAAGTCTCCCCAGCCGATAAAAAAGCGACAAAAGAGACTGTAAATCTGTTCAGGTCACTATATAATCTCCAGAATAAAGGTATTATGTACGGACATCAGGATGACCTTATGTACGGAAGCACATGGTGGTATGTGAAAGACAGGTCAGACACAAAAGATTTTACAGGAGATTACCCCGCTGTTGCAGGCTTTGAACTCGGACATCTTGAACTGGGAAATGAGAGGAGTCTCGACTCGGTAAGTTTTGTGCAGATAGTCGATCAGATTAAAGCACATTATAAACGGGGAGGTGTAATAACAATAAGCTGGCACGCAAATAATCCATTGACTTTGCAGGATCCCGCCAGTGTTTCGCGCCGGCAGGGCGGTACAGCCTGGGATGTGAGCTCAAAGGAGGTTGTTGCCTCCATACTTCCAGGCGGAAAAAATCATGAGATGTTCAATGGCTGGCTGGAGAGACTTGCAACCTTCTTTATCGGGTTGAAAGATGACGACGGTACTCCAATACCTTTTATTTTCAGGCCTTACCACGAACATTCCGGTTCGTTTTTCTGGTGGGGAACAGATATCTGCACCGATAAGGAGTATTCAGATCTGTGGCGCTATACGGTTAATTTTCTGCGGGATAAAAAGAACATTCATAATATTCTTTATGCATACAACACTGATAGGATAACCACTCTTGAACAGTATATGAGAGGATACCCGGGCGATGATGTCATTGACATGCTTTCGCTCGATATGTATGACCGGGGTGAAAAATTCGGAGGGGAGCTTGATAATGCACTGAATTTCGTTACCAAAACGGCTATCGGTAAAAATAAACTTACAGCATTAAGTGAAACAGGAGGAAGAAGAGGTATGTCCGACTGGTGGTCAACGGTACTTTTACCTGTAGTAAGCAAGTACCCGATAGGATATGTGCTGACCTGGAGGCATGCTTACCGGTCAAGGTTTACAATGGGCGGCAACCCAAACCAGCCATTCCCTGATGACTTTATGAATTTCCATAAATCACCCAGAACCCTGTTTTTAAAGGAGATCCAGGAGGAGAATCTATACAGGCGTAAATAACAAAACTCACATCAGAGATTACAACCGCGGAGCGGCTCCATAAGTTTTAGCAATTCCCGGGCCTTACATCAATATAGATATATTTTGCATGAGGGTATTTACAGGAGATATCCGCCCTGATCTGCTCGGTTGTGGTTTCGATAGCATGCCCCCGTGAGAAATCCTCAACATCGACAGATACAAGAAGCATAAAATTGTTATTCCCTATGTACATCGAGCGGATATTATTTATATGCTTAATGACCGGGTATTTCCTGACAATGGTTCTGATTTCATTTCTTGCTTCGCGTGGAATGCTCTCCCCTACCATTAGCTTCCTTAACTCGTTGGCAAGCAGGTATGACATTGTTATCAAGAGGGTACCTACAAGAAAAGTCCCGGCTATGTCAAAAAACGGACTTATCAATGAAAGGAGAGTAGTGATCAGAACAATTGTAAGTCCGGTCAGCGCTGAAAAATCCTCAACAAGTATGACGAACAGGTTTGTGTCGGTTGATTCTTTCAATGGCTTAACAAAACCTGTGGGTGATGTCTTCCTGAATTCACCGAAAGCCACCGAAAACGATTTATATTCAAGCAGAATGGCAACCCCCAGTACAATAAATATGTAGAGGTAATTTTCAATGGGTTCCGGATTCATGATTTTATGTATTCCTTCATAGATCGAAAAACAACCGCCGAGGAAGAATAACAGAACGGCTACAAGGAATCCCCAGAAATATTCTTCCTTGCCGTATCCAAGGGAATGAACCTCATCGGCAACCTTTGCCGAACGCTTTCGTCCAATCAGAAGGAAAACCTGATTTGTTGTATCAGCCAGTGAATGGATAGCTTCTGCAAGCATAGCAGAGCTTCCTGAGATGACCGAAACTACATATTTTATTACTGCAATTGCCAGATTTGCCCCAAGGGCAAATAAAACAGCCCGCAAAGAATTACTTTCATTCTTCATAAGAATGTAATTACAATGTAATTACGTATTACAATTCCTTTACCATCCATATATTGCAGCCGAAGTGACCAGAATTGCCAAGTGCATGCGGTATGTGACTGAATCCTGATTTAATATACATTGACACAGCCCTTGAAAGTTCGGGAAGTGATTCGAGGTAAAGCCCGACATAGCCAATTTGTTTTGCCGATTCAAAGCATTTCTCCATAAGTGTCCTTCCAATACCTTTCCCTCTCCATTGGGGTAATAAATAGAATTTTACAAGCTCTGCATATCCTTCGGGTAATCCGGGTGTCGGATAAACCCCGCATCCACCGGCCATAACACCGTTTTCTTCAGCAATCCAGTAAACGGAACCCTGAGCTCTGAATAATTCATAAAGATTATCCGTTGTCGGATCAAAGTATACCGTTCCCGGACGGTCAATCCTGAATTCCCTGAAGACACTCCTGATCAGCTCAGCAAGTTCTTTATTGTCGCCTGATTCAATAATCCGGTATGTAACTCCGTTAATATTCATGCATGGTTCTCCTGATTGAATTTTTAAAATTACAAATAAATGCTTCTTTTCAGTACTTTTAAAAGATTTAAAAAACATATACTTTCATTCAATTCAATGACATTGTCCTTCAGATCCCCCCTAAAATTCTTGCTCATAATCCTTTTCTATTTCCCATGGTCAGGTGATGAATTGTCAGCCCGTGATTATTATGTCACAGGAAAGATAACTGATTCAAACGGGGCCATAGTAACTGATGCCAGGATTTCGATGATTGCGGGTACAACTGAATATGCCGCCAGATCTAAACCAGATGGGACATATTCGCTTAGAATATCAAATATTTACGGGAATATATCGGATCTGATCGAGGTTGGTGTACCTTATCCAAATCCGTTCACATATTCAGTAAATATCCCGTTTATAATTAACAGTCAGGGGGATGTTCGCCTTTCAATCTATAATTTCTCCGGCAAAAAAATAATGGATGCTTTTTTTGATTCAATTGATGCAGGCAGTTATCATATTGTGTGGGACGGCTGTAACCAGAATGGTGCGCCCCAGAAAAACGGTTTCTACTTCTATGCAGTTACGTTTAAAGGGAAGACCGTATCAGGGAAACTCATTAAGGCTTCCGGATTTTCATCATATTCAGCGGGTACCGCTATTGAGCCTGATATGATGCCTCCTGTTGTAGTCCCATTTTCAGGACAGATAAGATTCCCTGTTGTAACCTCGGTAACGCACGATAATTATTATCCTGTAAGACTGACTGATATTACGATAGCCGTCGATACGATAATCGATTTTGAGCTGACAATGAAGCAGGAAGTTCCTTTCAAAACAATGGGAAATCATATTGCAATGCATACCGGTTCGGAGTACCGGTCGTTGCTTCTGAAGGGAATCAATCTTGGATCTTCTCCTCCGGGTTTTTTTCCCGGGGAGATCGCCTATGCCATTTCTCCGGCCGAATACGAAAGCTGGATACAATCCATGGCTGCTGCCGGATTTAACAGCTTAAGGATTTATACCCTTCATCCTCCGGTATTTTATGAAAAGCTGGCTAATTATAATCAGAGGCACCCTGATAAACCTCTTCTTCTATTCCAGGGAATCTGGCTTGAGGAGATCGAAGATTATTCTGTTCCGGGCGCTTATGATTTAATAAATCAGACAGCTTCCTTTACCAATGAAATTAAGGAGGTGGTAAACTGTATAAACGGAAACGGGGACATTGCATACAGGTACGGGAAATCCTACGGCAGATATATTACAGATGTATCACGCTGGACTGCGGGATACATAATAGGAAGAGAAATAAGTCCCCAGGAGGTTGACAGCACCGATAAAAGCCACCCGTCATTAAATTCATATTCAGGAAACTATCTGGGCATAACCGGGGCAAAAGCGACTGAGGTATTCTGCACCCAGATGCTCGAACAGACAATTAAGTACGAATCCTCAAACTATTCGGTCAAGCGTCCGGTAAGTATCGCAAGCTGGCCTACACTTGACCCTCTGACGCATCCCACCGAGACTTATACTGACGAGGACAAGGCCACATATGATATTACTAAAATTACACTTAAAAATCCTGAACCGGGCATATTTGCCTCCTATCACGCTTATCCCTATTATCCGAATTTTATAAGTGAGCAGCCCTCTTACCTGACATACAATGATCTCAACGGGCCAAACAGTTACCTTGGCTATCTGAATGATATGAGAACTCACTATTCTTCCATGCCTCTTGTGATTGCTGAATTCGGGGTTCCCTCAAGCTGGGGAAGCGCCCATCAGGCATATAGTAATATGCATCATGGAGGTTATTCTGAGCAGCAGCAGGGGGAGAAAAATATGAGGCTTATGCATAATATAATCGATGCCGGATGTGCAGGAGGTTTCATGTTTGCCTGGATGGATGAATGGTTTAAGCCTACATGGATTGTCAGCTATCTTGAAGCGTATGGAATGGTTTCAGGCGGAACAACAATCCCGACCAGGCAGTTGTGGCATAATCTTGCTTCACCTGAACAGAACTTCGGTCTTATCTCATTCGATCAGACAAGCATACTTCCTTTTGCATCATATCAGACAGACAAACCATCAGGACCGTTGAAAAAGATAAGCGCCACAAATGATAACAGTTGTTTTTACCTTGAAATAGAGACTGGCAGGACTCTTACTCACGGAGATACCATAATGGTTGCATTCGATACCTACCTGTCAAGCTTTGGGGAATCGAAGCTTCCCAACGGCAGGCAGCTTCAGAACAGGTCGGAGTTTCTTCTTACAATGGTTCTGTCGAACGATACAGCTCTCTATTATGTAACCGAAGCCTATGATATGAATGGACTTACACCCAGGTTTGACCTGGCAAATCATAGTTATCAGAAGTTCTACAGTACAGTTACCGACGGAGCACCATGGAAACTAATGCACTGGATCAATGATGGTCATACCCTGAAAGGACAGGATATCGGCAAATTACCTGTCGATAATGCATCAGATTTCACATATGGTCAGCGTGCGGCAGCAGCCTGGAGCGGAAGTAAAATAAAGATACGGGTGCCATGGACATTACTTTATTTCCGCGATCCTACCCAGATGAAGGTCATCGACGGTGCAGTATCTTATGATGGAGGGTTTAATTATAACATTACTTCCACAACATCCGACGGCATTGCAGTATCGGTATATTTCGATAAGAAAGTTACATCATCGACAAGCAGGTACAACTGGCCACTGTGGATGACAGTTCCGGCAACGAAAGCCAGGGATAAAAAAGCACTTGATGTTATAAGAACCGGGCTATCTTCAATTCCCGGCTTTACAGATTGAGATCTTTATCTTCTTCTGCAACTTTTGTCCTGACTTTCTTCTTTTTGCTGAACCCCGATCGTTCTGCAGTGCCCCATCCTTTCTTTCCCCGCAGGGCTTCAAGATTGCCTCTTACTGCAAAATAAGTATGGACGGGGTAAAAGAATGGTTCCAGCATTGCAATGCCGATGAGTTTGAGAACATCTCTTTTCTTTTTGTACTTATGGAAAGTGATCTCTTCAAAAAGGATTGCCCATGTCGAAAGGCATACTGCGAAAGAATAAACAAAAACGAAAAGAAGAAGATAAAAAGGCCAGTTAAGGGAGTCTCTTATAATAAGATATATCGTATAAATGAATCCGGCAAAAGCTACGAGGGGAGCCATCCATTCAAAGAAGAACCAGTATGGATATCCCATGAGGCCCAGCTTTCCGTAGCTACTGTTAAAGAACATCTTACGATGGGTGCGAAGCGATTCGATCAGTCCGCGTGTCCAGCGCGTCCTTTGTTTTCTCATCGACCTGAGGTCGGAAGGTACTTCAGTCCAGCATAATGGATCAGGGATATATGTGACCTCATATTTCTGATCGTTTTCAGCCATATAACGCCGCATCCTCAGAACAAGTTCCATATCCTCTCCCACAGTCTTTATATTGTATCCTCCTGCATTTATCACTGTCTCGCGATCGAAAATACCCATAGCGCCTGAGATAAGCATCAATCCGTCGAGGTGGCTCCATGCCATTCTGCCAAGCAGGAATGCGCGGGTGTATTCAAGCACCTGCAGGCGGGGTAAGAACTGCGATGGTATCTTAATCTCCCTGATATGGCCCCGTTCCACATCACATGAGTTTACTATTCTTATGACACCGCCTGTACCGATAACCTTCTTCTCCTTCTCTTCAAGAAATGGCTTCACAAGCTTAAGTATCGAATCAGCTTCAATAATTGAATCAGCATCGATCGATACAAAAAGGTCGCTTTTGCAGATATTTATTCCCGCATTTAGTGAATCAGCTTTTCCTCCGTTGTTCTTGTCTATGATTGTAAGCCGGTTATATGAGGGATTCTTAGACCTGTAAACTCCCCTTATCCTTTCACAGGGAATCCGGTAATCGAAGTAATAATTGACCCTTGTCAGATCATAGGCATCTTTCATCAGCTCAAAAGTATCGTCAGTTGAGCCATCATTAACTATTACAACTTCAAAGTTATTATAGTAAAGTGACAGAAGAGTCCGGATATTATCGATAATGGTCTTGCTTTCATTAAATGCCGGGGCAATAATGGATATCTTCGGGCTTAGCGGCGAAAGGACAAGTGAATTGTAATTAATATAACTGTTCTTGCGAAGATATTTTCTCAATGCAATGGCTGAAAAAATGCCGAGCATTAGATATGACACGAAGAGGAACAGGGTCAGATAGAAAATAATATTTCCGAAAATAAATCCCATAGTTGTTATAGTATTCTGCGGTCAAGTACGTGCCTTACAATAATATTGTAGTTCTTATATTCCGATTTCATTAGTTTCACAAGGGTTTTTACGCCTTCTTCGCCATTGTTTTCAATAGCTTTTGTGGCTTCGATCTGAAGCTGAACGTCATCTTCCTTATCAAGAACTAGCTTAAGGAATCCCATAAGTGACGGATCAGGCATTTTAGCCATTGCTCTTATTATCTCAAGGCAGGTATTGTAGTCCTGACTCTTGTACATTCTTTTCATAACGTCGAGAGAAGAGCGCATTTCCATATCGCCCGCGACCTGAACAGCCAGCCGCCGTACATCGGGAGACGGGTGTTCGAGAGTATCTCTCAGATCTTCTTCAGCGTCTTTCTGCCTGAACTCCTTTATCATTCTGAGGGCGAACATAACAACTGTTGGGTTGGAAGCCTTCAGGAATCTTTTAAACTCAGGGACAGGCAGGTCATGTTGGATAATAAGCTCATGGAGAGTTATCTGTTCCCAGAGAGAAAAGGGCCGGACAAGCTGAAACAGAAAATCAAAAGGATCTTCATCTGAAAGTCTTACAAGAGCGATCTGGGCTTCCATCCTCAGAATATCGTTCTTTGAGTTAAGAGCCTTATATATTGAATCATTTGCATCTTTAATATTCATGAAGGCCAGTTCGCGGAATCCCTTTATTTTTTTATGCCACCGGTAGTCATTTGCGCGATTTATCGAATCCCTGTCGAGGCCAAGATAAATGTAAAGGCCGCAAAGCTTTTCTTCAGCATCTCCCTTAAGGTTAACGCTGACATCAATCATCTGATCAATAAGGGCCTGCCTCCTGTAAGTGTCAGAAGCAATACTCCGGAACCTGTCCGGACTGCTACCCGTAAAAAGATAATCGATTATCATTCCCTGATACGTTTCTGCCAGGTATTGCTTAAGGTCCTCTTCCTTTTCCATCCTGGTTCTGTTCAGAAGAATAACCACAAGGAGGATAAGCATTGTAGCGATCGAAATGAAGATTGTAATTATAAGGGCATTAACGAGAGCGAATGATTTGCCGAAGTAATTTATACGCTTAAGCCAGGGGCTGTCTGTATTAAGCAGGAAAAATTTGCGTCTGGGTTCTTCTATAGGTTTTACTTCCGGGGTTGATGCGTCTACCGGCGGAGCCGTGATCACTGTGTCGGCAACCGGCTCGGAAATCAGGGTCATGTCTGGTGAAACGATGGTCCTTTTGACAGTGTCCTGGGTCATTGTCTGATCTCTGAATCCGGCAACCGTATTATTAATCTTTATATCTGGTTCAAGATAATTTCTTATCTTCTCCTTATTCAGCTTTGTGACGCGGATCTTGAAAAAGCCCTCTTCCTCGATCATTATAACATCTTTCCCTAGGACTCTGGCAACTTTTGCAAACATTACTTCAGCATTAGTCTTGAGTCTGAAGGCACCGATCTGAATAGGATAGATGTCTTTTGAAAGACTAATAAGGTTATCGATCCTGTTATTGTTCATCTCCGATGTTATCAGTGCAACACCGTCGGTAATGTAAATAGGAGAAGGATGAATGGATACTGCCGAAGTATTAACAGCCGGACCAGCCTGTGTACAGGTGAATAATAAAAGTGACAATATGGTCAGGAACCTGTATTTCATCACTTCATTTTAAGAGCATATATTAAGTTTAAATTTCCTTCAAACCTGTCTCTTTTAGCCGGACCTTCCTCTGCATCATACTCTTCAAGGGAATAACCCGTACCCAGACGCACAGAAAATCTGCCCTTTACATTGAAATTATATGCAAGCCTCACACTATTAGCACTCAACCGATTTATGTCTTCCCGGATACCGTATGGTTCATCCGGTGCTGTACCCGTACCAAGGGTCAGCTGAAGGTAATCAAAATCATTGAAATAACGTCGCACATTCAGATAGAAAGAAGTCCTTGGACCACCCTCCTTGAAATATACATAGGATTTACCTGACAACCAGTACTTTCCCAGGTATTTTTCAACTGATGCAAGAGCTATAAAAATATTCCTGTCGAAGTAATAATAATTTAGTCCGCCTGAAACTGCCCATCCGGCAGGTAAAATCTGCCATATTTCAAAAGCAGCCCTGTGTGTCGGGAAATATGTTCCCGGGCTGTAAGCATAGGCAAGGTAAGTGTAATTTTGATTTGAGAGCCTGGGATATGCTTCTGCTTCAAACTGAAGTTCTGTAGCATAAATATTCGTTGTTTCATCGGTAATCAGATTGCCTATATTGACTCCGGCCGATGCAGGACCCCAGCTGAACCTGTGGCCGGCCCCGATACTGAAAACCTGCCAGAATCTCGTGTAGGGTTTGGTGAAATAGTCGAATGAATAACCTGTGCGGATATCAGTCGAGACAGCCGTGTTCTCCTTTGACCAGAGTGAAATATCACGTCTGGCTGCAAGAGCATCGGCATTGTCAGGTTCAGTTGTAAGAAGAGTATCTATTACGGCGGCAGCCTGTTTATAATCCTTCTGCCAGGCAAGGATACGGCCCAGGAGAATTCGTGCATCGCCGTATGTGGGAAAAGCATTTACAAGTCTCCGGGCATCAGCAGCTGCTGTATCATAGTTTCCCTCAAAAGCCATGGTTCTGATCCTGAGGTATTCGGTTTCAGGATTGACTATTTCCTGCGATAAAAGCTGCGAAAGGCTGAATATTCCAGGGATAACAAACCCAACAAATAGAAGTAATAAAAGTCTGCGCATGATTTACTTGTTGAGAATTGATTTGATCCTGGCAACCAGATCAACAGGATTAAAAGGTTTTACAATATATTCGCTGATTCCCAGTTCACCAGCCTGTCGTTGCATCTGAATATCGCTGAACGCTGAAAGAATAATTACCGGAGTATCTTTTCCCTGTTCTGACCTGACAAACTTGATGAGTTCAAGCCCGCTGCGGTAAGGGAGATGAATATCAACGACCAGGAGATCGTATTCGTTCTTCTGAAGCATCTCCATTCCCACGTTCCCGTCATCCGCCACATCAGCTGTATATCCTTCCCTTTCAAGGACAACTGACAGGGTCTTCATTGCCATAGGATTATCTTCACAAATCAATATCTTCATTATCAGATACCAGAGTTTTGAATTACTAACATAAAATAATGCTGTCTGAACTCAGGCAGTTCATTCTGTCAAAATTGGCGATTTTTATCAGCCTTGCAAAAGAAATAATGTAATATTTTGACTTCCTGCATGATTTCAAAGACAAACGTCATAGTTTTAAGTGACCAAAAACTGAGTCTGAGATGCCTTTTCCTCTTCCCGTAAGCAAGTCAGTCCCGATTAACTTATAAAACTCATTTATCACCTCATTATTGTCAATGATCCTGATCATTACCGGAAGTTTTTCATTACGCCCCATGAATCTCAGAAAATGTGATTTACAGGGAGAACCAGTAACTCAGCTTGACCAGAAAAATATTATTCGGAAAAACATCTCCTAGATAACCGTATGAATCGCGGAAAGACGCACCGGAAGAATTATTGCTGCCGGTACGGTCGCTTGACCAAACAAAATAAACGTATGATCCCAGTCGATATTCCCATTTTGCAACAAGGTTTGAGCGGAACTGATGGAAATTGAAATCGGGATTGCTTACTGAAACCACTGTAGGCAGATTATCATCATAATCGGTAAGAAAGTATGTTCCGTTGTACAGAAGAGGATTCTGATAGATGCTGAACCTCTCATCATAATTCTTTGAATCAGGAGCTGTTACCCGCTTCAGCTCTGAATAGCTGCCCTTTGAAATAAAAGGACTTCCATAGTACTGAACTGAAAATTCGGGAGTCAGATTAAGGTCGACCCTGAAGATCAGATTAAGAGTTTTCTGATCGATTGTCCCGAGAATATATCTCTTACTGTTCTGATAAGTATCACCCGTTGCAACATATTGAAGTTCATCCTGGTTCTCTTCGTATAATGCAGTCACACCCAGCTTCAGCATACTGAAAGGCCGAACTGAAATTCCTGAAGATACCGCCCATTGAGAGGCAGAGTTGTTTCCGGCTTTCATGTGCTGGTAGGAAACATGAGCAACATATTTTTTTGACTGATCGGTTTTGATTGTTCCTGCAAATTCAGTAGCGGAGGGCATCCGGATGTCATATCCGCCCCTCAGCAATCTTGTGTCAATGTCCTGGGAATGATATGCAACTTCAGCATTCAGGCTCCACTGGTTATTGAACATTGTTGTAAGTGCCAGTTCAGCATCCCATCCGAGGGAGGTGCCATTGAAATTCCAGGAATTCCGTTCTTCAAAGCCAATGTTGAAAGTTCGGAATATCGATACCGGTTTTACGATCAGATATGAAATTTTATTCTGGTTCTCTATCTGATCGGCTGTTCTTAAGTAGCCAAGGTCATTCATTTCGAGACCGGGAGTCAGCCAGGAAATTGCGGTGGAGTATTTCCAGAATCCCCCGGCACCCTTCCCTATCTCTATTTTTCCGCCCGAACCGCTGAGGCTTGTTCTGGAATTGTCATAATTGAGATAATTGGCTCCTGGACGCTGAAAATAGTGCACCGGCGATTCCTGAAGTGCTGTTATGGCTTCACGGCTTCCTTTGACATAACTGCCCATTATTTTTGCATTTACAAAAAACTTCTTGTCCTTCCAGTGATGGAGCAGATCGAATCCGCCGGTAAAGGCATCCCTGGTCATGAAATTAAGATGGTCATCTTCGATGAAGCGGTTTGTCGATGTGAACATACCTCCTATTATAGTGTTTCCGGCTCCATAACCCTGCTGAACTCGTCCGACCATGTAGTTGGTAAGGGGCTCTACCTTTTGTCTAGTTTCGTTGCCATCCAGATCAGTGATCCTGGCATACTCATTTCCCGTAACACTCTGAATGAGTCCTACCGACAATCCGCCTGAGGTCGTTCCGCTGAGCTTGACCGCATCAAGAATTGTTGTCATATCAGGTGCCTTCACGAAATGCTCGTTATCATCATACACAGAATATGTGGGTGAATGTCCGATACGTCTTGAATAAAACAGGTTCTGCCTGTCAAATTTGTAATCGAAAATTGTCAGACCTTCAAGGAAAAAAGGTCTCTTTTCTTCATAGAAAGTTTCAAAAGCTGTAAGGTTCATCACCGACGGATCAGATTCGACCTGGCCGAAGTCGGGATTGACAGTCAGATCTACTGTGAAGTTGCTGGATATCCCTATCTTGGCATCGAGCCCGGCATTTCCGCCCCATATTCTGCCATTTTCCGCATACGGATTACCGGGATCTTTCTTCATCGTCTTAAGATCACCCAGCACAAAGGGCATTACTTCAAGGCGCTTTGATTTTTTAAGGCCTTTTATCCCGTATATCTCCCCGAAGTTGTAAAGCATTCCCGGGCCTGTGCTTGATTGCTTTTCCCAGTTGCTCTCCTCCTG
>DOTV01000193.1:37172-40430 GCA_003520925.1 Bacteroidales bacterium | reverse complement strand
TGGCTAAGAGGCACCTCAAGCTCTGCTACCCAGGCTGAATCTTCCAGTCCGACCTTTCCTTTCCAAACCGCATTCCAGTTAAAATCCCAGTTCTCAGGATTAAACAGGACAAGATCGACCTTCTGCCCCCAGGCTGTAATTGTGAACTCAAAACCCGTACGGTAATCACGGTAACTGTCAATGGTTAGGCCCATCATGTCACCAACAATTTCATCGCGAACTCCTGCATACCTGTGGATCTTTTCAGGCTCGTCATCGTAGGCGCGGAAAGCAACATAGAGATATTTATCGTCGTATTGAATATTCAGTTCCGTCGGATAGGTTGGTTTCGCACCTTCTACAGGCTTCCATTGGGTATAATCACCAGCCCAGGTCCCTTTTTTCCAGCACTCATCGTCAAGCTTTCCGTCGATAACGGGTCTTGAAGCTGAAAGCCTTGATGTCGTATAGACAGGTTGTTTCCTGGTATCCTGTTTCGGAATTGTGTCCTGCTGAACCTGGCTTGCTGCAAGAGAGGACAAAGAAAAAGCGAGTGAAAATGTCAAAATAAAATTAATAAAGACCGACTGGTCTTTCCGGTGCGGGTCATTAGGGGTCATATCAAAAAGTTGAAAAACAGAAGTACCAAAATTAGAAGAATAAGCGGTTATTAAAAATGACTTTTAACTTTGACTTTAAAAATTCAATCAGTGACAAAGTTGAAAATTATTGGTAATTTTCAGCTCTCTTTAGTCAAGTTATTAAACCATCACTATGAAGAAACTACTCTCTATTATCACTATTTTTGCACTCGGACTCTCATCAACTGCACAGGATCTGCCTGCAGGCGGGCCTCCTCCCCCGACTGGCGGGCAGCTGATGCAGCAAACCCCTGATGTTTTCATTCCCCTGGAAACAAAGAATACAAGTCTGATCCTTAGGGTCAACGGCCGCGACGGAAGAATTTACCAGTCATACTTAGGACCGAAGCTTGCCAGTATTGACAATCTTAAACAGACAAGGGATGCCGGTCATCCTGCATATGCCACATTTGGTACAGACAATCTTTTTGAACCGGCTGTCCGTGCAACACATAACGATGGGAATCCCTCCCTCGAGCTCAAATATATCAGTCATTCTTTTGAAAAATCATCTGGGGGTAATAGCGATATCAATCTCAGCAGGATCATTCTGAAGGACCCTGTGTACCCCTTCGAAGTAACCCTTATTTTTAAAACGTATGATAATGAGGATGTAATTGAGCAATGGGTTGAGATAAAACATTCTGAAAAAAAGCCTGTCACGATTTTCAACTATGCATCCTCAATGCTTCATTTCGATGCTGACAAGTACTGGCTAACACAGTTCCATGGTGACTGGGCCGAAGAGATGAAAATGCAGGAGAGCCTGCTTACAGCTGGAATTAAAATACTTGATACAAAGCTCGGAACCCGGGCTCATATGTACCAGACACCTGTATTTATGCTATCGCTTAATGAAAAGTCGGATGAGTACACCGGTCAGGTAATTGCCGGAACTCTTGGATGGTCGGGTAATTTCAGGTTCCTTTTTGAAGTTGATGAAAAAGGTTCGCTAAGGGTTATTTCAGGAATTAACCCATTTGCTTCAGAATATTCACTTGATGCCGGAAAAGTTTTCAAAACTCCTTCCATGATATTTACTTACTCTGAACATGGCAAGGGAGAGGCAAGCCGGAATCTCCACCGCTGGGCAACAAGATACGGTGTGCTTGACGGAACAGGGTCGCGCATGACAATTCTTAATAACTGGGAGGCCACAGGTTTCAATTTTGATGAAAAGAAGCTTTCGTCCATTCTGGATGATACCAAGAAACTGGGACTTGATGTGTTCCTGCTCGACGACGGCTGGTTTGCAAACAAATATCCAAGGAACAACGACCGTGCCGGCCTTGGCGACTGGCAGGAAAACAGGGCAAAACTTCCAAACGGCCTTGGCTACCTCGTAAAGGAAGCTGACGCAAAAGGAGTCAGATTCGGAATCTGGATAGAACCTGAAATGGTTAATCCGAAGAGCGAACTATATGAAACACATCCCGACTGGATACTCAGGCTTCCAAACCGTCCGGAGCATTACTACAGGAATCAGCTTGTCCTCGACCTTACAAATCCCAAAGTTCAGGAGTTTGTTTATAATGTAGTAGATGGTATGCTTTCAACCAATCCGGGCATTTCATTTATTAAATGGGACTGCAACAGGATGATGACAAATGCTTATTCGGTATATCTTAAAGACAGACAATCGCATTTGTATATTGATTATGTCAATTGCCTTTACGGAATACTTGACCGTCTTCGCCAGAAATATCCGCACCTGCCTGTGATGCTATGTTCTGGAGGCGGCGGAAGGGTCGATTACGGTGCTCTAAAATATTTTACTGAATTCTGGGCAAGCGATAATACCGATGCTCTCGAAAGGGTCTACGTCCAGTGGGGCTACTCCTACTTTTTCCCGGCCATTTCAGTTTGCAATCATGTAACCTCATGGGGCAAACAATCACTTAAATTCAGAACTGACGTTGCAATGATGGGTAAACTGGGTTATGACATCGAAGTTGATAAAATGACCGAGAACGAATTGAAGTTCAGTCAGAATGCGATTGCAAACTATAACAGGATTAAGGACATAATCTATAAAGGTGATCTTTTCAGGCTTATCTCTCCTTATGAAGAGAACAGGGCAGTGATGATGTATGTGAATGAATTAAGGAACAGGGCTGTCCTGTTTGGATACACTCTGAACTCAAGATATGGTGAGACTTTCAATCCTGTTAAGCTCCAGGGACTAGACCCCGGGAAAACTTACAAAGTCCAGGAGATAAACGTTTCCAATGATGGAAGAAGGGGGCCAGGCATGGGAGGACCCGGAATGTCCCAGGGTGGAAGAAGCTATACCGGTGATTTTCTTATGAAAGTTGGGATCAATATTGGTTCAAATACTCCGCTCACAAGCGTTGTGTATGAGATAACTGAATAACTATTTCCCGTTCCATCCGGCCAGCCTAGCCCATAACCACCAGGCAGCATAAGCTTTCTGGTTGCCATTTAATGGCTGTGTGTGTGCTGCAGAACAGGTGAACCAGTCAACTCCCTGCGTATGGGAATTTTGCCATTCAACAGCCCAGTTGCCATCGCGGGTACCGTCGCCATTGGTGTCATAGGCACATGCATCATCGGGCTTTTTACCGCCAAAGTATGTTCCGTCGGGATTATAACATTCTATATCGGCAAAGTCGTACAG
>DOTV01000193.1:35798-36802 GCA_003520925.1 Bacteroidales bacterium | reverse complement strand
GGAAAATCACGTTCAAGATCATTCATCAGGTTAAGGTAGGTGCTGATGTCAGCTTCCGATGCATTAGAAACCTGGCCGCACCATGCCCAGATAATAACATTAACATCAGTATTTGCTGCCAGGTAGTTCCTTGTCGATGAAGCCCAGGAGGTCCTGTCTGGGTTTCCGAGATCACCGTTAATAGCATAGTCGTGAATGTCCAGGGCACCATTTGTTCCTCCATTGTTCCAGGAATATGAAGTCCCCTTGAAAGAAACCAGACCTGACATCCCTTCGGTGAGCTGACTTCCATGCGAGGTATGGCTGTAAGCAATATGAAGGTTATCTTTTGCTGCCTGGATCCACTCCGAAGGTATCGTTGCAAGCTTCGTGCATGAGTGATCGATTTTAAATCCGTCACCTGTTACAGTTCCATTATCGCTAACCTTGCTGCAACCTGTAATTATGGAAATAAATAACAAGCTGAGAAATATTTTTAAATATCTCATAAGGTAAATTTTAAAATTAGTATTAAGACTCCTGCTCTGGCTTTCAAAAGGCGTCCTTTTCAAATTTAAACGATAAAAGTACCGGATTGTTGCATTTTATCTTTCAGATCCATGCCGGAATAAACCGGATTGACTATTTTCTTCAGTTCAGGCAGCTTCCTGTAAAAGAAAAATGCACCAATTATACATGTTAGTCCGCCAATAAAAATTGTAAAAGGAGTTCCTGTTATTTTAGCCAGGCTGCCGGCCAGAAGGCTGCCAAAAGGGGCTGTTCCCATTATGGCAAGTGAGTAAAAGCTCATTACCCTTCCACGTTTGTCATCATCAGTTATAGTCTGGAGTATTGTATTGCTTGAGGCAGTATGAAGCATCAGACCCAAACCGATAATTATCATAAATAACAGAGAAACAGGGAAATAATTTGTCACTGACAAAGCTATAAGGCCGATCCCGAACAGGGCTGCTGCCGTCGGAATTATCCTTCCCAGTTTTAATACCGTTTCACGTGATGCAAGG
>DOTV01000193.1:16468-35393 GCA_003520925.1 Bacteroidales bacterium | reverse complement strand
AGGATAAGCAGATGCTTTATTGGAGCGAAGCCGAAGGCATATCTGAAACCTTCCTTCATTTCGGCAAACATATTACCTGGATTATAGTCAACCTTGTTCTTTTTAATGTGCATTAAAAGCAATGAAATAACGACAAAGACATAGCTTATTGCATTAATAAGAAAACAAACCCCTTCGCTCGTTGTGGCAAGCATCATGCCGGCTATGGAAGGACCAATCAGTCGGGCGCCGTTGAACATCATAGAATTCAGGGCAATAGCGTTCCCGAGATGCTCTTTCTTTTCAACCATCTCGATCACAAATGAATGTCGTGAGGGCACATCGAATGCATTCACGCAACCAAGAATAATGCTCAGAACGACTATATGCCAAATTTCGATTTCGCCTGACAGAGTAAGCATGGCAAGGAAAAGAGCCTGAATAAGAGAAATAATCTGCGTTATAAGAAGGACTCTGTACTTGCTGAATTTGTCGGTGACAACCCCCGCAAGCGGGGAAAGAAGAAAGGTTGGTATCTGTCCGGCAAAGCTGACGAGTCCAAGCAGAAAAGCCGATCCGGTCAAATGGTAGACAAGCCATGGCATGGCTATCCTTTGCATCCATGTTCCGATCAGCGATATGCTCTGCCCTGCAAAAAAAAGCCTGTAATTCCTGTACTGCAGTGACCGGAATATCGTTTTGAGCTTCGAAGAAAAATCCATTTATCCGATAATGGTTTTCAGATAATCCGTAATAGATATAAAAATGCTATTGCTGCAATTGTTAGAGATGATACCCCTATCGGAAACCATACCGGAGCGATCCAGGGTTTTGGAATCAGGAACAGGACATCGATGGTTTTCAGTGTCGGCGGCCATTTGATCAGAATGTAAAGCGACAGATAGTAAAAAAGGTCCCAGAAGGCAAAGGTCCACAGAAAGAACACCCCTCTTTCAATCCACGAACTGCCGGTAAGAAAAGCTATCACGACCAGCATGATTATGGTTGCCGCCTCACGGGTCATTTCAATTTTCAGATATGAAGGAGCAATTTTTTCAAGCGATTCCCGGTTGGATTCCGAATCGAGCATTCCGAGAGCTTTACGGAGGTAAACAACAACTACACCTTCAAGATGTGCCATCGCAATCCCGAATAGTGCAAGCAGTGACAATTTAACAAGCATCCGGCCCTGATTTTTAGAATACCAAAGATATTAAAATATTTCTTCACCCTGTTTGACGAGGGATTGCACTTAGATAAGATGGAGAAAAGAAGCTAATTCAAGAACCACTGGAATATTGTCAGATAATTATACAAATAAAAGCGTATGCGGTATATTTGCTGAAAATAATATAAGCTAAAATCAGAACGAATTGAATTTATCCGGGAATCGAATTTGAATACAGGAATAACATATCACTGATTCTACCTGAAAATGTGTTTATTCTTCAGAAGTGTCAGATATTAAACTCTGTATTGTATGCAGAAAGCTGATAATCATAACTACAAAGTAAGCGGAAAGAACCTGGGGGTTGCCATCCTTCTTAACATCAGCATTACTGTTGCCCAGGCTATCGGGGGTATTATTTCCGGGAGTATGGCATTGCTAAGCGATGCAGCTCACAACTTCGGCGATGTTCTGTCGATGGTCATAAGCTTTCTGGCAAACAGACTGGCAAAAAGAGAAGCAACAGAGAAACAGACATTCGGGTTCAGGAGGTCAGAAATTCTGGCTGCCTTCATTAACTCTTCAACTCTTATAATAATTTCAGTCATTATACTTTTTGAGGCCGTACAGAGATTAGTTAATCCGGTACCGATTTCTGCAAACCTTGTCATCTGGTTAGCTGTTGCCGGGATCCTTGTAAACGGTGTTTCAGTTTTGTTCATCCGGAAAGATTCCCGTGAAAACATGAACATGAAATCGGTTTACTTTCATTTGTTTGGTGATATGCTTATTTCAATTGCAGTTTTGCTGGGAGGAATTGCGATGAAATACCTTCACTGGTACCGGACTGACAGTATTTTCTCAATTGCCATAGCTCTTTATCTTCTATATATGAGCTGGGGAATAGTCAGATCATCATTGAGGATTATAATGCAATTCACTCCTGAAGAAATTGATGTTAAGAAAATAGCTTCTGAGATTGAGAAAATAGAGGGAGTGAAAAATATTCATCATGTTCATGTATGGCAGATCAACGAACATGAGATGATGTTTGAAGCACATATTGATATGTCAGAAGATATTAATGTAAGCAGCTTCGAGGAAATCCTACATCGCATAAAAGCGGTTTTAATAAGATACAATATTAAACACTCAACAATTCAACCTGAGTTTATGGTTGATGATAAGAAGCAGATAATTTATTGATGCCTGAAGATCCGTGGAATAAAAATCGGTACCTCCTTCTGGTAGGAGGCATATTCAGGATACTTTTTACTGCTGATGCTTTCTGTCAGCCGTGAGCTTCCGATGAAAATAAGAATAAGCAATACCGGTCCTGCCAGTGTAATATTGATCCATAGACCTGATGCGGCAACTCCAAAAAAATAGAAACAGATCCAGATTGCCTGTTCCGATGTAAAATTAGGATGTCTCGCAAACTTCCATAAACCTTCAGACAAAAATCCCTTGGACAATGATTCTTTAATCAGGTTTCCATTGGTTCCGGGATTCTTTTTTTCCTGATGAAATCTGAATTGCTGATTGTCTGCTATGCTTTCAGTGATTATAAACGTCAGCATGAGAATGCATGCAAGAAGATCAATAACCGTAAGCTCTTTGCGCGGGAAAATTGCTGCAAGCAGCAGCGGTGAAGAGAACATGAAAATTACAACGTTCTGGTAAAGGGATATGAAAAGAAGATTAAATAAGCCGAATCTGATGCTGCCTTTTAGCACTCTGGTCTCCCTCATTATCTTCCACCTGTAATCCTCCTCTCCTTTCCATGGGATGAGGTTATACCCGCCCTTTCTGTAAAAATTATAGCTGAGCCTCAGACCCCAGATCGTTACAAGCGATGCCATGAGTACTATTCTTGGTGAAGGAACTGCAGTTACTGTAATCCATCCATAAGCGATTGGTATGAGGCTCCAGAGCTTATCAACCTGGCTGTAGTTACGGGTAATTTCACTCACCAGAAAACATCCTGCTGCTACAACGAGCATTAAAATGATCCAACTTTTAAAAAGATTCTGAAAATCACTATCAAGTTGTGAAAAGATCAGTTGAAAGCAAGCGATGCCGGATAAATGGACCATCTGTTTTAAGTTTTATTAATAAATGTAGCAATTATTTTACAGATTCAATTAATTATCTTGCCGCCTGAATTTATTAAATAATCATAAATTAATATGAAGAAGCTTAAAAACATACTCTTATTTATATTGCTCGGCTCAACTGTTGTTTCATGTTACACTGCAAGGAAATCGGCTACTGAAGGCAGCCCCAAGGTTAAAAATGTAATCTTCATGATCGGCGACGGCATGGGAGTTGCACATACTTATGCCGCGATGAGTGTCTCAGACAAACCTCTTAATATTGAAAGGTGTGAAATTACCGGCCTCCAGAAAACATTTTCAGCAAATAACTATATAACCGACTCAGGGGCAGCCGGAACCACACTGGCAAGCGGTAAGAAAACAAATAACGGTGCTATCGGGGTTGATGATCAGGGGAAAAAAGTAAAGACGCTTCTTGAGATCGCAGAAGAAAACGGACTTGCGACAGGACTGGTATCAACCTCATCAGTAACTCATGCAACACCTGCATCATTTATTGCACATCAGTCTAGCCGCGGAAGCTATGAGGACATTGCTAAGGATTTCCTGAAAACTGATATTGACGTTTTTATAGGAGGAGGATCGGACCATTTTGCAAAAAGGGCAGACGGTTTAAACCTGCTGGACTCGCTTAAATCAAAGGGTTATGAAGTTGATACATCATTGGATATGATCATGAAGTCCATTGCAGGAAAACTTGCCGGATTTACAGCTCCCCTTCAGAATCCCTATCGCCTTAAAGGAAGGGGAGACATGCTGCCTGCTTCCACAGGAAAGGCTATTGAGATTTTAAAAAAGAATCCAAAAGGATTTTTTCTGATGGTTGAAGGATCGCAGATTGACTGGGCTGCACACGCCCATGCCGCAGACACTACAATTGATGAAACCCTTGATTTTGACAAGGCTGTTGGTGTTGCACTTGATTTTGCCCAGCAGGATGGGCACACTCTTGTTGTTATTACTGCAGATCATGAAACAGGAGGAGTAACTATTACCGGCGGTGACAGGAATGCCAAAACTGTGAAACTGGCTTTCTCAACCTCCGGACATACAGCCGTAATGGTTCCTGTTTATGCCTTCGGGCCTGGATCGGGGAAATTCACTGGCATATACGATAATACAGAGTTGTTTAAGAAGATTCTAACCACTTATAAATTCAGTAAAAAGACAATTAAGGCAGAATAAAAGCTCGTTACAGAGGACGATTGACCCCAAGTTTATCAATGTACATTTTTAAATAAAAATTTTTCTGCTTTGACCTGTACTGCATAATAAATCGGGGGTGTTCCAAAGGCACTATCTTTTCGAAAAAATTAAATTGGCTGTTTAGCTTTGAAAGGAACCTGAAGTTTTTTCCTGTGCCAAGGCAAAAACAGATCTCCCTGTTGATGCCGAATGAAAGTTGTTTGTTAACCGATTCAACTGCAAAATCAACTATAGCTTCCGAAAGCTCCCTGCTGTCATAATAGTTGAAATTAACCTCTTTCCCGCCTGATCTGGTTTGCGTAAATCCGAGAGGGCTGACTGAGCTTATGAAATAATCGCCATAAAATTTTTCAGGACCGCCATACATGTCGATCATTTCATAAATAAATACAGACGAAGTTTCATACGTTTTAATCCCGCTTATCGATAAACCGCATTTTTCTTTCAGCCTCACCGTATCCGTGAATGGTATTCCGGTGACTCCGGCTCCGAACCGGCCGGGATTTATTCCGAGGATAATCCGTCTTGACCTGTTATCAGAGTAATACTTCCTGTAAAATGCGGAGACTACAGAAAGTGTTTCAGTATTTTCCCCGAAAGGATTCATTACGGATATCCCTGAAGGTAAAGGTGAATTGAAATGCAATTCCCTGCAGAATAAGATAATCTTTTCAGCGAAGGTTTCCACCTTCATATAATTTAAAAAGAATCCTTCAGAATACTATAAACTTATCTTTGGGTGTCATGCAGAAATCGCATGAAGCAGTCATGGTAGACACATCATAAGTATTTCCACAGACCGGACACACGAACCATTGGGCCGGAAGAGATTTCTCACCTCCGGTATTTAACGCATCAAGCGCGGTTTTATAAAAAGCTTTATGCTTCTTTTCGGTATCCAGGGCCCATGTAAAAGATTTAACTGCATCAGAAGATTTTTCTGTTTTCGCAGCGGCAATAAAGCCTGGATACATTGTTTCAATTTCATTCGATTCACCTTTACCGGCATCAGCTAAATTCTCAGCTGTCGAACGGACTTCGAAAGTTCCTATCTGTGGTCCGGCAATTTTTTCACCGAGTTTTTCCAGGACTTTCCTGTGGTTCTCTGCATGAATTGCCTCAGCTTTTGAGGTTGCCAGGAACATCACCGACACCGTATCAAATCCTTCGGCCTTTGCTTTGTCGGCAAACGCTGCATATTTTGCACTGGCTGTTGATTCTCCGTTATAGGCATACTTCAGATTCTCAATGGTTTTAACCGGCTTGCCTGAACAACCGTAAACTAAACCAATTACACCAAGGATTAACAGGAATTTGACAGTTGTTTTCATAGTTGCTTTTTGTTAGTTATTAAATATTAATTATAGGTTTCACAATATTAATCCTTTATCAAATCAGATTGACATCATGTATTTGTAAACCATTGTTCCTCCCATTAAGCCGGTAAATGAAACTGTTCCAACTGCAAGAAGGAATATACCGAAGACAACCCATTTAAGATTTGAATCTTCCTTTTTACTCCTGACAAGGTAAATTCTCAGTCCTGCTCCGATAATCATAAGAATCATGGTTATGATCGCCCCGGTTTCGTGCTTTTCAAATATGCTCAGTATTTCTCCCTGAGAAGGTTCATTCGTAAAGACCTGTCCGGTTGTCCATGCTGCAATTGCAGCCAGGGCACCAAGTACCATCAGGTAGAACCCGGTTTTTGAAAGACATTTTTCGCTTCTGAAAAAGAGTGACACCACATCTGCCAGAAAGCCGGTCAGTATAAGTGCAATCGGAAAATGTACAATCATCGGATGAAAATCAGTGGTGTTGATCATGATTTATTAATTTTAAAGAATTTAGAAACACTTGGTTGTGTTATTGTTGTCTGTGCCATTAATTACAAAAATAATCCTTTTCCATTACTGCAAATTGCATAACTGTAATTTTGACTGTCATTAATTGCAGCCTCTTATAATTTCCCAGGCACCATTTCCTTTTTACATTCGTTTGGTAAAACTATAATAAAATAATTAACTTTGGCTCCTTAAAAACAGTAACTATTTAGTATCCAATTATTAAAGTGGCAGACATTCTAAAACCATACGGAGATAAACAGAAGGCATTTGATAAAAGATACCTTGAAATGGCACTTATTTGGGCGCAGAATTCATACTGCAAACGGAGGCAGGTAGGAGCCCTCATTGTTAAAGAGAAGATGATAATTTCGGATGGTTATAACGGTACCCCGGCAGGATTCGAAAATGTCTGTGAGGATGATAATAATGTTACAAAACCTTATGTTCTTCATGCAGAAGCAAATGCCATAACTAAAGTTGCTAAATCGAACAATTCAAGTGAAGACTCCACGTTGTATGTAACAACTTCTCCATGCATGGAATGCGCAAAACTTATTATACAATCGGGCATTAAAAGGGTGGTCTTTTGCAACCGTTATCATACTACCGACGGATTAGTTCTTCTGAAACGGGCAGGAATTGAACTGGTTTACATTGACCCTGAAAACGACATTTATGAAATACAATAATACAAACAGGAGTGTAATAGTCCCGTTGCTGATGGCCGTTGCACTTGTGGCCGGAATATTGATCGGCATATACCTCCCCGGGAGAAACAGCGCACCGCAGCAGTCAGGTTTCAGGGCACGGAATGACAAGATTAACAGTATTCTTAACATTATTGAATCGGACTATGTCGATACGGTTAATCGGGCTGAACTTGTTGAAGCAGCAATACCTTCAATTTTAAAAAAGCTTGATCCGCACTCGGTCTACATTCCTGCTAAAGATCTCCAGCGTGCAAATGAACCTTTGCAGGGGAATTTTGACGGGATAGGAATTTCGTTCAATATGCTTACCGACACTATACTTGTTATCAGCACGATACCTGGAGGCCCCTCCGAGAAAATCGGACTTATGGCCGGAGATAAAATAATCTATGTAAATGATTCCCTTGTTGCCGGGAAACAGATCAGCGATGAAAAGGTAATGGGAATGCTTAAGGGACCGAGGGGAACTGTTGTAAAAATAAAATTACTGCGGAAAGGGTACAGGGAACTTATACCCTTTGAGATCACCCGTGATAAAATTCCGATTGCAAGCGTGGATGTCAGTTATATGATTAATGGCCGGACCGGGTACATAAAAATCAACAATTTTGCGATGACAACCTTTGATGAGTTTATGAAAAGCCTGAAAGAACTGAAATCGCATGGTATGACCCAGCTCATCCTTGATCTGAGGGAAAACTCCGGAGGAGTAATGGAAGCAGCGATCAAAATAGCCAATCAGTTCCTTAAGGAGGGACAAATGATTGTCTATACCCTTGGCCGGTCACAGCCAAAAACCGAAGCCAGGGCGACCGGCAAAGGCGAATTCGAGACCGGCGACCTTGTTCTTCTTATAGATGAATACAGCGCTTCAGCAAGCGAAATACTTGCCGGAGCCATACAGGATAACGACCGTGGGACAATAATCGGAAGACGTTCTTTCGGAAAAGGACTTGTCCAGGAACCGGTCCCTTTTGCTGACGGCTCAGGAATGCGCCTTACGATTGCACGTTATTACACCCCCACCGGGAGGTCGATTCAGAAGCCGTATAATAACGGGTTTGATGAGTACTATGATGACCTTAACTCGAGGTATGAACACGGTGAATTTGAAGTTTCCGACAGCATTCACTTTGCTGATTCACTTAAGTTTACAACCCCTGCCGGAAAAACAGTGTACGGAGGCGGAGGTATCATGCCTGACGTCTTTATTCCTGTCGACACAACCGGCAGATCGACCTATTTCCTTGCCGTCAGGCCGCTTATATACAGGTTTGCCCTTAATTATACTGAAAACAAAAGGGAAACCCTTCAAAAGTATACTGAGGCCGGGGAAATGGAAAAATATCTTGATAAACAGGGTCTTCTGGACCAGTTCACGGAATTTGCATCAAAAAACGGGGTCAGGAAAGATCCTGCCGGATTAAATCTTTCGGGGAAGATAATTTATATCCAGCTAAAGGCATATATTGCACGAAATATTCTGGATACCAAAGGATTTTATCCGATCTGGAAAGAACTTGACACAACCCTCAAATACGCAATAGAGTATCTGAATAAATAAACTGGTATAGGGTGCGAGGTACGGGGTGCGTGATAAGAATCTTATTTTAATCCATGGATAAAATCCGTTACAATACTTACTGAAAGATCCTCCTCCTCAATGAAACCCATATGACCTGAGTTTTCAAGTACAACCGCCTTTGCATTTGCCGGCAGTTTAACTTTCATCTGAATTTCCTTACAGGAAATATAATTATCCATACTGCCAAGTATCCAGAGACATGGCACCTTCCCCTCCTCCATGAATTTAAGTCTGGAGGAACGGTTCATCATTCCGTTTAGCACAGCAATAATTCCCTCGTCGCGAATTGTTGCTGCAATATCTTTTGATCGCTGCAATTCTTCTCTGAATTTACCAAGATTAACTGAAGCATACATCTGGGAGATATTCTCGGGGTACAAAAGGTATTTCTTTGCTGCACGGACAACTTTTATCTCCCTTTCTCTTTTCTCAATAGTCTCAGGCCTGTCAGCAAACGGATGTGAATGAAACAGACAGTAACCTGTCAGCATTCCGGGGTATAATTCGAGAAAGGCAAGAGCCACATAACCTCCAAGTGAATGACCTATAATGAATACCTTTTTAATATTCAGGTTTTCAAGCAGCACTTTTACGGCTCCGGCCATAAACTCCATAGTATGACAATCGCCGTAGACTTTTGAAAGACCATGTCCGGGAAGATCAACGGATATGATCCGGAATTTTTCTGCAAGCTTGCGAGCAAACCCCGACCATATATCTGATGTCTCCAGATATCCGTGGAGAAGTACAATTACTTCTCCTTCGCCGGTATCAGAATAATATACTTTACCGCCGTTGTAATGGATATAGTAATTCATGGCATTTTCTTTAAATGAAAAAGCATTGAGTTTCTTCCTGCTGATTTTATTAAAACAACTCCGGAATAAATTATGTTTATCACTTCACTTGCTAATATGATTAAATAATTATTATTTTTAGACTTTCCACCTCTCCTGAATCAGATATTAAAAACACTTTACAGACAATGTATAAAGTTCTCTTTTCATCAATTTCCAAAAAGTTTGTAATGGCTCTGGCAGGATTATTCCTGATACTGTTTCTGCCGGTTCACCTTATAATAAACTTTATGCTTCTCAAAAACGACCCTGGACCATTCAACAAAGCAGCCCATTTCATGGCAACTTTTCCCATTGTCAAGATAATCGAAATTTTGCTAATCGGGGCTATCCTGGTGCATGTTTTTTACGGGATCTTTCTGCAGATCCAGAATTGGCTGGCACGTCCGGTCGGGTATGTAAGCGGCAGCAAATCAGAGACTTCATTTTTCTCTAAATTCATGATCTGGACCGGAGCCTCAGTACTGACATTTCTGATACTCCATTTCTTTAATTTTTACTTCATCAAGCTTGGATTTGTTGACGGGAACCCTGAAGATTTTTATTCCGTTGCTCATGGTCTTTTTAAAATTCCGGCATACAATTACATCTATCTTGTCTGTTTCGGGATTCTTGGATTTCATCTTTTCCATGCTTTTTCATCAGCTTTCCAGACCCTTGGCCTGAACCACAGGATATGGACACCGGTTGTAAAGGTATTTGCATGGATATACGCAATTGCTATACCTGCCGGCTTTGCAATTATTTCAATTACTCTCTGGCAATTCAGATAGAAAAAACAGACAAAATGGGAACACTTAATTCAAAGATACCCGACGGCCCTTTGTCACAAAAATGGACAAAGTACAAGGCTTCTGTAAAGCTTGTTAATCCTGCAAATAAAAAGAAACTTGAAATCATAGTTATCGGGACAGGATTATCCGGAGCAGGTGCCGCCTCAGCTCTTGGTGAGCTTGGTTACAGCGTCAAGAATTTCTGTTATCAGGATTCTCCAAGGCGAGCGCATTCTGTTGCTGCCCAGGGCGGGATAAATGCCGCCAAGAACTACCAGAATGACGGAGACAGCATCTACCGCCTGTTTTATGATATGATTAAAGGAGGAGATTACAGGGCACGTGAAGCCAATGTTTACAGGGCGGCAGAGGTGAGCAACCAGGTTATTGACCACTATACAGCATTGGGGGTCCCTTTTGCCCGCGACTATGGAGGTACGCTTGATACCCGTTCTTTCGGGGGCGTTCAGGTTTCGAGGACTTTTTATGCAAAGGGACAAACCGGTCAGCAGTGTCTGCTTGGATGCTATTCCTCCCTTAACAGGCAGATCAAAAAGGGAAGCGTTGTCATGTATCCGAGAAGGGAAATGCTCGACCTTGTAATTATTGACGGGAAAGCAAGGGGAATTATAGCACGAAACCTGATAACCGGTGAAATAGAGCGCCATTCAGCCCATGCAGTTGTGCTTGCAACAGGCGGATACGGAACAATCTATTATATGTCGACCCTTGCTGTTAATTCAAATGCTTCGGCCGCATGGAAAGCCCATAAGAAAGGAGCCTTTTTTGCGAATCCAAGCTTCCTGCAAATCCATCCTACATGCGTACCGCAGCTGAATCAGTTTCAGTCGAAGCTCACTCTCATGTCGGAATCGCTCAGAAACGACGGACGAATATGGGTACCAAAGGTGAAAGGTGATAAACGTCCTTCCAATTCAATCCCTGAAGATGAAAGGGATTATTATCTCGAACGCAGGTATCCCGCTTTCGGAAATCTTGTTCCGCGGGATGTTGCATCAAGGGCCGCCAAAGAGAGATGTGATGCCGGTTATGGAGTTGGGGAGACCGGACTTGCCGTGAATCTCGATTTCAGGGATTCAATTAAGAAACAGGGGAAAAAGGCAATTGAAAATAAGTACGGAAACCTGTTTGATATGTACAAAACAATTACGGGGATCGATCCATATGAGGAGCCTATGATGATTTATCCTGCCGGCCATTATACAATGGGGGGACTATGGGTCAACTATGAGCTTATGACAACGGTTAAGGGTCTTTATGCCATTGGTGAATCAAACTTCTCAGATCATGGAGCCAACCGGTTGGGTGCAAGCTCACTTATGCAGGCAGCGGGGGATGGCTATTTTATTCTTCCAAACACGATCAGCAACTACCTTGCCGATGAAATCAGGGTAGCAAAGATTTCAACCGACCGGCCTGAATTTGAGGAGACTGAAAAAGCTGCAACTTGGAGGCTCGAAAAACTGATCTCAATCAATGGTAAGCAGACAGCCTCTTCATTCCATAAAAGACTTGGTAAAATTATGTGGGACTATTGTGGAATGATCCGAAACGAGGAGGGACTCAAAAAAGCGCTGACTCTAATAAGTGACCTTAAAACAGAATTCTGGAGCGATCTTAAAGTCACAGGCACCATAAAGGAGATGAATCCGGAGCTTGAAAAAGCCGGCAGGGTTGCCGATTACATTGAGTTTGCCTCGCTTCTTGTAACTGACGCTCTAGAAAGAAGGGAATCATGCGGAGCCCATTTCAGGGAGGAATTTCAGACCCCTGATGGCGAGGCTCAGCGCAATGATGAGGAGTTTGCCTATGTTGCCGCATGGGAGTATGCCGGTGAAGATAATCCTCATATCCTGCATAAGGAAGAACTTAAGTTTGAAGAGGTGGAGATGAAGGTAAGAAGTTATAAATAAAGATATTATGAAGCTTACACTAAAGATCTGGCGGCAGAAGAATGCTACCTCGAAGGGAGCATTTATGACATATAAGATGGATGATGTGGCACCTGAAATGTCATTCCTTGAGATGCTTGATGCTCTTAATAAAAAACTTGTCGAGGGCAGCAATGAGCCGGTCGCCTTTGATCACGACTGCCGTGAAGGAATATGCGGATCATGCGGTATGTATATTAACGGACATCCCCATGGCCCGGTACCTGCGGTTACAACATGTCTGCTCTCGATGAGATATTTCAAAGACGGAGATACCGTGTGGATTGAACCATGGAGAGCAAAACCTTTCCCGGTTATAAAGGATCTAATTGTTGACAGAAGTGCTTTCGATAAGATTCAGAGTGCCGGTGGATTCATTTCAATAAATACAGGTGCCGCACCTGAAGCAAATTCGATTGTGGTTCCCAGGAAGGATTCAGATAATGCTTTTGATTCAGCGGTCTGCATAGGTTGCGGTGCCTGTGTAGCAGCCTGTAAAAATGCCTCTGCAATGTTGTTTGTTTCAGCTAAAATTTCTCAGTTTGCGCTTCTTCCTCAGGGGCGGGTGGAGGCAAAGGAAAGAGTGAGGGCAATGGTTGATAAAATGGATGAGCTAGGATTCGGGAATTGCTCAAATACGGGAGCATGCGAAGCGGAATGTCCGAAACAGATCAAAATCACCAATATAGCAAGACTCAACAGAGAGTTTTACAAAGCTTTTTAAGCGCAGGTTGCTTCTATTTCCGGGATTGTCTTCGGAACAGGCTTACCAAGAAGTTTACGTCCATTTTCAGTTATCAGAACGTTATCTTCAATCCTGACTCCGCCAAAGTCTTTCCATGTTTCAACTTTTGAATAATTGATAAATTCCCTGAATTTACCCTCCGATTTCCACTGGTCGATCAGCTGAGGAATAAAATAGATCCCCGGCTCCACTGTAAAAACATGTCCGGGTTTAAATGGAAGAGCAAATCTCAGAAATGCCAGCCCGAACTGGTCGCTTCTCTTTACCTGATCGTTATATCCGATAAAATTTTCGCCAAGTGCTTCCATGTCGTGTACATCAAGCCCCATCATGTGTCCAAGACCATGTGGCATGAACAGGGCGTGGGCTCCCGCCTGAACTGCCTCATCAACATCTCCTTTCATTAGTCCAAGTTCCTTCAATGATGATGCAATTACCCTGCATGCGTTAAGATGGAGATCACGGTTCGAAATCCCGGGCCTGGCTGATTTAACGGAATCAGTATTTGCCTTTAGAACAATTTCATAAATCTCTTTCTGTTTCCGGTTGAATTTTCCACCGACAGGTGTAGTACGTGTTATATCGGATGAATAATGAAGGTTCGTTTCAGCGCCGGCATCAGTGACCATCATTCTGCCTTTGGCCAGAACATTACCATGATTATGGTTATGAAGCGTCTGTCCATTTATGCTCAGTATTATAGGGAAAGCAGTTCCGCCCCCTTTTGCCAGCGCTATTCCCTCAATAGCTCCGAATATCTCCTGTTCCTTCATTCCTGGCCTGCACATCTTCATTGCTGTTGTATGCATCTCATAAGCTATAGCAACAGCTTTCACTATTTCATCAATTTCAATCTGCTCCTTTATTGAGCGCATTGAGATCACTGCCTTTATCAGTGCTGTCGACGAGAGTGTTTTCATCTGGCATGGGTTCTCCTTAAGCAGTGAACCGAGAGTCATTTTTGTTTCAGCCCTGTAAGGCGGAAGGAAATGGATGGTTCTCTTCTTTGAAACAGCTTCCCTGATAACACCTTCCAGTTTTGAAACAGGAGCAATATTTGTCACTCCGCATCTGGCCGCCAGCTCTTTGACTTTTGGCTGGGGACCCATCCAGATAATATCATCCATATCGATATCATTACCGAAAATCCAGTCTTTTCCCGAATCAAAATCCATTAATCCGGTTAGACCCTGAAGATCAAGTCCGAAAAAATAAAGAAAGTCACTGTCCTGCCTGAAATGGTATGTATTTGCAGGATAGTTCATTGGTGCATCAACATTTCCGATAAATAAACCTATCCCCGATTTCATAAGTTTATGAAGCCCGGCTCTTCTGGTTGCATATACTTCGCTTTTAAACATATCTGAAGTTTTTGGTTAACAAAATGACACATCAAAGTTAGCATCCTCAATGTAACATTATCAATACCCTCGCGTATAAATAAGAGTGAAAATAATTTATCAACAATAATAGAGTATTTTTCTAAAACAGAACATTTTAATAATAAATAATTTAGTTTGCGAATACTATTGGTTATTAACAAAACGTTATTATATTCGCATTGAAGTTATCAACACTTTGTTAACACTAACCTGACATTATGCCCTACAGAAGATTGCCCAACACTGATGCTGCACGCATCAGAGCGATGAGAATTGCCCTCGAGAAAGGAAGGGAAGTCCATCCGAGTCAGATGGCATTTTCACCAAAGAACATTGTGCGATTGCAGAGATTCCTGCCCCAGTTTGAAAACATGATCATGCTGCAGCGTCAGTCCTATGCTTCTCAAAACAACAAGAGCAGGGATTATGCTGAGATTCTAAGGAAAGCAAGGCTCTATTTGACGCATTTTATAAGGGTGATGAACATGGCAATCTTCCGTGGGGATCTTCCCGTTGAAACCAGAGCATTTTACGGGCTTGCAACAAACGAATCGACAGTTCCTTCATTAAATACGGAAAATGAACTTATAAGCTGGGGAAAAAGAATAATTGAAGGTGAGGAATTCAGGATAAGGAAAGGCGGCTGCCCAATAACCAATCCGACTATTGCTGTTGTTAAGGTAAGATACCAGAATTTCATTGAAGCATGGAATTTTCAGAAGACAATCACAAAAAGGACACTCGATTATACGGAGAAAAACCTCGAGCTGAGAAAAGAGGCTGATGAGATAATTGTACAGATCTGGAATGAGGTCGAAATTGCCCACAGCACTCTCCCAGAAGACAGGAGGATGGCTGAGAGTGAGAACTACGGGATAGTTTATTTCTACAGAAAAAGTGAACTGAATAAAGCTGGTACACATTCTGAGGCACAAAGCACCATCTGGCCGTAAAATAAATCAGTTTGAACATAGGCAATATACTGCTGGGGAAATATCCTTTGTTTCTTGCACCAATGGAGGATATCACAGATCCCTCATTTAGATATATGTGCAAGATGAACGGTGCTGATTTCATGTATACCGAATTCATTTCATCCGATGGCCTCATCAGGGATGGGCGGAAGAGTGTAAAAAAGCTTGACATTTATGATTTTGAAAGACCGATAGGCATCCAGCTCTACGGCCACCTGGTTGATGCAATGGTTGAAGCAGCCCTCATAGCTGAAACTGCCGGACCTGAACTGATTGATATCAATTTCGGCTGCCCTGTGAAGAAGATTGCGAACAGAGGTGCAGGAGCCGGAATGCTTCGTAATATTCCGCTGATGATTGAAATGACCGCAGCCATTGTTAAGGCAGTCAGACTTCCCGTAACCGTAAAAACCAGGATCGGGTGGGATGATGAAAACAGGAATATAGGCGAAATTGCCGAGAGGTTACAGGATACAGGAATCAGCGCTCTGACGATTCATGGCAGGACAAGGGCTCAGCTCTACAAAGGATCTGCCGACTGGACACTTATAGGTGAAGTCAAGAATAACCCCAGAATAAAGATACCCATTATCGGTAACGGGGATATTGATGGTCCTGTAAGGGCGAAAGAGATGTTCGAAAGGTACGGGGTTGACGGGATAATGATCGGACGCGCTTCAGTAGGCAGGCCATGGATCTTCAGGGACATAAGGCATTTCCTTGATACTGGCGACCTGCTCCCCGAGCCTGACGTTGCCGGGAAAGCCGGTCTTGCTCTTTTACATCTTGAAAAATCTCTCGAATTCAAGGATGGGATGAGGGCAATATATGAGATGCGCAGGCATCTCTCAAACTATTTCAAGGGATTGCCACATTTTAAGGAGACCCGGCTGAAACTGCTCACATTGACGGACCCTGACCAGATAAGGAATCTTATTGTCGAGATACGCAATGAATGGGGTGATTACCGTACCGAGGAAATGACATCAGTATACGGACTCTGAGGGGGTTCCGGTTTATCTTCAACATGGCTCAGGACAACTGAATATGAGCCCCATCTGAAAATCCTTTTCAAAATTACAAGGAAGACCACGCCGGTAACAAGAAGCGCGGCAAATTCTGTGAACGGATAAATATTCTGCTGCTCGAAAACTGCAGGAGTCTGAAGCGCGGAAGAATCATGCGTTACCATAATACAGAGGAATGCGTTGTTAGCAGTATGTGCTCCTATGGCTGCCTCGATTCCGTCGTCAAGTATTGTTACTATTCCGAAAATAAGGCCGAAAAGAATATACTGCGGCATCATTGTAAAGAACCCGAATTCCTCAACCTCGGGATTGAATGCGTGCATGAGGCCGAAAAGAACTGAGGTTATGACCAGGGGGAACCATCTGTTTCGCAAAAGCACGGCGAATCCCTGCATAAGGTATCCTCTGAAAAGAACCTCCTCGAAGGCAGCCTGAAAGGGAATGAACGCCAGTGAAATCAAAATCAGCGGAATAAGGGTTCCTGAAGTGTTTCTCAGACTGAAATTCGAAGGATCCAACTTCAGATAAATGAAGAAATAGAGGACTGAAAGAATTGTCCAACCAAGTGCAGAAATAAGGAACCTGTTCCACCTGAAAATACCGGTTCCGTTAATTGTAAGCCTGAATGTCCTGTAATTCAAAGGTTTTATCAGAATGATAAAAGCAAGAAGTCCGATCAGAAAAGGGAATAGCATCATGAAAAGACTCATGTTTGGATCGAGTCCTAAAACGCCAAGGTCATTTGGATTTTTTGCAATATCCGAAACTACAGAAGGATTGGTAGCTGCTTTTGAAAGATATCCTATAAGTAAAGGTATAGCCCCGATAGTATTTGTTGCAATCAGAATGGCTGCAAACATTACGACGTACCTCCACGGGCTGTTTTTCCCTTTAAATGCTGATTCGAGATGGTTCATAAATTGAAATTTAATTACAGGCCGGAGCTTCCTTTTTTCGGGTAATCGATTGAATAATGGAGTCCTATGCTCTCTTTTCTGTGCATGGCATGTTTAATTATAAGGTATCCTACGTTAATAAGATTCCTGAGTTCACATATCTGCTTTGATATCAATGATCTCTTGTAGAGACTTTCTGTTTCATTATAAAGGATTTCAAGACGGACCATAGCTCTTTCAAGACGGAGATCGGACCTTACAATACCCACATAATTACTCATTATCATCTGAACCTCCTTAAGACTTTGTGTAATAAGCACCATTTCCTCCAGATGTGTCGTTCCCTTATAGTCCCAGTCCGGCAATTTTTCTTCAAAATCAAGTATCTTAAGCTGTTCACTGGCATGCATTACAGCCCTATGGGAGTAAACGACAGCCTCCACAAGCGAATTTGAAGCCAGCCGGTTTGCTCCGTGAAGCCCTGTAGATGAAACCTCACCCAGGGCATACAATCTGCTAATATTGCTCTGTCCGTTTGTATCCACTTTAATTCCGCCGCATGAGTAATGGGCGCAGGGGACAACTGGGATCATATCTTTTGTGATATCAATTCCTCTTTGAAGGCAATGCTCGTAAACATTTGGAAAATGATCTTTAAGCCCGTCCTGACTCAGATGTGTGCAATCGAGCCATACATGATCCTCTCCCCATATCTTAAGCTCATTATCGATTGCCCTGGCAACGATATCCCTTGGCGCTAGCGATCCGCGGCTGTCATATCTGTTCATGAACTTTTCACCTGCAATATTTTTAAGTATTGCTCCGTAGCCTCTCAACGCTTCAGTGATCAGAAATGATGGTTTCTTTTCGGGATCATATAATGAGGTTGGATGAAACTGAATGAACTCCATATTCTCAATTGTACCCTTTGCCCTGTAAACCATTGCAACACCATCGCCAGTTGCAACCTCCGGATTGGTAGTAGTCAGATAAACATTCCCCAGCCCCCCTGTTGCAATCACAGTTACCCTTGAAAGGAATGTATATACTTTTTTGTTTACAAGATCAGCTACATAAGCTCCATAGCATTTAATGCCAGGGTAGTTCTTTTTAACCTCTATCCCCAGGTGATGCTGGGTAAGTATCTCAATAGCGAAGTAATGCTCGAAAATCTCAATATTCGGATCATTCTTAACCTTTTTAATAAGAGTTGCTTCAATAGCTTCACCGGTTTTATCCTTTGCGTGCAGGATACGGTATTCAGTATGCCCTCCCTCCTTTGCCAGATCATAAGTCCCATCCTTCTTCTTGTCGAATGGAACTCCAAGGTCAATAAGGTCCTGAATCCTTGCAGGGGCTTCCTGCACAACAAGTCTTACAACTTCCTCATTGCATATGCCATCTCCTGCAATGAGGGTATCCCTGATATGCTTTTCAAAATTGTCGGGTTCGCTAAATACAGCTGCAATCCCGCCCTGTGCATACTTTGTGTTTGAATCGCTGATCGCCGCTTTGGTAATAATGGTAACCTTGCCGAATCTGGCAGCTTTAAGTGCAAAAGTCAGACCTGCAATTCCTGATCCGATAACAAGAAAATCTGTTCTTTTTCTCATTGTCATTGCCAAAGTTTTAGGAGTTAAAGATACTAATTAATGTTTTACCCTTTTTTATCTTCACTGGCATATACTCACCCCCTTTGTTTCCCC
>DOTV01000193.1:0-16146 GCA_003520925.1 Bacteroidales bacterium | reverse complement strand
GAGAGGGGACCTGGGGGTGAGTACATGTCATATGCAAATGTGTTGGGTGGAAGCATGATTGTAAAACATAAGTTTTTGAATTACTTTTACTCACCAACAAACATACATATTTATGGCTCAGGATGATGTTTTTAAAAAACTGGTTGCTCATTGCAAGGAATACGGATATGTTTTTCCTTCAAGCGAAATTTATGATGGATTAAGCGCTGTCTATGATTACGGCCAGTATGGAGTTGAACTTAAAAACAACATTAAAAAATACTGGTGGGAAAGCATGGTCCTTTTACATGAAAATATTGTGGGCCTTGATTCGGCAATCTTTATGCATCCCACCATCTGGAAAGCTTCGGGACATGTTGATGCATTCAATGATCCTCTGATTGACAACAAGGATTCAAAAAAAAGATACAGGGCCGATGTACTTATTGAAGAACAACTTGCGAAGATCGATGATAAGATAACAAAAGAGGTTGAAAAGGCAAAAGAGCGGTTCGGAGCATCCTTTGATGAAAAGAAATTCAGGGAAACAAATCCCAGGGTCGTGGCAAACCAGGCAAAATATGATGAATTGAATGCAAGGTTTTCCAAAGCACTTAATTCTTCCGACCTCTCTGAGCTAAGGCAGATAATAATCGACAATGAGATTGTATGTCCGATATCCGGCAGTCGCAACTGGACTGAGGTCAGACAGTTCAACCTTATGTTCTCCACTGAGATGGGATCAACCCTGGAAGGTTCAAACAAGATATATCTGCGTCCTGAAACAGCTCAGGGAATATTTGTCAATTTCCTGAATGTCCAGAAGACAGGCAGAATGAAGATTCCTTTTGGAATAGCCCAGATCGGAAAAGCTTTCAGGAATGAAATTGTAGCAAGGCAGTTCATCTTCAGAATGAGGGAATTTGAGCAGATGGAGATGCAGTACTTTGTCAGGCCGGGTACTGAGCTTGAGTGGTTTGCTGTTTGGAAAGATGCAAGGATGAAATGGCATCAGGCACTTGGTTTTGGTGAAGAGAATTACAGGTTCCATGATCACACAAAGCTTGCCCATTATGCCAACGCCGCTACTGACATTGAATACAGGTTTCCTTTCGGATTCAAGGAGGTGGAAGGGATTCATTCCAGGACCGATTATGATCTTAGCCAGCATCAGCAGTACAGCGGTAAAAAGCTTCAGTATTTTGATCCCGAAAAAGGGGAATCATACATCCCTTATGTAATTGAAACATCGATAGGTGTTGACAGGATGTTCCTCCAGGTTATCGCAGCTGCTTATGGCGAAGAAAATATTAAAAAGGACGACGGCACATCTGATATAAGAGTTGTTTTGAGGCTTCCTTCATTTCTTGCTCCCGTAAAACTGGCTGTAATGCCTCTCGTAAAAAAAGACGGTCTGCCCGAAATTGCAGAAAAGATCGTTCACGACCTTAAGTTCGATTTCAACTGCCAGTATGATGACAAAGACTCGATAGGAAGGCGCTACAGGCGACAGGATGCAATCGGAACTCCTTACTGTATTACAATCGATCATCAGACTATTGATGATCAGACTGTAACAATACGTTATCGCGATTCCATGGAACAGGAACGAGTGAATATTTCCGGACTTAAAGACATAATTTTTGAAAAAGTAAGCATTGGCACACTGCTGAAAAAGCTTTAGGATGCAAAAGGTTTTAATAATAACCTATTACTGGCCTCCCGGCTCCGGAGCCGGTGTCCAGAGATGGCTTAAGTTCTCAAAGTATATTACCAGACAAGGCCTGGATCCTCTAATACTGACTGTCGATCCGGAGTCTGCCGTTTACCCTGCAACTGACAATTCACTGAATGACGAAATTCCTGCCGGCCTGACAGTTTATAAAACCAGGGCAAGCAATTATTTCAGTCTTTATAAAAAGGATAAATCAAAGATTCCCTCAGCAGGTTTTGCAGTTGATGAAGAAAAAGGTTTTATCAGTCATTTTACAAGATTTTTGCGTGGTAACTTCTTTATTCCTGATCCAAGAAGAGGATGGAACAGGTTTGCTTTCAAAAAAGCATGTGAAGTTATCGAGACTCAAAATATTGACCGTATAATTACGACAAGTCCTCCCCACTCCACGCAACTTATCGGGTTGAAACTGAAGAAAAAATATCCTGGAATAAGGTGGATAGCAGATCTTCGTGATCCCTGGACGGATATCTATTATTACGAAAAGTTTTATCCGACATTTTTATCAAAGACTATTGATTCTGTTTATGAGAAAAAAGTCCTTAAATCTGCAGACAGAATAATTACAGTAGGTAATTCGCTGAAGGAATTATTCAGTTCAAAAATTCAGGGTATTGCAGAAAAAATATCAGTGATCTCAAATGGTTATGATGAAGAGGATTTTAGCGGATCGATGGCTTCGAAACCTGAAATATTTACTATTTCATACGTTGGAACTTTATCAGGATCATATCCGGTTGGCGGATTTATTGAAGCACTTAAACGGTTAAGTGAAAGAGCCTTAAGTTTCCGACTCAGGTTTACCGGGGTAGTATCAGAGGAACAAAAAGAGTTGATTGTATCGGGTACAGGTTCGCCGGATATTGAATTTTCACCCTATTCAGCCCATTCAACAGCTGTAAGAAACATGCTGGAAGCAAGCGCACTTCTCCTAATAATACCTGATCATAAAAGTTCCGGAAGCATTATTACCGGGAAGCTGTTTGAATATCTTGCTTCAGGTAAACCGGTAATATGTCTGGGGCCGGCTGACGGCGATGCAGCAGAGATTCTGAATGAAACAGGACATGGGAAAACTTTTAACTATAGTGATTCTGAAGGAATTTCGGAATATCTTATCACTCTCTCTTCAAATCCTGAGATCAACGAAAAAGTCTCACCTTCAATTTACTCAAGGGAAAACCTGGCTAAGAAAGTTATAGGATTATTAATATGAATATCGGTGTTGTTGTTGATAACGAACTTAATGACGACAAAAGGGTTTTAAGGGAAATTGAGATCCTGAAGGAAGCCGGAAACCGGATTTTTGTTTTATGTTTCGGCTTCAGTAACAGGAACTACAAATCAATTGAAGGTATTATTGTTACGCGGATCCGGATCAGTAAAAAACTAAAGGATTTACTATTCTTTTTCCTGAATACAATTCCTGCTTATGAATGGCTCTGGAGCGCCAGAATTAAAAAATTTACTGAAGTTAACAGATTGGATTTCCTTCACGTACACGATCTGTATATGTCGAAGTCAGGCAAATCGGGAATCAGAAGGTCAGGAAGGAAAATCCCAATGGTACTGGATCTGCATGAGAATTATCCTTATGCAGTGACAACCTATAACTGGACCAAAGGCTTTTTAAGAAATATGCTTTCAAGACCGTTTGCCTGGCGGGAAAAGGAGAAAGAGTACCTTGGATACGCTGACAGGATAATTGTATTGAGCGATGATTTCAGGGATGAGTTAACCGGACGATATCCCGAATTACCGGAAGGGATCTTTACAGCTCTGCCAAATGTCCCTGACCTTTCTCAACAGGCATATGCAGACGATATAAAGACAGATCTCAGTTTTAAAAAGGAAAGAGTTCTGATCTTATATTTTGGAGTGGTTGCTGAGAGAAGGGGAATTTTTGATGCCCTTGATGTTTTTGAACAGCTGGCAGTTGAAAATCATCCCTCATGTTTTCTTGTGATTGGCCCGATAGATAAAAAGGACAGGGAAAGGTTTTTGGCCAAAACTGAATCCGTCCTCCTGAAAGACCGGGTAAAATATATTCCCTGGATTGATCTTCCGGAACTCCCAGCATACCTTGAAATTTCAAATATCTGCCTTGCCCCTTTTCACAAGAATCCGCAGCATGAGTCAGGAGTGGCTAACAAGATCTTTGATTATATGCTTGGTAAGAAACCGATAATAGCTTCTGATTGCAGGCCCCAGAAAAGACTTATCGAAAAGTACAATTGCGGCATAATTTATTCAGATTCCGTTGAAATGAAAGCTGCAATTATTAAACTTTCAGAAGATGATCATCTTAGAATTGAAATGGGGGAAAACGGATACAGGGCAATAATAACCGAGCTTAATTCATCGCTGGTCAAAGAGAAACTTTTGAAAATATACAGTTCCTGAAATGACTGTTCTGATCCTAACACATTCATATCCTGATTCCAGAATTAAATGGAGGGGCCTCTTTATCCGGGATCAGGCCCTTGCCCTAAGTGAAAAGCATGAGATAATAGTTGTCTATTTCAGGGTCGACTACACCCGTTTAACCCCTTTTTCGAAATACTCATTTGAGAAAAGGGAAAAAGGTAAGATCACCGAATATGAGGTGACAACAGGCAAATCTTTTCCGGTGATAAATCAGTTGAAATACCTGAATGATACTTACCGGTTTATAAAGAAGGAGATACTGGGCAAAAAGAAAATAGACATTATACACAGCCACCTTTCCTATCCGGCAGGCTTTCTCGGGGCAATAATCCAGAAGAGGGAAAAGATCCCCTGTATTCTGACCGAGCATTCATGGATAGCAAAATATTTCAGAAGCATCATCCATAGATTATGTGTTCTATATACACTTAAAAATGCCGGGTCGTTAATTGCTGTAAGCCGGGCGCTGGGTGATGATGTAAACCGGTATTGCAAACGCCTGGTTAACGTAGTTCCGAATGTCATAGATTTTAAGAAATTCTCACTGCCTGATCCAATGATCAGGAATACTAACCTGAACATTGGGATCCTCGGAGGGATGGGGAATTACCGGAAAGGGTTGGATATTCTTATAAAAGCAATTGCTCTTATTAAGGATATGGATATTAAAGTTCACATCGGAGGGGACGGCAAGTATCTGAGTACTTTCAGGGGTCTGGCCAGGGAGCTGGGCGTTGACGGAAAATGTATCTTTTACGGCGAAATCAAGCCGGAAAGCATTCAGGATTTTTATTCCGGCCTGGATTTTTATGTTCTGCCAAGCCGGGATGAAACATTCGGTGTCGTTGTAATTGAAGCTATGGCATGCGGGTTACCTGTTATAGCAACCAGATGTGGTGGTCCGGAGGAGATTATTACAAAAGAGACAGGGGTTCTGATAGAAAAGGAAAGTCCTCAGGAGCTTGCACAGGCAATAAAGTACCTTGCCGAAAATCTTGATTCTTACAACAGAAAATCAATCAGGAGCTATGTTCTTGAGAAATACAGCCGGAATCGTTTTACAGAATCGCTTACCGAAGTATATCAGGAACTCCTGAGAAATACGAAATAATTTGTCCCGTAAATTGCCGAAGAGATTCTTTTGCTTATCAGCTTGAATTTGTCCTCAATCGTATAAAACCCTGACCAGAAAATTTTAAGCAGCAATGGCTTGGCCGTGATACGTATTTTCCTGTTTTTCCTATAGATTTTTAAGAATTCCGGATCAGAAGTTGCAATTGATGTCTTGTCCCTTACTAATAGAAACCCAGCATCTTTAAACAGTTTTTTTGCCTGCTTTTTATTATAGCAGCGAAGGTGGCCTGACGGATCTTCGATTCCATAATTGCGATTCCGGTTCTTGAAGGATTTTTCAAGGGGCAGGTTTACAACCACATACTCTGAAACTTTTCTGACAAGTTTCAGAAACTCCAGATCATCGGGTATATGCTCAATTATATCCGATAGTACAATAAGTTCGTGCCTTTTGTTTTTCTGGATAAGAGACTTCTCTTTTACATAATCCTCCAGGGTACCTTTAAAAAATTCGCAGCCGGGGTAAAGTTTCCCGGCAGTTTTAATGTTTTCTCCTGAAATGTCAATTCCGGTACGGATTCCTGCATCCAGCCTATCCGCAATGCTGTTAAGCAGAACTCCGAAGGCACATCCTACTTCAAGAATATTGTTGAATTTAAGATTATCAGGTATAATTTCTCCAAGCTTTCTTACTTTCCAGTCAACAAGGATCTTATACTCATCCTGTTTTTCCCTGTCATTTCTGAAAGCAACATAATCCTGCTGCTTATCATAAAAAACTGCGAAATCAATATCATTCATTTTTCCTGAGAATATAGATTAAAGCACGCCCTTTTTTGGGCCCCGACATAAATGGATATAACAGCGGCAGGATAGTATTTCTTAATATTGAAAACCGGGAAAGTTCGTAAATATGGATCAGTGGAATGGGACCTGCATAACCTTTTTTTTCTATTTTAAGTCCGAAATGTTCGCAAAGGTTCTCAATCTGAACAAATGTTAGCGGGGTGATGTGCCCATGTCTCAGATCGGTTTTCTCAAAAGCCAGCAATGTGCCTCTCATTAAAAATCTCAGGCGGGAAATGAAATTTGAGATGTTTGGTGTGGTCAGAACAATTATCCCTCCTTTTTTCAGCAGCCTGAGGCAATCATCTATATATTTCCATGGATTATGGATGTGCTCAATAATTTCAAAAGCTAAGATTATATCGTATTTATAAGGGAATTTATCGTGCGGAATCTCATTATTAAGATCCAGTTTTATTTTTCTGTTAACCGTTGCCTTAATCTGATCCGTATTTATGTCGCAGGCATCGACCACCATTCCAAGATCGACAAGACGCTGTGAAAATGCCCCCTGGCCGCAACCGAAATCGAGAACGTTTAATTTCTCCTTCAGGTATGGTTTCAGCATATCATAAATATCTGAGTGCAGCTTCCAGGCAGCCATTTCAGGAATTCCTTTATAATCGGACTGTTTCAGGTTTCCTATTTTAATAAACATTTGATTAATTTTTTATGGCTACGCGGCAAAAATAAGAAAAAGCATTGATCATATGGCAAGCTTATTTATTAGGGTATTTGGTATCTTAGCGGCAAATTGTACAGAGTATTCTTAAATGGTAGTCTGATCATTCAGAATTTATTTTGAGATAGGAAGTAATGTTAAAATCCATAAAAGTATCCTTCAAAGATAGTCTTGTTTATGGACTTGGGAATATAGCAGTCAAGGTAATTGGGTTCCTTTTAATCCCTCTTTATACTGATCCTGCCTACTTTTCAGTAAATGACTTTGGCACAATCGCCGTCCTTGACATTTCAGGCCTGATACTTATCTCATTAATGGCCTCAGGTCTGCCCCAGAGCATGATGAGATGGTATTGGGACAAGGAATATTCCGGAAAACAGAAAGGAATATTCTTTATGTCCCTTTCATTTCAGTTACTTATCAGCATTCTGTTTTGCCTGTTCCTTTTACCTCTGAGCAACCAGCTCTCGACGGTCATTTTCAGCACTGTCGACTGGAGCAGAGCTATCAGGTTATTAATAGTTGCTTCGGGGCTTCAGGCAGTAAATAACCTTATCAACACACTGATGAGGGTTCAGTCGAAATCTGTTATGTTCACTGCAGCAAATCTTGTGAAACTTGTTGTAGTTCTCTTCCTCACTATCTATTTCATCGCTTACAGAGGTATGGGTGTGCCCGGGATATACCTTGCCCAGGTTATAGGAAATCTTCTGTTTATTGTTCTTTTAACGGGTTATGCTGTTAAGAACAGCACCCCTTTCTTCAGTCTGCCGGTTTTCAGATCGATGAGCAAATATGGCTACCCATTATTGCTGGCTAACTTTGCCTCGGCAGCACTTACCGCTATCGACAGGTACTCCCTTAATTCAATGGCACTCCTTAAAGCTGTCGCAATTTACTCAATGGCATATAAAATATCTTCGGTACTTAAGCTTGTAATTGCCGACTCGATAAAAATGGCACTGACACCTATGGTCCTGCAAAAGATCAATTCTCCTGACAACAAGCGTTTTTACTCAAAATCAATGATTTACACGTCATTTGTTCTGATGCTTGGAATAATTGCAGTTTCACTTTTCTCTTATGAAGTAATAAAGGTCATTTCAAAATCGACAGAGTTCTGGAGGGCATATATGGTTGTCCCTCTCCTTGCACTCTCGGTTTTCTTCATGAACCTGAGGGAGACTACCAGCTATGGATTGCTGATCAATAAGAAATCGAGGATTATCGGAATGAATGTTGTAATTGCCACCGTACTTAATATTGTGTTAAACATCCTTCTGATACCTTTATGGAATATCTTTGGAACAGCTGTGGCAACACTGGTAACACAACTTGTTTACTGGTGGCTCAACTACTATTTTTCACAGAAAGAGTACTTTATCCCTTTTGAAAAAAGAAAGATCCTTATAATGTTCATAACAGGTGCCCTGCTTTCATTTTCAGGATTCTTCGTGAATGAAATGAATATTGTTCCAAGACTGATAATCAAGATTTTCTGTGTTATAAGCTTCCCGTTTCTGCTTTATTTGTTCAGTTTTTATGAGAAGGCAGAACTGAATGCAATCAGGGGATTTATTGCAAAATGGTCCGATCTCAGGAATCTGGGAAAAAATCTGAGGTCCCTGAAGGGAATTCAGGGGGAGATGTAAAAGAGTGTTAAATATTTAATAACAAATGTTTACAGGGAAATAAATAATTTTACAATAATTAAGACAGTAAAAATATCAGGGTTTATGGAAATCAGGGATAAAATCAAGCCAGCCTTACCACATATACTTGCGGTTATATTGTTCAGTGTAATATCATTTGCATACTTCTATCCTGTTCTGGAAGGAAAAGTGCTTAAGGCCAACGATTCAACGGTATCTTCAATCAACTCTAAGGAGATAAGGGATTATCGTGAACAATTTCACAAAGAGCCTTTATGGACCAATTCTATTTTCAGCGGCATGCCTGCTTATCTGATCTCGACCAGGTTCCCGGGAAACCTGATGAAGCATGCCGACACCCTGCTGAGGATATTTAAAATGCCTGTGTCTGTCCTGTTTATTTCAATGGCTGGGTTCTATTTATTATTACTGATTTTTGGCCTTAATTCATGGCTGGCAATTGCAGGGGCCGTTGCATACGGGTTTTCTTCCTTCTTCTTTCAGATACTTGCAGCAGGCCATAATACACAGGCAATTGCACTTGCGTATATGGCTCCGATGATAGGCGGAATATATTATGCATACAGGTATGATGCGATAAAAGGAGCTTTACTCACTGCATTCTCGTTATCGCTTGAGATCCTTGCCAACCATCCCCAGATAACATATTATGCAATGATCTGTCTTCTTGTTTTTGGAATTACCGAGCTGGTCTTCTCACTAAAAGAAAAAACATTCCCGCGATTTCTGAAAACCTCCCTGATACTGATTATTCCATTTGTTATTGCCATTGGTGTCAATTTCGGAAACCTGAACACGATCAGGGAGTACGGGAAATACTCGATCAGAGGCAAGTCGGACCTTATATCTGAACATAAAAATGCCTCTGCGGGTCTCGACCGGGATTATATTGTAATGTGGAGCTACGGAATTGACGAAACGATGAACCTGCTGATACCAAATTACAAAGGTGGAGCAAGCAAACCGTTTGACAAAAACTCCGAGACTGTAAAAGTTCTGAGGCAGAACAATGCCGGGGATGCTGCAAACCAGTTTGTAAAATACTGGGGAAGCCAGAACCTCGGAACAGACGGGCCTCATTATATGGGGTCAATAGTCATATTCCTTTTTGTGCTTGGGCTGGTTGTCGTTAAGGGACGCGAAAAATGGTGGCTTCTTACAGCAACTATTTTATCTGTTATGCTTGCATGGGGTAAGAATTTCATGCCTCTGACAAACCTGTTTATCGATTACTTCCCCGGTTACAATAAATTCAGAGCTGTGACAATGACACTGGTGATAGCCCAGTTCTGCATCCCCCTTCTTGGATTCCTGGCTTTACGGGAATATTTTAATGGCAATCTTTCGAAAAAGGATATGTTCAGGGGGATAAAAATCGCAGGTGGTATAACTGCGGGCATTCTGATTCTGGTTCTTATCTTCCCTGGTATTGCCGGATCATTTATCAGCCCTAACGAAAGCGGATATAAACTTCCTGATTGGCTTACTTCTGCGCTCGCAGCCGACAGAAAATCATTACTCAGGACCGATAGTTTCAGATCGCTTGTATATATCTTACTTGGAGCAGGTGCAATCATTGGATTCGTTTCTGGTAAATTGCGAAAGGAATATTCGATCCTGATAATTTCAATTCTTATTCTTTTTGATTTATGGGGAACAGGAAAAAGATATCTTAATGCTGACCGGTTTGAACGGCCGTCAGATGTTCAGAAATCATTTAAACCCGGTATTGCTGATGCTGCAATTCTGAAGGATCAGTCGTATCACAGGGTTCTGAACCTATCAGTATCGACATTCAATGATAATTCTCCAACCTCATGGTTCCATAAATCGATTGGAGGTTACCACGGTGCGAAGTTAAAAAGGTACCAGGAATTGATTGATTCATCGATAAGCAGGGAACTGGCATTGTTCGGCTCTGTAAAAACTGTTGAGGAACTGCTTCCCTTATTTGCGAAAACCCCGGTGCTTAATATGCTGAATGCCAAATATGTTATTTACAATCCTGATGCTCCGCCGATTGTCAATCCTAATGCCCTTGGTAATGCATGGTTTGCAGAGAAGCCAGTTTTAGTTGAAAATGCAAATAAGGAACTGGAGGCAGTCAGCCTGATTGATCCATCAAAAGAGGCAGTAATTGATTCAAGGTTCAGGGATCAGGTAAATGGATCAGTCTATGCGGTCAACGGAAACGATAAAATTGAGCTTGTGTCTTATCAGCCCAATGAACTTGAATATAAATACACGGCTGAAGGCGAAAAGCTTGCCGTTTTCTCTGAAATCTATTACCCTGCTGGATGGAAATGCTATATCGACGGAACAGAGAGCAGATACTTCAGGACAAACTATGTGCTGAGAGGAATGGTACTCCCGGGAGGAACGCATCAGGTTAAATTTTTGTTTGAACCCTCATCCTTTATAAACGGGAATAAAATATCACTTGCAAGCTCGATACTGTTATTCCTGATTAGTGCAGGATATTTTCTTTCGGGGTTCATCAAAAGGTCAAAATCAGTATAGATGATCACTCACAGCGTCTGTCCGCTTTGTTCATCCGGAAAAATTTCATTAAATCTTAAATGCACTGATCACCTTTTAAGCAGGGAGGAATTTGACCTTTTAAAATGCAGGGAATGCGGATTTGTTTTTACTGATAAGCATCCCGACGAACTGAATATCGGCAGATATTATGAATCTGAAGACTATATCTCGCATGATGATTATGCAAAGGGATTTCTGAACCATGTTTATCACATGGTCAGGAGCCTGATGCTTAAAAAGAAAAGAATAATAATTCAAAAAGCAACCCGGCTCACAAAGGGAAGAATTCTTGATATAGGATGTGGAACCGGATACTTCGCCGCTACTATGAAAAAAGGAGGCTGGGACGTTACTGGTATTGAGCCGAATGTCAAGGCACGCGATTTTGCCAGAAGTCATTTTGCTCTTAATGTTTTAAGCCCTGAATTCATTTCAGAACTTCCGTCAGGAACTTTTGACTGCATTACTCTATGGCATGTTCTGGAGCACTTTCATAAACCATTCAGCTATGCCGAAGAAATTAAAAGACTCCTCAAACCGGAGGGCATCTGCATATGCGCTCTCCCGAACTGCAGTTCATTCGATGCAAATCACTATGGAGAATACTGGGCTGCTTATGATGTGCCGAGGCACCTTTGGCATTTTACACCGGAAACCTTCAGGTTTTTTGCCGGAAAGACTGGCTTTCACATTAAAGAAATAAAGTCGCTGCCTTTTGATGTGTTTTATATTTCAATCTTAAGCGAGAAAAATAAAGGAACAAAGTTCTATTTTTTGAAGGGAATAATAAAAGGATCTCTGTTTGCATTACGGTCTCTTTTCCACAAAAGTAAGAGCAGTTCACTGATCTATCTCCTGAAAATCTAAAATCTATTGGATATCCCGATAGATAAGATCCCTCACTTCGTTCGGGATGACAATATTGATTTGAATGGATTTGGGAGGGAAGCAGGTGTGTTTCGAATATTCGAAACACACCTGCTTCCCTCCCTCAATAATTAAAAATACCATGTCATTCCGATTGAAGCGCAGCGGAATGAGGAATCTCCTTCATTTCATTTCAAAAATCAGAAGAAGTATTTTTTCTTTAATATCGATCGAGCCACCTGTATTTCCTTGCACTGTCTCCAAATCGGATTGCAACTGTAAGCTCGTGGGTTCCGTAAGTTACCCTCTGGATCTCCTGCAAAGTAAAATCAAAGGCATATCCGATATACATATTTGTATAAGTAATTCCGAAATTGGCAATAATTGATTTGCTGGTTCTATAAGCCAATCCTGCCCATATTCGCTGGTCATATATATATGTAATGCCTAAATCAACTAAAGGTTTTACCTGTTCCGACATCATAAAAAGTGCCGATGGTTGAATTTCGGTTTTATCAGCCACTTCAAAACTATAAGATCCGAACAGGTAATAGTGCCTGTCCATACTGAAATTCCGATATGCTTCACCACCTATTTTAGCAGCAGCTCCGAATAACTGCTCGGTTGAGAATCCGATATTATATTTTGGATTCAGGACATATATTCCGAAATCGACATCAGGAACAAAAATACCTCTCCTTAGTTCGTTGTTCAGCCATGGCTCATTCGGATCTTCGAAATTTATCTCCCTTTCATTTATCTTGAAATGATATCCCGTAACAGCAAGCCCCAAAGACAATTGTGTATTATTCTGAATCCACATATGATATGCATATGATGCCTGGAAGCCTGTCCTCTGAACCAACCCATTCTTGTCACTGAATATGTAACCCCCGAATCCGATCTTACCATCAGTTTTTGGACGATAAACATTTCCGCGGGCATTTCCCTGAAGTTTATACCCTCTCTTCAGAACCCTTGTCTGGCCACTGAATGAGAAAGTCCTTGGCGCCCCTGAGTATCCAATCCACTGTTCTCTGGCAGTAAGATTGAAGCTTGTGAATCCGTCACTTCCGGCAACAGCCGGATTTATCAGGAACTTGTTATACAGATACTGGCTGTACAGAGGCAGCTGCTGAGCTGATGCTGCTGCAGTGAAGGTAATTAATGCCAATATTAAAGCCAGTTTCTTCAATTGTGTGATGTTAATTATTTCACAATGGTTACATGTCCGATCAGCGGCCTTGATCCGTTATGCAAATCAATAGTATAGTGATACGAGTCGATCGGCAGGATATTTCCCTTGCTTCTTCCGTCCCATGGGACTCCATAGCCTCTGGCCGATTTCCAGACCAGTTCTCCCCATCTGTTGAAAATTTTAACTTCCATTTCAGGATATAGCTCTTTAAGCCCGATGTTCCATTCATCGTTAATGAGGTCCCCGTTAGGAGAAATTGCGTTTGGTATGACCAGGCAAACCTCATTTAGCGGATGGATGATAACCGAATCCCTTGCAAAGCATCCGTTTGCGTCAGTAACTTTCACGCTGTACAGGCCGCTTACTGCAGTGGTTATATTCTGTGAAACGGAATTATCTGACCAGAGATATGTATAGCCGGAATTTGTCCCACCTGTAACCGTAACAGCAATTCCGCCGTCGGGCATGTCGGTGCAGAATGGCTGGGTTACTGAAAACGAAATCCTGATTGAATCGGGTTCGGTGAGGGTAATTACCGAATCGGCCGAACAACCGTTGGAATCCGTTGTAATTACTTTGTAATTACCTGCAACAAGACCTGTCCTTTCGCTTCCAATCACTCCATCAGCCCACAGGTATGATACAGGGCCGGCATTGTTGACAACACCAGCCATAATGCTTCCTGTCTTGCCTCCTGCACAATTTATATTATTTTCACCGGTCACACTAAGCGATTTTGTAATTACAATTCCCATTATCCCGGGTTCAGTCAGATCAATAGTGTCCCGCACCTCGCATAAATAGCTGTCGGTGATATGAAGAATGTACCGGCCACTACCAAGTCCCGAAATATCTTTTGAAGAAGAAGAAAAGCTTCCGGGACCCTGCCAGCTGAAAATATACGGAGGGGTACCGCTTGTCGGATTAATCTGTATGTATCCGTCAGCTTTTCCATTACAGCTTATATTATACCCGTTGTAATCCGGGAGGACCTGGTCGTAAGTCAAAGGAGGAGGCAGATTTATAAAAGCTGAATCGGTCTTCAGGCATCCATTTGCATCAGTTACTGATACATAATACCATCCCTCGGTAAGTCCTGAAATATCCTGGACAGCGGCTCCTGTTGACCAGTTGTACAAATATGGAGTAATTCCTCCTGAAACTGACAGATTGATGGAGCCATTATTGAAACCTGATACCTGGCATGTAATATGGGTTGGTACCATTACCGTAACTATAGCCGGAGGCTGCGTTAAAGTAATATCCTTTGAAGCAATGCAACCATTGTAATCGGTAACTATAATATGATATGTGCCTGCTTTAAGTGAGTTCTGGTCCTGTTGACCGGCTGCAATTCCTGATCCGTCGGATGTATTCCATACATATGAATATGTTCCTGAACTACCTCCGGTCACTGTGAGGTCGGCCGAACCATTTCCTCCGTTACAGTTTATATTGTAGGATCCATCAGCTGAAACTGATAATAATGATGAAATTACTAACTGGGCAGGCTGAGTAAGGGTAAAGGAAGGCAGAGGCATTAGTTTGCAGCCGTAAATGTCAGTAACGGTACAGGTATAAGTGCCGGCCTTAATTCCTGAAATATCCCTTGTAGTTGCAGAGTATCCATCCGGACCAGCCCATAAATATGTGTAATTGCCTGAGCCCCCTGATATTGTAAGCCTTATATATCCGTCGCTCGCACCAAAACATGAGATCTGGTAATTGTTGTCATTGCTGTGCGACACCTCGCTACCTGTTAAAACCATCCCGGGTGGATCTATAAGTGTCACGCTGTCAGTTTTAGTGCAGCCAAGCAGGTCGGTAATAAGCAGGTAGTATTTGCCTGCTGGAATGCTATCGAGCAGATTGGTATTATGGCTTACCCCGAGCGTTCCGACTGACGGATACCATAGATACGTATATGAACCATTGCCTCCGGTTACTGTAGCCTTTGCAGAACCGTCACTATAACCGCGGCATGATATATCGGAACCGCTGTAGTTGCTTTTTTCAAAAGTCACAACGATAGGTGCGGGTTCTTTAAGTTCTCCGGTTCTATAAGTTTCACAACCATTTATATCACGGATAATAAGTTTATAATTTCCCGACCTCAGACCGGTACATACTCTGTAAGTTGAAGGATTCCCTGTATCATAGTTGCCCGAGAAAAATCCGGTGAATAATGTATCCGTTTCATTACGAACCAGCCAGTATTCATATGGAGAAGTTATTCCGTCCCTTACATAAATACGGGCGCTTCCGTCACTCCCTCCGGGGCATGAAACATGGATATTGGGAAGTACCGGAAGGGGAATTATTCTTGCGGAGGCGCTCAGGTTTGCAATATTGATTGCAGTATCACCGGCGCATCCGATATTATCAATAACATCAAGTGTGTAATAACCGGCATAAAGGTTTGTGATCACAAGCGAATCTTCCATTGTGTACCCGACAGGACCAGTCCATGATATGTTGTAAGGATTGGCACCTCTCGATATCTCAGCTTCCATTTCTGCAAGTCCGGTACTGGCTTCGCAGGTGAAGGGTTTTGTAATTGTTATTCCCCTTACCGGCTTTGGATGAAGCTGAACTTCCTGCAGGCTGACATTTCCTGCCGGGCAGCTTAGTCCGGCAACTTTGGGTGTGATTGAGAAAAATACTGATTCGATAGTGTCATTATAATTCCTGTATTTAAATGACAAAACATCACCCTGGACCTTATCTGCTCCCGGAGCTGAATTGCCAGTAATTCCTGAAGGGTAAGATATTGTATAATCAAATCTTATCTCACCCGATGTCATAATGGTGGGGGAATTTAGTGTTATCCGGGTATCATCCGCATAACATATTGCAGGTTTTCCATTGACAGGGGTGGCTCTTGGCGTCGGATTGACCGTAACTGTAATTTCCACTGCTGGTCCATTATTGCAGCTTACACCGCTTACCGGCACAAGCCTGTAGGTCACTGTCAGAGGAGCATCGGTGGAATTGATAAGATTATCTGTAATAATATGACCGTTTGACAGACCTGTTGCACTTGCAGTAAATCCTGTTAATCCGGCGGGAGCAGAAGCACTGAAGTTAATTGTTACTAACCCGCTTGTAAATGTACTCGGACTCT
>DOTV01000086.1:17820-19102 GCA_003520925.1 Bacteroidales bacterium | reverse complement strand
ACAAACAACATTCACGCCTGTTTCAGCAAAACATGTTCCTGTTACCAGCCCCACATAACCCGTTCCTACTACTGCAATCTTCATGAACTTTATATAATTTAAATGCTAAATACCTTTAATCAACAAAGATAATATAACATATCTATTCTTGAAATATTACATTGAAAAGCCGAATAATGGTATCAGGTGTAAGGCATCAGGCACCAGGCATCAGGCATCAGGCAAGAATTATGAACTGCCCGACGCCTGACGCCCTACGCCCGACACCTGATATTCTGTCAAACCATTGAAAATCCTATAAATATATTAGGATATTTCGATAAAAAAGTTCTACCTTTGCATCCACTTTTTAAACAAAATAATGTCTAACTTATTAATTATTAGTTCTTTTAATTACGATTATGACTGAAAACAAGAAAAAACCTGTAAAGAAAGACAAGGTTGAAAACATTGAAGATGGCCTTAAGCCAGCTAAAAAAGCAAAAGTAAAAGAGATAAAGGAAAAGGCTGTAAAACAGCTTGTTGAAGAAGAGTTCATACCTGAAGAAGAACATTCTCAGGTAACTGCAGCTTCAGGGAAGATTGAAGAACCTGAAATTATCACAAAAGAGGAAACCCCGGTTACAAATGAGGATACCCTGAAAGAGAAAAAGGTCAGAATAACAATCCAGGAACCTGAAAAGGAAATTAAAATCAGTGAACCGGCAGCTGAAGTAAAAAACGTACCATCTGCCGAAGACTTCGACTGGGATAGCTTTGAAAGTGATGAACTTAAAAACACGCCAAAGTACAAAGATTACGAAGCCAGGTATGACAAAACTCTGTCAACTGTTGCAGTTGATGAAGTTGTAATAGGAACCGTGATACAGATGACCCCGCGCGAAGTTGTCGTCAATATAGGCTACAAGTCTGAAGGCGTTGTAAGTCTTAACGAATTCCGTTATAATCCCAATCTGAAGGTTGGTGACACTGTGGAAGTTTATGTTGAAAGCCAGGAAGACAAGAAAGGCCAGCTTCTTCTTTCGCATAAAAAAGCACGTGCTATTAATTCATGGGATCGCGTAAATGCTTCTCTCGAAAAGGATGAGATCATTACCGGGTACATAAAATGCAGGACAAAGGGCGGTATGATTGTCGATGTATTCGGAATTGAAGCTTTCCTTCCAGGATCGCAGATTGATGTAAAACCAATACGCGATTATGATGTTTTCGTAGGCAAGACAATGGAATTCAAGGTCGTAAAAATCAACCAGGAATTTAAAAACGTTGTTGTATCGCATAA
>DOTV01000086.1:13021-17535 GCA_003520925.1 Bacteroidales bacterium | reverse complement strand
CAGCAGAAGAAAGAGATCATTGCCAAGCTTGAAAAAGGACAGGTTCTTGAAGGAACTGTTAAAAATATAACATCTTACGGAGTATTTATCGACCTCGGCGGAGTGGATGGATTGATCCATATCACCGACCTTTCATGGGGCAGGGTTAATCATCCGGAAGAGATCGTACAGCTCGACCAGAAATTAAATGTTGTCATCCTTGATTTCGATGATGACAAAAAACGTATTGCCCTTGGTCTGAAACAGCTTACACCTCACCCATGGGATTCAGTTGATCCTGACCTCAAGGTTGGTGACAAAGTAAAGGGCAAGGTTGTTGTTATGGCTGATTATGGCGCTTTTGTTGAAATCAATACCGGCGTTGAAGGTCTTATCCACGTTTCAGAAATGTCCTGGTCGCAGCATCTTCGCAGCGCACAGGAATTCCTTAAGGTTGGAGACGAGGTGGAGGCAGTTATTTTGACACTCGACAGGACAGAGCGTAAAATGTCGCTCGGGATCAAACAGCTGAAACCAGATCCATGGCAGAATATTGATGAAAAATATACAGTTGGTTCAAAACATACTGCTAAAGTCAGGAACTTTACCAATTTTGGAGTCTTCGTTGAAATAGAGGAAGGCGTTGACGGCCTTATACACATATCTGATCTTTCATGGACAAAAAAAATCAAGCATCCTGCCGAGTTCACATCTATCGATTCTGAAATAGAAGTTATTGTTCTTGAAATTGATAAGGAAAACAGAAGGCTCAGCCTTGGTCACAAACAGCTTGAAGAGAATCCATGGGATGTTTTTGAAAACCTTTTCACTATCGATTCAATTCATGAAGGAACAGTTGTTGAAGTTTTCGACAAAGGAGCCGTTATCGCTCTTCCATATGGAGTTGAAGGCTTTGTAACACCTAAACACCTTGTTAAAGAGGACGGTACAATTGGAAAAGTTGACGAAAGGATGCAATTCAAGGTGATTGAATTCAACAAATCAGCTAAGAAGATTATTCTCTCTCACAGCAGGGTTTATGAGGATGAAAAGAAAGCTGTTGAAACCACTGCAAGGAAGCCGGAAACAGAACCATCAAGAAAATCTTCAAGAAAAACAAAACCTAATGTTGAGAAGACGACTCTTGGAGATATTACCCAGCTTGCTGCACTAAAAGAAGAAATGGAAGAAAAAGCCAGCAAAGCTTCAAAGAAATAGAAAAATAGTTTAAATTTAGGCTGTTAAAATTATAACTATGGATTTCAACATTGAGAGTCGGAATAACAGCACATTAATTCAGATCCAGTCAGAAAAGCTTGATACTCACATTGCACCCGCTCTGAAATCAGAGCTGGTGCTTGTTTCTGGGAAGGGTGAAAAAAACATTATCCTCGACCTCGAAAAATGTCAGTATTGTGACTCTTCCGGTTTAAGCGCAATCCTGGTTGCTAACAGGTTGTGCAAAAATGCCGGTGGCACTTTCATTCTCTGCGGACTAAGTGAAGCAGTCGAAAGGCTCATTACAATTTCACAGCTCGACACTGTACTTACTATCACACAGTCAGTTGCCGACGCTGAAAAAATGATCTCTTAACAGGAAAGCATTGCAGATTGCCCATGAAGCTAACCGTACTTGGTAGCAGTTCTGCATTGCCCACATCAAAAAGATTCCCATCCGCTCATGTGCTTAATGCACATGAGCGTTTGTTTTTAATCGATTGCGGAGAAGGAACGCAAATGCAGCTACGGAAATGCAGTATCAAATTCGGTAAGATCAACAATATCTTTATCAGCCATCTTCATGGCGACCATATCTTCGGCCTGTACGGTCTGCTATCCACTTTCAACCTAATGGGAAGAGAGAAGACTCTCAGCCTCTACGCTCCTGAAAATTACCTCCCCATGCTGCATTCACATCTCAGGGATTTTGACATAAACCTTAATTTTGAAATTGAATTTGTCCCGCTGAAAGGTAAGGATCCATTTAAAATATATGAAGATAAGTATGTTACCGTAACTTCTTTTCCTCTTAAACACAGAATAGAAGCCTATGGATTCCTTTTCAGGGAAAAACCTGCCGACAGAAACATCCTAAAAGATTCAATACTTAAATATTCGATTCCGACTTTAAGGATTCCAGGGATAAAGAAGGGCCAGGATTATATTACCGAAGATGGCCGGATCATCAAGAATAATGAAATCACAATTTCGCCCGATGAACCTTTATCATATGCATATTGCAGTGATACAATGCCTTTCAGCCGTCTGGCGGCTTTTGTCAAAGGTGTCGATCTTCTTTATCATGAAGCCACTTTCGATGGAAGCATGACCGCACTGGCAAAACAGGTAAAACATTCCACAACTATCGATGCTGCAAGAACGGCTCTGAAAGCAGGTGCACGTACTCTTATGGTCGGCCACTTCTCTGCCAGATACAAAGAGATTAATGGATTGGTGGAAGAAGCCAGAACACTCTTCCCAAATACGATTCCAGCAATTGATGGGACAACATACAATATAGGGGACCTTGCAAAAAAGCCTTAACCACGGAGTTACACTGAGTTTTCACGGAGTAACACTGTTAAATCTGTTTAAGATGCGTAATTACATTGTAATTACATTATTTGACTCTGTGCGACTCCGTGTTTAAGAAGAAGTACACTATTAAACTCATACCCCCGAAAGAAAACAAAGATTAACTATCTTTGCACCTATCGAAAAAAACAGATGCAGGAAAAAATTCTAATACTCGATTTCGGATCACAATATACCCAGCTTATAGCCAGGAGAGTCAGGGAACTATCAGTGTATTGTGAAATATATCCCTTCAATCATTATCCGGAACCTGACAGCAGCATAAAAGGAGTCATCCTTTCAGGCAGCCCATATTCTGTCCGTGATGAGAATTCTCCAAATCCTGATCTTTCATCAATCAAGGGTAAACTTCCGTTGCTCGGAGTCTGTTATGGTGCCCAGCTTCTGGTTCAGCAAAACGGAGGAGTGGTCCTACCTTCCAAAATAAGGGAGTATGGACGCGCAAACCTGCTTCATCTAGAAGAGACCGATCTTTTATTTGAAGGAATCAGGCCCGGTACACAGGTTTGGATGTCACACGGTGATACAATAGAGAATCTTCCTGATGGATATCAAATTGTAGGCTCAACTGCATCGGTAAAGGCTGGTGCATATAAAATCAAAAATGAAAATACCTGGGGAATTCAGTTTCATCCTGAAGTATATCACACAACTGACGGTTTGCAGATGATCGCCAACTTTGTTACATTAATCTGCGGTTGTACAAGAAACTGGACTCCGGATTCATTCATTGAATCCACAATCCTGAATCTGAAAAATGAACTTGGTGATGATAAGGTTATTCTTGGTCTCTCCGGCGGCGTTGATTCATCCGTTGCTTCTTCACTTCTGAACAGGGCAATTGGAAAGAACCTTACCTGCATCTTTATCGATAACGGACTTCTACGGAAAAATGAATACGAAACCGTAATGGAATCATACTGGGACCTTGGTCTTAATATTATCGGAGTAAGGGCTGGGGAGAAATTCATCAGTCAGCTTGAGGGAGTAAGTGATCCTGAGAAGAAAAGAAAAATCATTGGAAGGGTGTTTATCGAGGTATTTGATGAAGAAGCACATAAGGTAAAGGATGTAAAATGGCTGGCACAGGGGACAATATACCCCGATGTCATTGAATCAATTAATGTAAATGGACCTTCAGCTACAATAAAATCACATCATAACGTAGGCGGTCTTCCCGAGAAAATGCATCTGAAGGTCGTCGAACCACTACGGCTTCTTTTTAAAGATGAGGTGAGAAGAGTAGGTCATGCACTCGGCTTGCCTGACATTATTCTGAAGCGTCACCCGTTTCCAGGGCCCGGACTGGCAATAAGGCTTCTCGGTCCGATGACAAGGGAAAAACTGGGGATTTTAAAAGACGCCGACCAGATATTCATTGATGGACTTAAAAAACATGGATTGTATGATTCGGTTTGGCAGGCGGCGGTAATACTTCTTCCTGTTCAATCTGTAGGTGTTATGGGTGATGAAAGAACTTATGAAAATGCAGCAGTGCTTAGGGCAGTGGTTTCCACCGACGGTATGACGGCCGACTGGGCACATCTGCCCTTTGATTTTCTTGGATCAATATCAAATGAAATAATCAATAAGGTAAAAGGTATCAACAGGGTCGTTTATGATATAAGCTCAAAGCCACCTTCAACTATTGAATGGGAATAAGAAAAGGCATAACGGCATTAGGGAAAGACGGCATAACGGCTTAAAGGGGAAACAATAAGGCTATCAAACAAAACATCGAAATAAACGTTATAAACCAATAACAAGCAACAAGCAACGAGCAACAGCTTCAATATGAAAAAGATCATAACTTTTGCAACAATATTTCTGATTATCGGTATTCCGGGTTTTTCCCAGGTTCTTAACGAAAACACAATCAAAATCGGAAGAACACTCGGCCTGATCGATGCCTGGTATGTCGACAGCACTGATATTAACAA